>JALVTT010000135.1 GCA_027024025.1 Sedimenticola sp.
CCTGGACGGCGCGTTACGCGCCGGGCACGCGCTGCAATACCGAACACTGGTTCATGGCCTGTCTCGGAGCCGCGCGCATGCCGCATCTGAACCCCGCCGAGCACCGGCGCTGGCGCTGGCTGAGGGCGCGCGAGGCCGCGCGGCGGGTGTTTTCCTGGAGCAACCGCGAGGCGATCGATTATGTCTTCGGCGGCGCCGGCGGGTTGGGCGAGTTGGGCACGATGGCCACCTCGTCGCCGTTGTCCAGACGGGTATAGGGTTCGGCGAACTGCTTGTTGACCGTGATGCGCACGTGTTCCGGCGCCAGCAGGTAGCCGCGCTCGCCCTTCACCCGCTGCAGCCACTGCAGCAGGCCCTCCACGTCCTTCACCGAGGCGGGCGGGTTGAGCTGTTCGGACTCGCGGCGCATCTTGTTGGCCAGATAGGCGAAATACATCACCGTGATGTTCAGGCGCTGATCCTCGCTGTCCGCGCCGGGGCGGGTGCCGCCGCGCTCATAGCCGGCCGCGGCCAGCTGTTCCAGGTAGTCCGCCCAGTAGCGTTCCTGGTTGACGCCCAGGTCATAGAGCGTCTCCCAGGAATAGATGCTGGTGTCGTGCCCGTCGTCGAACACGATGCGCACGGCATAGGTGCCCTGGGGCTCGATGCGTTCGATGTTGACCGACTCCTTGCCCACGATGGGCCCCTCGCGGCTTTGTTCCTCGGCCGCGCGGGAGTACACGCGCAGGTACTCGCAGGGCAGGAGGAAGGTCCGGCCATCCGAATAGCTGACCTCCAGCAGGCGCGACTTGCGATGCAGATTGATCTCGGTCGGTACGGGATGTTCCTTGGTCTCGCTCATCGTTGGCTCCTGGCTCGGCAAGGGGGCGAATCCTTGCATGTCCGCGAGGCCCGATCAAGCCGCCTGGCTGTGACGTTTTTCGAGCAGCCGGGACACCAGGCCGGCGTGGCGCAGGAAGCGGCGGTAGCCCTGGCTGTCGATGCGCCCGCCGTCGGCGTACAGGATGCCCAGCGGGCGGTTGTTGGCGACCAGGGCGCCGGCGTAGAAGCCCCGGCGGGCCTGGGCGTCCAGCGGCAGGGGGTCCAGGTAGGGCGCGTAGCGGGTCATCTTGTCCGGGCTCAGCAGCACCGACTGACGCTTGCCCAGGAGCAGGGCGAACAGGTGCTTCTGGCGCACCGCCAGGTCCAGCGCGGCCGGGCCGGTCCTGGCCGGCTGGCCCAGGGCCAGGCGCGCGCGCAGGCGCTGGCGGTCGCGGCTGAGCATGGCGAACACCACCCGCTCCACCCCGCCCTGTTCGAGCAGTCCGCGCAGGGTCGCCAGCAGCCGGGCCTGCAGATCGGCCTTGGGGGCCGGCCTGCGGCGCCCGGGCAGGGGGGGCAGCTCGACCTCCTCCTCGCCGCCGGGCAGGTACAACAGCTCGCGCGCCGGCAGCGGGCAGTCCAGGGGCCGCAGGGCGCGCGCGGCCTCCACGGTCTGGCGGTACCACCAGGTCTGCGCGTCGCGATGGTGGTGGGGCAGCAGTTCGGACAACAGGGTGGCCTGCAGCTCGACGGCCTCCGGTTGCCAGCCCGCGCAGGCGGTCTCGGCCAGATTGGCGGCCAGGGACACGCTCTGCGGCAGGCGGTTGGCCGGGTCCCAGTCGCCGATCGCCTCGCGCGCCAGGCGCGGCAGCCGCCAGTCCCTGGCCAGGCGCTGGTTGGCATGCCGCAGGGGCTCGCGCAGCTCGGCGCCGAAGGCCTGCTCCAGGGGCACGCCGTCACGCATCGCCTGGGTGGCGCGGGCGGCGCTCTCGAAGTCGTGCTGCCACAGCCACAGCACCGCCGGTTGCTGCAGCAGGGCGGCCACCTGCAGCTCGCCCGGATGGCCATAGCCCATCAGGGCGCCGATCTCCCGGGCGTACCAGCCGGCGTGCGCGGCCTGGCTCCAGGCGAAGGCGGGAGAGAGGAGGTGGCGGATGCGCCGCTCGCCGATCTCCGGCAGCCGGGCGAATGTCTGGCGGAAGGCCTCGTGGCCGATCATCGAAAGGGCGTGCGCGGGGCCGGTGATCTCCTCGCCGGCGCCGGGGCGGATCCGCTCCACCGTCTGGTACAGCGCCAGCGTCGCGCCGGGGTCATGCAGCAGCGGTTGCTCGAAGTCGGCATGGGTGCTGCGCGGGTCCGCCAGCAGACGGCGCACCCGGTCGGCGGTGGCCGGCATCACCGGGAGCAGGGTCAGGGAAAAGCGTTGACTGGCCATGATGCAGGAGGCATCGGCCCGGACGCGGGAAACTTGAGTCGGCCGGTTTCGCGGCGCGGCCCGGTAACTGGTAGAATCGGCGCGTTTTTGGTACTTGGATTACGCGAGGTATCCCGATGGCAGGTCACAGTAAATGGGCCAATATCAAGCACAAGAAGGCGGCGAACGACAAGAAGCGCGGCAAGCTCTGGTCGAAACTGATCCGGGAGGTCACGGTGGCCGCCAAGCAGGGCGGCGGTGAGCTGGACGCCAACCCCCGTCTGCGCCTCGCGGTGGACAAGGCCAAGGGCGCCAATATGCCCATCGACACCATCGAGCGCGCGATCAAGCGCGGCGCCGGCGGCGAGGAGGAGGGCAATTACGACGAGATCCGCTACGAGGGCTATGCGCCCGGCGGCATCGCGGTGATCGTCGACTGCCTGACCGACAACCGCAACCGCACCGCCTCCGAGGTGCGCCATGCCTTCACCAAGCACGGCGGCAATCTGGGCACCGACGGCTCGGTGGCCTATATGTTCCACAAGAAGGGCGTGATCAGCTTCCCCCCCGGGGCGGACGAGGACGCCATCATGGAGGCGGCGCTGGAGGTCGGCGCGGACGACGTGGTGAGCAACGACGACGGCTCGGTGGATGTCTATACCCAGCCGGCGGATTTCGAACAGGTCAAGCAGGGCCTGCTGGACGCCGGCCTGGAACCGGCCAACGCCGAGATCACCTTCGAGGCCGACACCCTCAGCCCGGTGGACCGCGAGGGCGCCGAGAAGGTCATGCGCCTGATCGACTTCCTGGAGGATCTGGACGACGTGCAGGAGGTCTATACCAACGCCGACATCCCCGAGGACGTGCTCGAGGAACTGGGCTGAGCGGCCGCGGCATGGCGGTTCGCATCCTCGGCATCGACCCCGGATCGCGCATCACCGGTTTCGGGGTGATCGAGAGCGACGGCCGCCACAGCCGTTACGTGGCCAGCGGCTGCGTGCGCACCGCGGGGGAGGATTTCGCGGCGCGCCTGGGCGAGATCTTCCACGGCATCGACGCCGTCCTGGGCGAGCACCGGCCCGCCGAGGTGGCGGTGGAGCAGGTGTTCATGGCCAAGAACGCCGGGGCCGCGCTCAAGCTGGGACAGGCGCGTGGCGCGGCCATCGTGGCGGCGGTGCGGCACGGCCTGCCGGTGTTCGAATACACCCCGCGCGCGGTCAAACAGGCCCTGGTCGGCAACGGCGGGGCGGAAAAGGAACAGGTACAGCACATGGTTCGCATCTTGTTGGGTCTGCAGGGCAGGATGGGGCTGGACGAGTCCGACGCCCTGGCCATCGCCCTGTGCCACGCGCACAGCCACGCCAATCTGGAACGCCTGCGGGGTCGGGCATGATCGGCCTGCTGCGGGGACGGGTGTTGTCGCGCCGGCCGCCCTTTCTGCTGCTGGATGTCAACGGCGTGGGCTACGAGATCGAGGCGCCCATGTCCACCTTCTATGTGCTGCCGGGCGACGACTCCCCGGTCACCCTGCACACCCACCTGGCGATCCGCGACGACGCGCATGTGCTGTACGGCTTCGCCAGCGAGAACGACCGGGCCCTGTTCCGCGCCCTGCTCAAGGTCAGCGGGGTGGGCGGCAAGGTGGCCCTGGCGATCCTCTCCGGCATGTCGGCGGACGAGTTCAGTCTGACCATACAGGCCGGCGATGTGGCCGCCCTGACCCGCCTGCCCGGGATCGGCAAGAAGACCGCCGAGCGCCTGATCGTGGAGATGCGCGACCGTCTGGATGGCCTGGCGGGCGGCCCGGCCCCGCTGCCGGCGGCCCGGGGCGGGGTGGTCGCGGCCCAGGCCTCGCCCTTCGACGACGCCCTCAGCGCCCTGCAGGCGCTGGGTTACAAGCCGGCCGAGGCGCAGCGCATGCTGCGCGCGGTGGATGGCGAGGGCCTGGGCACCGAGGATCTGATCAAGGCGGCCCTGCAGGCGGGGCGCTGATCCCGCATAATGGGGCCCGACCCAGGCACAGATGAGCGACCCATGAGCGATGCCGACCGACTGGTAACCGCCGAACCCGCCGCGGACGATGCCGCCATCGACCGCGCGATCCGGCCCCGCACCCTGGCCGAGTACGTGGGCCAGCCGGCGGTGCGCGAGCAGATGGAGATCTTCATTCCCGCCGCGCGCGATCGCGGCGAGGCGCTGGACCATGTGCTGATCTTCGGCCCCCCGGGGTTGGGCAAGACCACCCTGTCGCACATCATCGCCAACGAGATGGGAGTCAACCTGCGCCAGACCTCCGGCCCGGTGCTGGAGAAGCCCGGCGACCTGGCGGCGCTGCTCACCAACCTGGAGCCGCGCGATGTGCTGTTCATCGACGAGATCCACCGCCTCAGCCCGGTGGTGGAGGAGGTCCTGTACCCGGCGATGGAGGACTACCAGCTCGATATCATGATCGGCGAGGGGCCGGCCGCGCGTTCGATCAAGGTCGATCTGCCGCCCTTCACCCTGGTCGGCGCGACCACCCGCGCCGGCCTGCTCACCTCGCCGCTGCGCGACCGCTTCGGCATCGTGCAGCGCCTGGAGTTCTACTCGGTGGAGGAACTGGCGCGCATCGTGCGCCGTTCGGCCGACATCCTGGGCGTGGACATGGACGCCGCCGGCGCGCATGAGATCGCGCGCCGCTCGCGCGGCACCCCGCGCATCGCCAACCGCCTGCTGCGCCGGGTGCGCGACTATGCCCAGGTCAAGACCGACGGGCGGGTGGACGCGGCGGTGGCGGATGCCGCCCTGCAGATGCTCAAGGTGGACCAGAACGGCTTCGACCACATGGACCGGCGCCTGCTCGAGGCGGTGATCCACAAGTTCGAGGGCGGTCCGGTGGGGCTGGACAACCTGGCCGCCGCCATTGGCGAGGAACGCGGCACCCTGGAGGACGTGGTCGAGCCCTACCTGATCCAGCAGGGCTTTTTGATCCGCACGCCGCGCGGACGCCTCGCCACCCGCGCGGCCTGGGCGCACTTCGGGCTGCGTCCGCCGCGGCACGGGGAGGCCGCCGATCTGTTCGGGGAGTGACGGTGTTCCTGGCCCGGCGCGCAGGCATGGAGTAGAACATGGAATTTACCTGGCCCATCCGGATCTATTACGAGGACACCGACGCCGGCGGGGTGGTGTTCTATGCCAACTATCTGCGTTACATGGAGCGGGCGCGCACCGAATGGCTGCGCGCCCTGGGCTTCGAGCAGGACGCCCTGATGCGGGATCCGGGCGTGCTGTTCGCGGTGCGCCAGGTGGGCCTGGAGTATGAGCGACCGGCGCGCTTCAACGATGAACTCGAGGTGCGCAGCACGGTCGAAGGGGTGACCGGCGCGGCCATCGATTTCCGGCAGCAGGTCTGGCGGAGCGCCGACCAGGCCCTGTTGTGCCACGGCCGGGTGCGGGTGGTATGCCTGCGGGCGCGCGACATGCGGCCCACGCGCATCCCGGCCCCGATAAGAGAAAAACTGCAACCGAACCGGGATCCCCGATGACAGCCAGTACCGATCTCTCCTTCCTCACCCTGGTGCTCAATGCCAGTCCGCTGGTACAGCTGGTGATGGCCTCGCTGGTGCTGGCCTCGCTGCTGTCCTGGACCATGATCTTCGACCGCTCGCGCGTGCTCAAGCGGGCGCGCCGCGAGGCCGACGAGTTCGAGCAGCGTTTCTGGTCCGGCGGCGATCTGGGCGAGCTGTACCGCGCGGTCGACCGCGACCGCGACGGCCTGCGCGGCCAGGCATCCATCTTCCATGCCGGATTCCGCGAGTTCGCGCGCCTGCGCGAGAACCCCTCGGTGGAGCCCATGGCCCTGGTCGAGGGCGCGCGCCGCGCCATGAAGGTCGCCATGAGCCGCGAGTTGGACGACCTGGAGCACCACCTCAGCTTTCTCGCCACGGTCGGCTCCACCAGCCCCTATGTCGGCCTGTTCGGCACCGTGTGGGGCATCATGAACGCCTTTCACGCCCTGGGCAACGTCAAGCAGGCCACCCTCAACCTGGTCGCGCCCGGCATCGCCGAGGCCCTGATTGCCACCGCCATGGGCCTGTTCGCCGCCATCCCGGCGGTGGTGGCCTACAACAAGTACGCCAACATGGTGCAGCGACTGGAGAACCGCTACGACGATTTCGTCGAGGAGTTCTCCAACATCCTGCAGCGCCAGGCCCACGTCAAGACGCGGCGGCGCTGAGGAGGGGCGCATGGCACACCGGCAGAAGACCCGCCGCCCCATGGCCGAGATCAACGTCGTCCCCTATATCGACGTGATGCTGGTGTTGCTGGTGATCTTCATGATCACCGCGCCGCTGCTCACCGAGGGCGTCAAGGTGGAGCTGCCGCGGGCGGACGCCAACCCGCTGAAGGAGGACGCGCAGCGTCCCATCGTGTTCACCGTGGACAAGGCCGGGCGCTACTACGTCACCTATGACGACGACAAGAGCGTGCCGCTGGACGCCCAGGCCCTGGCGGTCAAGGCCGCGGCCCTGATCCGCCACAATCCGCGCGCGCCGGTGCTGGTGAAGGGCGACCGGGACGTGGCCTATGCGCAGGTGGTGCGCCTGATGGTGTTGTTGCAGCAGGCCGGCGCGGCATCGGTGGGGCTGTTGACCGATCCGGGCTGAGTGATGAGCGATGTTTGCCATTATCCGACGTAATCCACTGGCCTTTCTGGCCGCGCTGCTGCTGCATTTGGGGCTGGTGGCCTTTCTGGTGGTCGGGGTGGACTGGCGCGAAAAGCCCAAGCCGCTGGCGGCCAATGCGCCGGTGGTGCACGCCCGGGTGGTGGACGAGCGCGCGGTGCGCAAGGAACTGGAACGCCTGCGCAGCCGGGACAAGCGCAAGCAGCAGAGCCTGCAGGCGCGCCGCCGCGAGGAGAAACGCCTGGCCGAACTGAAGAAGCGGCGCGAGCGGGAAAAGCGCCGCCTGGCCAGGCTGGAGCGGGAGCGCAAGGCGCGTCTCAAGGCCGAGGCCGAGGCCCGGCGCAAGGCGGAGGCCGAGAAGCGGCGCATCGCCGCGCTGAAGAAGAAGGAACAGGAGCTGAAGCGGCGTCAGGAGGCCGAGCGCAAGCGCCTGGCGGCCATCGAGGCCAAGCGCAAGGCCGAGGAGCAGGCCCGCGCCGAGGCCAAGCGCAAGGCGCAGGAAAAGGCCAGGGCCGAGGCCGAACGCAGGAAACGGGAGGCGGAAAAACGCCGCAAGGCCGAGGCCGCGCGCAGAAAACGCGAGGCCGAGGCGCGGGCCCGCGCCGAGCAGGCGGCGCGCGAGAAGGAACTCCAGGCCCAGTTCGAGGCCGAACAGAGGGCCAGCGAGGCGGCGCGCATCGTGCGTCTGATCCAGGACAAGGTGGCGCGCAAGTGGATCGCGCCGCCGGGCACCCTGGAGCAGGGCCTGAAATGCCGCATCCAGGTGCGCCTGGGGCCGACCGGCAGCGTGCTCGCGGTCAGTGTGGTGAAGGGCAGCGGCAACGACGCCTTCGACCGCTCGGTGGTGTCCGCGGTCTGGAAGGCCGACCCGCTGCCCATGCCGGACGACCCTGCGCTGCGCGGGCTGAGCGAGTTTCGTAATCACACATTTGTCTTCGATCCGTCCAAGAGTCTGAACTGATGTCGCAAAAATTGCTCAAACTCATCCTTCTCCTGTTTGTGGGGCTGGCGCTGACGCCGGCCCGGGCGCTGGAGATCGAGATCACCCAGGGCGCCGAGGGCGCGCTGCCCATCGCCGTGGTGCCCTTCCCGCATACCGGCGGCGGCGCCCCGCCGCGGCAGGACGTGGCGGCGGTGATCACCGCCGATCTGGCGCGCAGCGGACGCTTCCGCACCCTGCCGCTCAAGGACATGCTGGCCCGGCCCAGCCGCGCCGATCAGGTGGACTTCCGCGACTGGCGCGCGCTGAACATGGAGAACCTGGTCATCGGCGAGGTGGCCGACAACGGCAAGGGGGGCTATCTGGTCAGGTTCCGCCTGTTCGACGTGTTCCGGGGCGAGCAGATCACCGGCTACAGCTTTCCCACCACCCAGCACGATCTGCGTTCCACCGCGCACCGCATCGCCGATCTGATCTACGAGGAGCTGATCGGTCAGCGCGGGGCCTTCGATACCCGCATCGCCTACATCACCTCGGTGCGCGACCGCAAGGGCCGCGAGACGGTCCATCTCAAGGTGGCGGACGCCGACGGCTACAACGCCCAGACCATCGTGACCTCCACCGAGCCGCTGATGTCGCCGGCCTGGTCGCCGGACGGGCGGCGCATCGCCTATGTCTCCTTCGAGAAGGGGCGGCCTTCGATCTGGGTGCAGGAGGTCTTCACCGGACGGCGCGAGAAGCTGACCTCGTTCAAGGGCATCAACGGCGCGCCGGCCTGGTCGCCGGACGGCCGCCGCCTGGCCATGACCCTGTCCAAGGGCGGCAACCCCGACATCTACATTATGGACCTGCGCCGCCGCAGCCTGCGCCAGCTGACCCATCACTGGGCCATCGATACCGAGCCGGCCTGGTCGCCGGACGGCAGTGCGATCGTCTTCACTTCCGACCGGGGCGGTACGCCGCAGATCTACCAGATCCCGGTCAGCGGAGGCACGCCCAGGCGCCTGACCTTCGAGGGCAGCTACAACGCGCGCGCCTCTTATGCGCCCGATGGCCGTTATTTGACCCTGGTCACGCGGGTCAATGGAGACTACCGGATAGGAATGCTGGATACTGAGAACGGCTCGCTGCAGGTCATGAGCCGGGGCAGTCTGGATGAATCTCCGAGTTTCGCGCCCAACGGCAGCATGATAATTTATGCAGGCAGAGAGGATGGCAAGGGGGTGCTGGAGGCGGTCTCCACCGACGGCCGCGTGCGCCAGCGTCTCGCCATCCAGGTGGGCGATGTGCGCGAGCCCGCCTGGTCGCCCTATTACCAGGAGGCGCGCTGAAGATCCGGCGTTTCCCGCGGTCCATGCAGGAATGGGCCGCCAGAACCGGCGCAGACCGGTTTCGAGGCAGGGCGCAGACAGTGTCTGTGCTGAACACGCGCTGTGGCGGTCCGGGATGGGATCGTTCGGTGCTTACAACCAAGAGAGGAGTTGAACGATGAAGACGAAACGCCTGGCCTGGCTGGCCATGATTGCAGCGGCCCTGCTGTTTGCGGGTTGTTCCAGTACCGGCACCCGCGACGAGAGCGCCGGTAACGCGGGTGGCGGTGCCGACGTGGTCGAGGGCGGTTCGGGTGCCCAAACCTCGGGCGCCCAGCAGGGCGGGGCCACCGCCGGCAATCCGCTGGAGGATCCGAACAGCCCGCTGTCGGTACGCAAGATCTACTTCGATTTCGACAAGAGCAACATCCGCCCCGAGTTCTATGACGTGCTGCGGGCGCACGCGGCCTATTTGGTGGCCCATCCCGCGACCAATCTGACCATCGAGGGCCATTGCGACGAGCGCGGCTCGCGTGAGTACAACATCGGCCTGGGCGAGCGCCGCGCCAATTCGGTCAAGCAGTTCCTGGAGGCCGAGGGCGTGAACCCCTCGCAGCTCAACACCATCAGCTATGGCGAGGAGCGTCCCGAGGCCCTGGGCCACAACGAGGCCGCCTGGGCCAAGAACCGCCGCGCCGTGCTGGTCTACTGATCGCGCCGCATGAGGATACGTCTTGCCATCCTGGGGCTGCTGGCGCTGCCGGTCGTTGCGGCATCGGCGGCCCCCGCGGTCAGCGGCCTGACCCAGGAGCAGCGGCTGCAGCGCCTGGAGCGCCGGGTCGAGGCCATTACCGAGCTGACCCTGTCGCTGCAGGCCCTGCGCGAGGAGAACAGCCGTCTGCGGGGCGATATCGAGACCCTGCAGCACGAGCTGGCCCAGCTGCGCCGGCGCCAGCGTGACATCTACCAGGACGTGGATCAGCGCATCACGGCCCTGCAGCAGGCCGGCGGCGGCAACACGGCCACCCCGGGCCCGGCCGGGGCGCAGGGTGCCGCCGCGCCGACGCCGGCCGGCGGGGGGCAGGCGGCCGCCGCGGGCAAGGCCGCGGACCCGGCCAGGATGGAGGCCGACTACAAGGCGGCCTATGCCCTGCTCAGTCCGCAGGCGCGCCGCTACGATGAGGCGGCGGCGGCCTTCGAGCGTTTTCTCAAGGACTACCCGGACTCGCCGCTGGCGGCCAATGCGCATTACTGGCTGGGTGAGTCCTACTACGTGGCGCAGAAGAACAAGCAGGCCCTGGCGGCCTTCAACAAGCTGGTCCAGTCCTATCCCGACAGCCCCAAGGTGCCGGGCGCCCTGTACAAGATCGGGCGCATCCAGGCCGCTTCGGGCCAGCGCAAGCAGGCGCGCCGGACCTTCGAGTCCCTGCTTAGCAAATATCCCTCCTCGCCGGCGGCCGGCCTGGCCCGCGCGCAGCTGAAGAAACTGCAAAAGGCGCATTGAGCCGACCCCTGCGGCAGGTCCATGGGCATCCGTCTGCGCGTCACCGAGATCTTTCATTCCCTGCAGGGCGAGTCGCGCAGCGTGGGCTGGCCCACGGTGTTCGTGCGCCTCACCGGCTGTCCCCTGCGCTGCCGCTGGTGCGATACCGCCTATGCCTTTCAGGGGGGCGAGCGCATGGACCTGGAGCAGATACTGGCCCGGGTCGCGGCGGCCGGCGCGCGCCATGTCACGGTCACCGGCGGCGAGCCGCTGGCGCAGCCGGGCTGCCTGGAGCTGCTGGAGCGGCTGTGCGATGCCGGCCACGAGGTGTCACTGGAGACCAGCGGCGCGCTGGACATCGGCGAGGTCGATGCGCGTGTCAGCCGGGTCATGGATCTCAAGCCGCCGGGCTCGGGTGAGAGCGGGCGCAACCGCTATGCCAATATCGATTGTCTGCGGCCGCGCGACCAGGTGAAATTCGTGATCGCCGACGAGGCCGACTATCAGTGGAGCCGCGCCCGCTTGCGCGAGTACGATCTGGACAGCCGCTGCGAGGTCCTGTTCTCGCCGGTGGCCGGGAGCCTGGAGCCGGCGACCCTGGCGGAGTGGATCCTGCGTGACCGCCTGCCGGTGCGCTTCCAGCTGCAATTGCACAAGATCCTGTGGGGAGACGAGGCGGGACGATGAGCCGGAATGGGGAACCGAAAAAGGCGGTGGTACTGCTCTCCGGCGGCCTGGATTCGGCCACCACCCTGGCGATCGCCCGGGAACAGGGCTACGCCTGTCACGCCATGAGCCTGGACTACGGACAGCGCCATCTGGCCGAACTGAACGCGGCGCGCCGGGTGGCGGAGGCCCTGGGGGTGGTCGAACACAAGATCCTGCCCCTGGCGCTGGACGGGATCGGTGGCTCGGCGCTGACCGATCCGGACATCGCGGTGCCGGAGCAGGGCGGCGAGGGTATCCCGGTCACCTATGTGCCGGCACGCAACACGGTGTTCCTGTCCCTGGCGCTGGGCTGGGCCGAGGTGCTCGGCGCGCGTGACCTGTTCGTGGGGGTCAACGCGGTGGACTATTCCGGCTACCCCGATTGCCGGCCCGAATATCTGGCGGCCTTCGAGACCCTGGCCAACCTGGCCACCAGGGCCGGGGTGGAGGGCGAGCGCTTTCACATCCATGCGCCGCTGGTGGACCTGGGCAAGGACGAGATCATCCGCGAGGGCCTGCGCCTGGGCGTGGACTATGGCCTGACCGTTTCCTGTTACCAGGCCGACGCGCAGGGCCGGGCCTGCGGTCGCTGCGACTCCTGCCGCCTGCGCGCCGAGGGATTCGCCCGGGCCGGGGTGCCGGACCCGACCCGCTACCGCGAGGCGGAATAAACCGGCGCTGCCGGCGTCTAACGCGAGATAACACCGAGATCCTGGAGGAGAGAGATGCAGTTCGATAATTTTCTGGACGCCCAGTCGGCCATGCTGTGGGGCGCCTTCATCATCGCCCTGGTCATGGGCGCGGTGGTCAACAAGACCAATTTCTGCACCATGGGGGCCATCTCGGACTTTGTGAACATGGGCGATACCGGGCGTCTGCGCGCCTGGCTGCTGGCGATCGCCGTGGCGGTGATCGGGGTGAACGTGCTCGAGTATCTCGGCCTGGTGAACGCCGACAGCGCCTTTCCGCCCTATCGCGGCGGCCTGCTGCTGGTGGCGGAGAATGTGTTCGGGGGCCTGATGTTCGGCATCGGCATGACCCTGGCCAGCGGCTGCGGCAACAAGTGCCTGATCCGCATCGGCGGCGGCAACCTCAAGTCGCTGGTGGTGTTCGCCATCATCGGCGTGATCGCCTATTTCATGATCAACCCCTTCCCCGGCTCCGACAAGACCCTGATGAGCGTGCTGTTCTACGATTGGATCCGGCCGATGTCGGTGCAGGTGGGCGACAAGCAGGATCTGGGCACCCTGATCTCGCCGGACAACGTCCTGCTGGCCCGCCTCGTGGTGGGTATGCTGATCGGGGCGGCGCTGCTGGTCTTTGTGCTCAAGTCGTCCGAGTTCCGCGCCAATCGCGACAACATCCTGGGCGGCCTGGTTGTCGGTCTGGCGGTGCTCGCGGCCTGGTATGTGACCAGCAATATCACCATCGACGCCGACGGCGAGAGCCTGCGGCTCAGCGAGTATTACGAGCAGTGGGACATGCTGGCCGACTCCGACGCGGGCAAGCCCGCGGCCGGGCGTCCGCTGTCGCCGCAGTCCTTCACCTTCATCAACCCCCTGGGGCAGACCCTGGGCTATCTGGCCTCGGGCATGCAGTCCAGCCTGCTGACCTTCGGCGTCATGGCGGTGGCCGGGGTTTTGCTGGGCTCCTTCCTGTGGTCCCTGATCAGCCGCAGCTTCCGCATCGAGTGGTTCAGCTCGCGCTCGGACGTGCTCAATCACGTGATTGGCGCGGCGCTGATGGGCTTTGGCGGGGTGCTGGCCATGGGTTGCACCATCGGCCAGGCGATCACCGGCATCTCGACCCTGGCGGTCGGTTCCATGCTCACCTTCGGGGCCATCTTCCTGGGCTCGGCCCTGACCATGAAGGTGCAGTACTACAAGATGGTGTACGAGGACGAGGCCACCTTCTTCAAGGCACTGATCACCGGTCTGGTGGATCTCAAACTGCTGCCCGGCGGCCTGCGCCGGCTGGAGGCCGTCTGAGGCCCGAAAGGGGGTTGAGCCTGACGCCGGCTCGGGTATAATGCGCGCTTCCCGCAGGGGCGCTGCGGGGCAGATCGAGGGTCGTTAGCTCAGTTGGTAGAGCAGTTGACTTTTAATCAATTGGTCACAGGTTCGAATCCTGTACGACCCACCAATAAATCAAAGGGTTACGCTTTATTGCGTAGCCCTTTTTTCTTGCTTTCCAAAAACGATTCCCCAAATAACCGGACATGCTGGGCGCAGCGGACTTGCCATCTCGTTTTGTGTATATTTGTGTATAATTCTGTCCGTGAACAGCAGGGAACTGATCAAGCGTCTGAAGGCCGATGGATGGGTGAGGGTTGGCGGCAAGGGCGACCATGAAAAGTTCAAACATCCGGATAAGCCGGGCCATGTGGTGGTGCCCCATCCGCGCAAGGACATAACGATCGGGACCCTGCGCAGTATCTTCCAACAAGCCGGTTGGAAATGGAGGTGAGTGATGATCTATCCCGTCTATGTACATCCTGGTGACGAGCAGCATGCCCATGGGGTGATCGTGCCGGATTTCCCCGGTTGCTTCAGTGCCGCGGATGAGTGGGACCAGATCCCCGCCAAGGTGCAGGAAGCGGTGGAGGTCTACTGTGAAGGTGAGGACATGGACCTGCCGGCACCCACCGCGCTGGATGAATTGATGAATGACGAGCAGTATAAGGGGGGAGTGTGGCTGTTGGTGGACATCGATACCAGCCGTCTGGACACCAAGCCCACACGCGTGAATGTATCACTGCCGCGCGGCCTGGTGGCGCAGATGGACCGCTACGCCAAGGCGCATGGAATGACTCGGAGTGGCCTGATACGCAGTGTTGTCAGTGAGGTGTTGTCTCATTCATGACCCTGGGTCTTTCGTGCCGACGGGGCCGTCATGTGTCTCACGGAGGCCGGCATGGGCGGGCTGATGATCGAGGAACTGGCCTGGCGGCCGGACGCGGCCGCCTGGTTCGCGGCCATTGACGACCTGCCGGTGCCGGTTTGGCTGGACAGCGGCGACGGTCTGGGGCGCTATGACATCCTGACCGCCGCGCCTCGGGCGCTGCAGCGCCTTGCCCCGGGTGAGGGGGGACTGCTGGATGGACTGCTGCACGAGTGGCTTGGGACGCCGGTCCCGGTCCCGGCGGGGTTGCCCTTCGCGGGCGGGGTGGTCGGCTATCTGGGCTATGAACTGGGCCGGGAGTGGGAGGAGCTGGGCGCGGCCCATCCGGTCGAACTGCCGGTGGCGGTGCTGGGTCTGTACGATTGGGCGGTGGTCAGCGACCACCGGCGGCGCCGGGCCTGGCTGGTGGGCCAGGGGCGGGATCCGGCCACCCGCAAACGCTGGCGTGATCTGTGCGGGCGCTTGCGCGCGCCGGCGCCCGTGGCGGAGGCGACGCCCGTGCCCGGCCGTCTCGGCGCGGCCAGTCTGCCCTGGCCGGACTATGCAGTGGCCTTCGAGCGGGCCGGCCGCTATCTGCGTGATGGGGACATCTATCAGGTCAATCTGACCCGTTGTCTGGAGGCGGCCTCGGACGAGCCGGCCTGGTCGCTGTACCGGCGCCTGCGCCGCTTCAGTCCCGCCCCCTACGGGGCCTTCATGGATTTTGGCGATTTCCAGCTGCTGAGCAATTCGCCCGAGCAGTTTCTGTCATTGCGGGAGGGGCGGGTCAGTACCCGGCCGATCAAGGGCACCCGGCCGCGCGCGGAGGATCCGGACGAGGATGCGCGGCTGCGCGCCGAGCTGGCGGACAGCCCCAAGGACCGGGCCGAGAATCTGATGATCGTGGATCTGCTGCGCAACGATCTGGGCCGGGTCTGCCGTCCCGGCAGCATCGAGGTGCCGCGGCTGTTCGCGGTGGAGTCCTATGCCACGGTGCACCATCTGGTCAGCACGGTGCAGGGGGAACTGGCGCCGGGCCGTGACGCGCTGGATCTGCTCAGGGCCTGTTTTCCCGGGGGCTCGGTGACCGGCGCGCCCAAGCACCGGGCGATGCAGATCATCGACGAGCTGGAGCCGGTCAGCCGCGAGGTCTATTGCGGCAGCGTGTTGCGCCTGGGTTTCGACGGTGGCCTGGACAGCAGCATCAGCATCCGCACCCTGGTCCGTCAGGGACGGCGGTTGCGTTACTGGGCCGGCGGGGGCATCGTCGCGGACTCGACCGCGGAGGCGGAGTTTCGCGAGGCATGGGACAAGGCCGCGGCCTTTCTGCGCCTGCTGGGGACCGGCCCTCAGGCCGGTTCGGCCGATCGGCTGCGCTGATAGTAGTGGTTGGTGGCGGCCACGAAGCCTTCCATGCTGCCGCAGTCGAAGCGCGTGCCCTTGAACTTGTAGGCCAGCACCATGTTGCGCCGGGCCTGCAGCAGCAGGGCGTCGGTGATCTGGATCTCGCCGCCCTTGCCCGGCGGGGTCTCGCGCAGGATGTCGAAGATGTCCGGAGTCAGGATGTAGCGGCCGATGATGGCCAGGTTGGAGGGGGCGTCCTCCGGCGCCGGTTTTTCCACCATGTCCGAGATCATATAGAGGCCGTCCTCGATGGAGGAGCCGGCGATCACGCCGTATTTGCTGACCTCGTCCTCGGGCACTTCCTCGATGGCCACCACGCTGCAGCGGTATTTGGCATAGACCCGCGCCAGTTGTGACATTACGCCGTCACCCTCACCATCGCACAGGTCGTCGGCGAGGATCACGCCAAAGGGCTCGCGGCCGATCAGGGGCTCACCGGTGAGGATGGCATGGCCCAGGCCCAGCATCTCCTTCTGGCGGGTGTAGGAGAAGGTGCATTCCTCCATCAGGCGGCGGATGGAGCTCAGGCGCGCCTCCTTGTCGGTGCCGCTGATCTGGTGTTCCAGCTCGTAACTGACATCGAAGTGGTCCTCCAGGGCGCGCTTGCCGCGACCGGTGACCATGGCGATGTCGTACATGCCGGCATCCAGGGCCTCCTCGACTCCGTACTGGATGAGCGGCTTGTCCACGATCGGCATGACCTCCTTGGGCATGGCCTTGGTGGCGGGGAGGAAGCGCGTGCCGTAACCGGCCGCGGGGAAGAGACACTTTTTTATCATCATGATTCCGAAGTGTTGGTTATAGTATCCAGACGCAGTGCCCCAGTGGGGCAACCGGAATTATCCACTATTTGGTGGGCCTTTAGCCATTCCAATGCGTCTTCCGCGTCTTCGTGAAACCAGGCGCGCGCCGAGCCGAGGCGGAAGCTGTAACCCCAGGCGTCCATATCGCGCAGCATGCCGGCGCGGCCATAGCCGGGAAAGCGTTCGGCCAGCAGGATCTGCAGATAACAGACCCCGTTCTCCTCGTCGTAGCCGCCGCCGGCGTCGGTATGCAGGCCGTCGCGGCGTGTCTGATCCATGCAGATATAGTGACAGGCCTCGTGCAGGGCGGAGTGCAGGGGGGTGTCCGGGCGCACGTACAGGCGGGCGCCGATCAGTCCGGCCTCGCTGTCGCCCCAGAAGCTGCCGGGGATGGGCTTGCCGGCGGGGACATCGACCACTTCCAGTCGGTAGGGACGGAGCACCTCCCGCAGCGGGGCCGCCAGGGGGTCGTTACAGCGTACTACGGTTTCTTGCATGCCTTGGCCGGTGGGGATGAAACTCTCAGGTCGGCAGTATGCGGCGCTCGCGCGTCGGCTTCAACACTGCTCCCAGGGCAGGCCGTGGAAACGCCAGCCGCCGGTGGTGCCGCGATGGTGTTCCTCGTCCAGCTCGCCCTCGAAGCCCTCGTCCACGTGCATGACGTTTTTCACGCCGGCCTTGATCAGGGCGCGGCCGGCCTCCAGCGAACGCTTGCCGCTGCGGCAGATCAGGATCACCGGGGCGCAGCCCTCGTCGTCGGCACAGACCACGCCGCCGAGCATCAGCTTGCGGATGTCGGTCACGAAGTCGGGGTTGACCTCCCAGTCCGGCTCGTCGATCCAGGGCACATGCACCGCACCCTTGGGATGGCCGACGAACAGGTATTCCATGCTGGAGCGGATGTCCACCAGCACGGCGCGGCTGTCATCCTGCATCAACTGCCAGGCCTGTTTGGGGGATAATGCCTTGGGATCTTCGCTCTCTGACATGTCTCTTCCGGTGTGGGGATGGTATGAGTAGTTATAGAACAATACCGAGACAAACGGTAACCGGTGTCCGTCCCGGGCATGTCGCGCGCGGCGGGGCCGTCTGATGCGTTGGGTCGCCCTGCCTCTGCTGCGCCTGCTGGCCTTGCTGCCCTGGCCCGCGCTGCGCCGTATCGGCATGGCCGTGGGCTGGGTGCTGTATCGCAGCGGCGGGCGCGAGGCGCGCAATGTGCGGGCCAATCTGGCGATCGCCTATCCGCGACTGGAGCCGGCGGCGCGCGAGGCCCTGGCGCGCGCCAGTCTGCGCGAGAGCGCCATCACCTATGCCGAGATGCCGCGCATCTGGCTCTCCGGTCGTGGCCTGGACGGGCGGGTGGAGCCCAACGGCCTGCCTGAAACCATGCGGCGCCTGGTGGATCAGGGCAGAGGGCTGATCCTGGCCATGCCGCATCATGGCAACTGGGAGATGGTCTCCACCGGCATCGACCCGTCATTGCCGATCACCGGCCTGTACCGGCCGCCGCGCCAGGCCTTCATCGAGCCGCTGATGACCCGGGGCCGCAGCATCGCCCGGATCCGCATGGTGCCGACCTCGCGCGCCGGAATCCGCGCCCTGCACCAGACCCTGTCCAGGGGCGAGGTGGTGGCCATTCTGCCCGACCAGGTCCCCAAGTCCGCGGGCGCCGCCGCCATGCCGGCCCCGTTCTTCGGCCGCGACTGTGCCACCATGGTGCTGCTGGGGCGGCTGGCCGCGCGCCACCGCAGCCCGGTGCTGTTCGTGTGGGCCGAGCGCCAGGCGGACGGCCGCTATCGCATGCGCTATTTCGAGGCCGGCCCCGAACTGGCCGACGCCGATCCGCTGACCGCGGCCACCGCCCTGAACGCGGCGGTGGAGCGGGCCATCGCCGATCATCCCGAACAGTACCAATGGGCCTATCGCCGCTTCCTGCCGGTACATCCCGGGCAGGACAACCCTTACCACTGACCGATTACGCCCCGCCTTCCTAAAGTCTGTCCGCGAGCGGCCGCTAACCCTCCCGATTCAGACTGAAAAGCGCGGGAGAAGCGGATGCGTGGATGGAACAGGTGGTGGCTGGCCGGGCTGCTGGTGCTGATGCTGGCGCCGCTCCATGCCAAGGCCCCGGAGAAGAACGATGTGCGGATCCTGATCGACATCTCCGGCAGCATGAAACAGAACGACCCGCACAATCTGCGCCGGCCCGCGTTGCGCATGCTGGTCGGCCTGCTGCAGCCGGGAACCCGGGCCAGCGTCTGGACCTTTGCCAAATGGACCAACCCCCTGGTGCCGCTGGCCGAAGTCACGCCGGCCTGGAAGAAACGCGCTCTGGCGGCCTCGCGCCGGATCGGCTCGCCCGGTATGTTCACCAATATCGAGCGCGTGCTGGAGAGCGCCTCCAGGGGCTGGTCGGGTGCGCCGGTCGATTACAACCGGCACCTGGTGCTGCTGACCGATGGCATGGTGGACGTGTCCCGCGACAAGGTCGAGAGCGCGGCCTCGCGCCGGCGTATCCTCGAAAAACTGCTGCCCCGGCTCAAGGAGTTGGGCATCCACATCCATACCATCGCGCTCTCCGCCAAGGCCGACCATGAGCTGATGAAGCGCCTGTCCGGCGAGACCGGCGGCTGGTATCAGCAGGTGGACAACGCCGAACAGCTCAAGCGGGTCTTTCTCAAGGTGTTCGAGCAGGTGGGGCGCCCCGAGGGCGTGCCGCTCAAGGACAATCGTTTCACGGTCGATGCCAGCGTGCGCGAGGCCACCATCCTGCTGTTCCGCCGGCCCGGCTCGCCCGATCCGGTGCTGATCTCGCCGGCCGGAGACCGCTTCACCGACAGCGATCTGGTTGCGGGCGTGGCCTGGTACAAGGACCAGGGCTATGACCTGATCACCATCTCCTCGCCGGCGCGCGGCGAATGGTCGCTGCAGGCCGATGTGGACCCGGACAACCGGGTCATGATCGTCACCGACCTCAAGCTGCAGACCTCCGAGCTGCCCGCCCATCTGGCGGTGGGCGAGCCGATCCTGCTCAGCGCGCACCTGAGCAACAAGGGCCGCGTGGTGCGGCGCAAGGCCTTCCTGCGGCTGCTCGACGTGGGGGCCGACGCGATCAGCGAGAACGGGCGGGATCCCCTCAATCTCAACGACAAGGGCCAGGACGGCGATGAACGCGCCGGCGACGGGCGCTACAGCGTGCGCTACAGCGAGTCGCGCCCGGCCTCGGAGATCGAGCTGCTGTTCAGCATCGAGAGCCCGACCTTCATGCGCGAGAAGCGCTATCGCCTGGCGGTGCACGAGCCGCTCTCGCTCGAGACCGTGGCGGGGGCGGACGGGCCGGTGGCCCGGGTCGAGGTGGACAGCGCGGTCATGGACGCGGCCAGCGCCCAGGTCACCGTCTGGCAGGGCGAGGGCAAGGAGCGGAAGGTGTTGCAGGGTGGTGACGGAAAATACACGCTGGCCGATCCGCAGCAGCCGGTGTTCGCCCGCATCGAGGGCAGGAGCCGCCTGGGCAATCGGATCGAGCGCCGGCTTGGTCCGGTCTATGCCCCGGGCGTGAGCCCGCCGAAAAAGCCGGCGCCGGAGCCGGCACCCAGGGTCGAACACAAGGCCCCGGAAAAGCCGGCCGCCAAGGCCGAAGCGTCCGGGCCCGAACCCGGGGCCGAAAAGGAGGAGGCCGCCAAGGATGACTGGGTCATGCCCGCGGTCATCTTCGGCGTGACCAATCTGTTGCTGATCGCGGGCGGTCTGGGGATCTGGTGGTTCCTGCGCCGGCGGCGCGGCGCCGCGGAAACGGTCTCGCTGGAGGACGAATTCAGCCTGCCGGATGAGGCGCCGGATGACGATGAGCCGGAGACCACGGACGACGGGGCCGGTGACGAGACCCTGGCGCTGGACGAAGAAAAGGGAGAGGCGGCATGAACGGACTGGGTCTGTGGTTGGGACTGGCCGGTGGAGAGGTGTTGCTGGTCATCTTCGTGCTGCTGCTGGTGTACTGGATACGCCACAGCAGCGCCGCCCGGCGCGACCGCAGGGCGGTGGCGCAGCTGGTGGCGCGCGCGCGCAAGGACAAGGCCCAGCGCGAGGCCGCGGTGCACCAGTTTCTGTCCGAGGGACTGGGCCTGGAGGGCCATGCGCTGGAACGTGAAAAGATCACCATCCTGCGCGAGGAATACCGCCTGCTACAGACCTTCGCCGAGGTCTATGGCGGGCGTGATGCCAACCGGGCGGCACAGTTCCAAATCAGTGTCGAGGCGGCCATGTCCCCCTATCTGGCGCTGCGGGCGTCGGGTTCCGGGGCGGCGAGCGGAATGACGGATGACAGCGAATTGGAAGCGTTGCGCGAAGAGAATGCTCGTCTTACGGAGGAACTCAGTGTCACCATGGACACCATGGCCAGGATATTGAGTGATTATTCCAATATGTTCTCGGGCGGTGGGACGGTCGATGCCGCGTTTGCCGACGCGGTGTCCGAAGATAAAACCGATGTGGCGGCGCGAACGGCGGAGACGGTGGAGGATGAGCCCTTGTCCGGGCGTGAGGTTAGCGACCTGGAGGAAGAGGCCCTGGACATCGCCGAGGCCCCCGAGGATCCCTCCGCTGAAGAGGCGGTGGCGGAAGCCGTAATGGATGGCGCCGTGCCGGATGCCGGCGAGCTGGACGATCTGTTCGAGGGCGATCCCCTGGAGGAAAGCCTGGGCGATCTGTTCGATGAGGACGAGATGGCGGCCCTGGATGAGGAAGAATCGGTGGCGCGCGAGGAGGACGACGCCATCGCGATCTGAGCCCGCCCTGTGCGGTGCCTTGCAATCCGTGCGGTGAACGTTATCCCCTGACGCAAAAAAAGCCCGGCACGAGGCCGGGCTTTTTTGCGCGATGAACGCCAGACCGCTTATTCGCGGGCCGAGGGGCCGTTGAAGGCGATGCCGTTGCTCATGTGGGTGAGGAAGTATTCCAGATCGCGGAATTCCTCGCTCTGCGGCTTGAAGGGCTTGGCCCGCATCTGCTTCATGCAGCCCATGAAGCGGCGGTGCAGGGTGCCCAGGTCGCCCCACTTGGAGCGGTAGGTCGGCCAACCGGTGGCCTGGCCCAGGGCTGGGCTGATCACATTGGTCCGAATGTGTTGGCCAGAAGACTGCACGTGGCAGGAACCGCAGTTGAAGTTGAGCTGGCCACGGCGTGCCCAGTAGATGGACTTGCCCTTGTTATAGGCTGCCAGGGCGTCTTTGTTGGGGATCACGACGTTGATCTTCTGTCCGCGCGATTTGTAGGCCATATAGGCCAGGATGCGGGTGATCGGGCCCTTGGCGTACTTCAGCGGTTTTTCGCCGTTCTTGGTACGGCACTCGTTGATCGCCATTGGCAGGGTGACCACCATCTTGCGGGCGTCGTCCCAGTACGGGTAATTCTTGCGCTGGGCCGGATCGTTGTTGAAGCAGGAGCCATAGGTCTTGCCGTTGGCGAACGGTGTGTTCCACATCGTCTCGCCCTCGTCGATCATGGGGTCGTAAGGCGGGAATTCCTCGATCGCCTTCCAGTTGTCGCGCCAGATCGAGTTCACTGCGTACACGCCATTGCCGAACTCGTTGAGCGGAACACCGGGGAAGCGTTTTAGGAAGAAGCTCTGATAGGTCTTCAGATCCTGCTCAGGCGTGGTGTCGGTGGCCTTCTTGCCCGCGAATGCGCCGGTGCTCACCAGGGCACAGCACATGGCAGCGATTGCCAGTTTGGTCATTTTCATTGCTTAGGGTCTCCTCCCAAAGTGGACTGTGGATACCGCGCCGGGCGCGGCACCAGACCATTTACCTGTGGTGGCAGGTTTATTTGATTGTGGCAGAGGCCGAGGCGCTCTTGCCCATGTTGTCGGTCCAGGAGATGGTGACGGTGTCGCCCTTGCTGGCGCCGCTGAACTTGAACGCCATATAAGGGTTCTTAGACACGCCGCCGCTCCAGTCAGCATTCAGAACCTCGTTGTCGCCATGCTTGGCGACCACGTTCTGGATGAAGTGGGCTGGGATCAGCTTGCCGGTCTTCTTGTTCTTGCGACGACCCGTTTCCATCGGGTGACTCATCAGACACTTGACCGTGGTCATGCTGCCCTTGAGCTTTGCGCGAATCTTGATGGGTTTTCTAGCCATTGATCATTACCTCAAAAGTGTTTTCGCTGGTAGCCGAGAGGGCAGCCGATCAGCCGCCACAACCGCCGATGGTGACCTTCACGGATTTACGCGCGGCGTACAGCTTTCCGCCGGCTTTGACCACGCCAACCACGTCACCTGTCTTGCCCATCTTGATGCGGCAGGAGACGTCCGCCGCGGTGGACTTGCCGAGTTTGAACACGGCGACCAGGGGGGTGGGATTGTTGGATGCCATGATGGCGATGCTCTCCACACCCGGGATGCTGCTGCTGACGGTGACTGGTACCACGGCGCCGTTCTCGGCGATGTCCGGGGCCTTGATTTTGATCTTGTCGGAGGCTTGCGTGGTACCGCTGCCGAACACGCCCTTGAGGGCATCAGCCGGTGCCTTGGATTTAAAGGCGCTTTTCGGCCATGCGGCCAACACAGCCTGCGGAGCCAGGAGGCCGGCACCGGCGGCCACGGCCATGGTGCCCGCGGCCAGGGAGCCTTTCAGGAAGACTCGGCGTTTCATATCAGTATTCATCGTTGTGTACTCTCCAGGACGAATGACTCAAACGGTTTGATTGCGATGCCAATCAAAGGGTGTAAAGGTAGTCAATGACCGCCTCGATCTGGGCGTTTGACAGGATCTTGTGCGTGCCGAAGGGCGGCATCCGGGTTTCCGGATTGCTCTTGGTAGCATCATAGATTTGGTTGAACAGTTTTTTACGATCGGGGAAGCGGGACTTCATGGCGACCAGGGGCGGACCGATGGTTCCGGGGCTCTCGCCGCCGGCCATGACGTGGCAGGCCAGGCAGTTGCCCTGTTTGCGGTTCCAGGCGATTGCTTTGCCCTTGGCGACAGACTCGGCGCTGGCAGAGGCCACTTGCGGCATCAGGGATGCGCCGGTGAACAGGGCTGCCAGTGACAGAGCGATGGTTGCGTGTCTTGCGGTATTCCGCATCGCATATCCTCCTATGCTCGTGTTGGTGTGGATATAATTAAAGTCAAATTATTATGCGGCAACTGGCATTGCATGAGCGTCTAGCCAGTGCCCCTGTCTTTTGTTTCTTGTAACCCGTCGAGGGGCTAGCGCCCAAGCATACTGCGCGATGCCAAGAACGCAACCCTTGCACCTCCTTTTTTATCAAGCAGTTGTTTATCATCAGATACTGATGTTCCGATGTTGCCACCTGGGATCCGTGGCCTAGTTACCTCTCCGTTTCCCCATAGACGCGATAGGTAGAGCTTTATTCCCCGGATTTCTGCTGTTTCCTTTCCTTGCGCAACTGCCCCAGGCGCGAATCGATGCGCGCGCTGTCATAGAAGCTCAGCGAGGGGGTCTTGAGGGCGAGTTCGAGTTGCAGGATGGCCTCGTCCAGGTTGCCGTTGAGGTAGAACTGTTCGGCCTGAAAGCGGTGTGCCGCGGCGTGGTCGCCCGACTCGCCGGCGGCGCGCGCCAGCAGGTCGTACAGGGCGGGGTCGTCGGGGATGTATTCCAGCAGCCGTTCCAGGCGTTGGCGGGCCTGGTCGAAGCGATGCAGGCGGATCGCTTGATCGGCATAGGCGAGGGTGAGGGCCCGGCTGCCGGGATGGTTGCGCAGGGCGCGCTCCAGACGCGCCAGGGCCTGACCGCCGCGCCCCAGGCGGCGCTCCAGATCCGCCTTGATGACGATGAACTCCGCCAGCTGCGGTCGCTGTTTCAGCAGGCGCGCGAGGATGCGGTCGGCCTCCGCCAGCTGTCCAGCGCGTGCCAATTGCAGGGCCAGCTGGTATTCGGTCGCCAGGCGGTTGCGGTAGCGGCCTTCCGCGAGCTGGCGGCGCAGGGTGGCGATGTCGGTGGCCGGCAGCTGCGCGTCGCGTAGTTGCAGGCGTACCTTGAGCAGCTGGTAGCGCAGGTCGTCGCCGGGGCTCTTGTAGGGATAGCGGGTGGCGCGTCCCAGGGCGTCGGCGATGCGGTTGGTGGTCACCGGGTGGGTGCGCAGAAATTCCGGCAGGTCGCTGGCGTACACCCGGCCCGCCTTGGCCATGCGCGAGAAGAAGGCCGGCATGGCGTTGGCGTCGAAGCCGGCGCGTGTCAGGATGTCGATGCCGATGCGGTCGGCCTCCTGCTCGTTGGCGCGGGTGAAGTTGATCTGTTCCTGGATCATCGCCGCCTGGCCGGCGCTGGCCGCGGCCAGTCCGGCGTCGCCCCCGGCCACCACGCCCAGGGCGATGGCCGCGATCAGGACCGCGGCATTGGGGATGCTGAGGTTGCTGGCGGCCTCCCAGGCGCGCAGCAGGTGCTGCTGGGTGACGTGCGCGGTCTCGTGCGCCAGCA
>JALVTT010000136.1 GCA_027024025.1 Sedimenticola sp.
ATCTTTCCCCGGACAACAGTGCCGCTTGCGGGGGAGGGCTGGGGAGGGGCTGCCGCGGGGTTCTGGTGCGGTTCCTTCGTCACCGGCACCCTACGGACCGGAGTGGGGCGTGGTGAGGCACGAACCGCACCGAGGGGCGCCGGCCAAGGTCCGTTTTCAGAATGCCGGCGAGACGCCGGCGCTCCTGGCCTTGCCCGCGGCAGGGGCCGGAGGCGGAGCTTACCCCAGGCGTTCGATCACACGCTGCAGCTTCTCGCGCGCCTCGGCGGCCACGGCCTTGGGTTCCTCGGTCTCGCACAGGCCGAGCACGGCGACCGGGTCCATGAAACTGACCACGGTGTTGCCGTCGGCGTCCTCGCGCAGGATGAGGTTGCATGGGAGCAGGGTGCCGGCATTGGGCTCGCTGCTGATCACACGGTCGGCCAGCATGGGATTGCAGGCGCCGAGGATGTGATAGGGCGGGATGTCCTTGTCCATCTTGGCCTTGAAGATGGCCTGCACATCGACATCGCTGACGATGCCCAGGTGTTCGCTCATCAGGGTCTCGCGGACTTTTTCCATGGCCTGTTCGAAGGGCATGGCCAGGGTCAGGTTGAATTCGTACATCGGTTACGGCTCCGTGATAGCGTTATAAGGATATCTTTGGTAGTATAAGCAAAATTTAGTTAAACGTCCGGGCGGATCCCGGGTCTCAATCATTTGTATCGGACCAGGCAATTGGCTACCTTATCGTCCTGTTCCAGGAGTGTATTCGTGAAGAACATGTTCAAGACACGCATCCAGCGCATGGCCGCCATCGGCGCCCTGACGCTGGTCAGTCCGGCACTGTGGGCGGCCGGCTATTATGCCCCGGCCTATGGTTATGCACAGGCACCCTATGGCTATGGTCAGGGTTATCCGGGCTACACCTACAATACACCCTATTACGCGCCCGGCTATGGCGCCAGCCCCTACTATGGCTACGGCTATCCGGGCGGCAGTCCCTATGCCAACGGCGGGGGCTTCTCCAACGCGCCCTGGAACAGGTTCAAGGGCCCGGATATCTTCGGCCCCAACAGCCCCTTCCAGGATCCCCTGCAGAACGAGGGTCACTGGGCCAAGAAGGGTTTCCGGCCCTGGCGCTCGGGCCCCTTCGCCTATGACAAGTGGAAGGATCACCCCGCGACCAAGATGCCCTGGGGCAACTTCCCCGGCTGGGGCAAGGGTTTCTTCGGCGGTTACGGTCCGGACAACTGGGAAGGCGCCACGCCCTGGGGCAACGATGTCCCGTTCAAGTGGCTGGATCCGACCGACCCCGAGGAGTCCATCGCCAATATGTGGGAGGACGCGATCAACACCCCCAACAAGATGGGGCGCATGCCGCCCGGCTTCACCGCGCCCTACATCAGCGTGCCCAACCCCATCGACGTGGAGAACGAGTTCGAGCGCAACGCCAGGAATGCCCCGCATGAGATCCACAACATGTGGGGCGGCGAGGGCGGTGGCTTCGGCGCCGACCAGAGCAAGGACAAGAAGAAAAAGGCTCAGAAGAACGACAAGGACGGCAAGGCCAAGGCCGATGCGAAGGGCAAGGACGGCAAGCCGGCCAAGGCTCAGGCCGCCGCCAGGGGCGATGGCTGGGGCTGGAAGGACGACTGGTGGAACAAGAACGCCCGCAAGTGAGCGGGTGTCCCCATCCTGATCAGAGCGTCTTGACGAAGACCTTGCTGCGGCGCTGCCAGTTGTAGAGGTCGCGCCGCCTTCCCGGCAACTGTTCCACCCCGGCGGGCACGAAACCGCGTTCGCGGAACCAGTGGCTGGTCCGCGTGCTCAGCACGAAGATGCGTTCCAGCCCGGCCTCGCGCGCCTGCTGCTCGATCTGCGCCAGCATCTGCTCCCCCCGGCCCTGACCCCGGTAGTCCGGGTGCACCGCCAGGCAGGCGAGTTCGCCCATGCGTTCGCGCGCAAAGGGATAGAGCGCCGCGCAGGCGATGATGCTGCCGTCGCGTTCGGCCACCTGGAAATGTTCGACCTCCTGCTCCAGGCGTTCGCGGGAGCGCTTGACCAGGGTGCCGGCCCGTTCCAGCGGTTCGATCAGTTCCAGGATGCCGCCCACGTCGTCGATGCGGGCCTGGCGGGTCTGCTCGTAGGGCTCCCGGGTGACCAGCAGGCCGGCGCCGTCGCGGGTGAACAGCTCGCGCAGCAGGGCGCCGTCCTCATGGCGGTCGAGGATATGCACCCGGCCCACTCCCGCGCGGCTGGCGCGCGCCGCCTCGCGCAGGATGCGTACCTGATCCTCCGGCAGGCTGCGCCGCCGTTGCAGCAGGGCCTCGACCTCGCCGGGCAGCAGGCTGCCGGGGGTGCGCCCGCGTCTGCCGCCCGGGCGGCCCTCGTTGAGATAGATCAGCTTGTCCGCATCCAGGGCCACGGCCACCGCCGAGGCCACGTCGACGGCGTTGAGGTTGAAGACCTCGCCGGTGGGCGAATAGCCCAGGGGCGGGATCAGGACGATGCTGCCGTTATCCAGGTGGCGGCCGATGGCCGCGGCATCCACCCGCCGCACCTCGCCGGTGTGCTGGTAGTCGATCCCGTCGAGCACGCCCAGCGGCCGCGCCGTGACGTGGTTGCCCGAGACCACGCGGATGCGGGCGCCGGCCATGGGTGAATTGGCCAGGCCCATTGACAGCAGGGCCTCGATCTCGATGCGCACATTGCCGGCCGCGTCCTTGACGCATTCCAGGGCCGCCGCGTCGGTGATGCGCAGGCCGTTGACGATCCGCATCCGGGCCTTGCGCAGGCGCAGCCGTTCCTCGATCTGCGGGCGTGCCCCCGGCACCAGCACCAGGCGCATGCCCAGGCCGCTGAGCAGGGCGATGTCGTGGATCAGGCCGGGAAAGCCGGGACTGCGCAGGGCCTCGCCGGCAAAGCCCAGCACCAGCACCCGCCCACGGTGGGCGTGGATGTAGGGCGAGGACTGACGGAACCAGTCCACGAAGTCCTTGTTGTGCTCGGATGGCGCCATGTCGTGATCGGTAAACAGTACCTGCCCAAGGATATAGGGCCTTGAAACCCTTGGGAAGCTTGCATTGTCCCCGCTGATCGGCCATCTTCGGCGGCACACAGGAGGATCAGTCTATGGATACATTCGTACTCGCCCTGTTGGTGTTGGCCGTGATGCTGGTCGCCCTGGGCGCCAAGCGTGTGCCGCAGGGCATGGAATACACGGTGGAGCGGTTCGGACGTTTCACCCGCACCCTGCGTCCCGGCCTCAACCTGATCGTGCCGGTCGTCGATCAGATCGGGCGCAAGCAGAACATGATGGAACAGGTGCTGGATGTGCCGTCCCAGGAGGTCATCACCCGCGACAACGCCATGGTGACGGTGGATGGCGTGGTGTTCTTCCAGGTGCTGGACGCGGCCAAGGCCTCCTACGAGGTCAACGACATGTACCGCGCCATCCTCAATCTGACCATGACCAATATCCGTACCGTGATGGGCTCGATGGATCTGGACGAGCTGCTCTCCCAGCGCGACCACATCAACGCGCGCCTGCTGGAGGTGGTGGACGATGCGACCACGCCCTGGGGCATCAAGGTGACCCGCATCGAGATCAAGGACATCGCCCCGCCCAAGGACCTGGTGGATGCCATGGCGCGCCAGATGAAGGCCGAGCGCGACAAGCGTGCCGCCGTCCTCGAGGCCGAGGGCCTGCGCCAGGCCGCGGTGCTCAAGGCCGACGGCGAAAAGCAGGCGGCGATCCTGTCCGCCGAGGGCGAGAAGGAGGCCGCCTTCCGCGAGGCCGAGGCCCGCGAGCGCCTGGCCCAGGCCGAGGCCAGGGCCACCGAGATGGTCTCGCAGGCCATCGCCAAGGGCGATGTCAACGCCATCAACTACTTCGTCGCCCAGAAGTACACCGAGGCCCTGCAGAACGTGGCCTCGGCCGACAACCAGAAGGTCATCATGATGCCCCTGGAGGCCTCCAGCCTGATCGGCTCCCTGGCCGGCATCGGCGAGATCGCCAGGCAGACCTTCGCCGGCAAGGATGATGCCTCATGAGCTGGCTGGACCAGATCGACTACTGGTACTGGCTGGTGGCGGCGGTGGTGCTGGTGGTGCTGGAGATCCTGTCGCCGGGCGTGTTCCTGATGTGGCTGGGCCTGGCCGCGGCCATCGTCGGCGGGCTGTTGTGGCTGATGCCCGGGCTGAGCTGGCAGGCTCAGTTCGTGCTGTTCGCGGTATTCAGCGTGCTCAGCATCGGCCTGGCGCGCATCGTGCTCGCACGGCGTCCCATCCGCAGCGACGCGCCCACCCTCAACCGCCGTGGCGAGCAATACATCGGCCGCGTGCTCACGCTCAGCCAGCCGATCGAGAACGGCGTCGGCAAGGTGCGGGTGGACGACACCCTGTGGCGCGTGGAAGGCGCCGACGCGCCGGCCGGCAGCCATGTGCGGGTCGTGGGCGTGGACGGCGCGGTGCTGCGGGTGGAGCCGGCCTGAGGCGGGCCGCCGCCCGCATCGAGAACGGCCTGCCGCGCAGCGGCAACAAGCGACGATGGGTGGAATGAGACCCGTCAAAATGCCGGCGAGACGCCGGCGCTCCCGGCAAAAGCAGGGCACTTCGCCCATGGCAGAAGTCTTGTTCATTTTTCCCGGACAATAATGCCGCAAGCGGGGGGAGGGGCATCACGAGGCATTGTTTATTCTTCCTGGGATGGTAGTCCACCAGCGGAGTCTCAAAGACAGAAACGCCGCACCAGTTCGCGGATGATGCGCATCGCGGGCTCCAGCTGATCCAGGGCGAGGTACTCGTCCGGCTGGTGGGCCTGGTCGATGCTGCCGGGGCCGAGGATCACGGTCTCCATGCCCAGGGCGTTCAGGAAAGGCCCCTCGGTGCCGAAGGCCACGCTCTCCGCGGTGGCGCCGGTGAGCCGCTCCGCGGTCTGCACGATCTGCGCGGTGGCCGCGGTCTCCATGGCCGGGATGCCCTCGAACAGCGGGGTGCGTTGCAGTCTCAGGCCGCTGCCTTCCAGACAGGTGGCGAGCCGCCGGTCCAGTTCGTCGCGCAGGGCGTCCAGCGACATGCCGGGCAGGGGCCGGATGTCGAAATGCAGCTCGCATTCACCGCAGATGCGGTTCGGGTTGTCGCCGCCGTGGATATGGCCGAGGTTGAGGGTCGGCACCTCGACCTCGAACAGCGGGTTGCGGTAGCGGGCCTGCAGGTCCCGGCGCCACTCCATCAGCGCGGCCATCACCCGGTGCATGCCTTCGAGCGCATTGGCCCCCAGGGCGGGGTTGCTGGAATGCCCCGAGGCGCCCGTGACGCGGATGGCCTCCATGGCGATCCCCTTGTGCATGCGCACCGGCTTCAGCCCGGTGGGCTCGCCGATGACCGCGTGCCGCCCCAGGCGGCGCTGGGCCTCCAGCAGGGCGCGGGCCCCACACATGCTGCTTTCCTCGTCCGCGGTGGCGAGCAGTATCAGCGGCTGCTTCAGATCGGCGAGGTCGAGTGCGCGGATGGCCTCCAGCACCACCGCGAAAAAGCCCTTCATGTCCGCGCTGCCCAGGCCGTACCAGCGCCCGTCCCGCTCCCGGAGGGTGAAGGGGTCGCCCGACCATTTGTCCTCGTCGAAGGGCACCGTGTCGGTATGGCCGGACAGCACCAGCCCCTCCGGACCGCTGCCGGCGCTGGCGATCAGGTTGTATTTGCCGGGGCGCCCGGGGATCTCCAGGATCTCGACCCGAAAGCCGGCATCGCGGCACCAGTCCGCCAGGGTCTCGATGACACCGCTGTTGGACTGGTCCCATTGCGGGCTGACGCTGCTGATCGAGGGGGTGGCGATCAGGGTGCGCAGCATCTTGGGCAGGCTGGGATAGGACATGTGGCGAGCCTGCATGACGCGGGCCGCCCTGTCCAGTAGCATGGCGGCATGAAGATCCAAGACTGGCGGGATCCGGCCGCCTATCAGGCATTGATGCAGTATGACGGCGCCGCCTGGGCCTGGGAGTTCCTGCGCCGCAATCCGGACTACCAGGCCGAGTGGCGGGCCTTCAGCCGCACCTGGCGCGAGCTGGAAGCGGCCTACGGCAGCCCGCCGAACCGCGATTTCTGTGCCTGGAAGAACGACCCGCGCGCCTGGGTGCGGGTCTCGGACGACAGCGCCGGCGACTGTCGGGTGGACCATGACAAGGTGTTGATCGAATGCGCCTTTGGCGCGCGCTGGGGCTTCTACAAGTTTCCGCCCGATCCCGGTGATGCCGGGGCCGCGCGCGAGCAGCGCATCGCCTGGCGTGAGCAGGCCCCACCCCGGCGCCTGCTGGAGCCGGACGCGGCCATCGCGCCCGGCCCGGCGCAGGCGGCCCTGTTGTTCGATCTGGATCTGCCGCTCAAGCCGCAGCTGGAGCAGGCCCGGCGCGAGCTGGCGATGGAACAGCGCCGGCGTCGCCGCGAGCAGGGCCTGCCGATGCGCAGCCTGCGCGCGCTGGCGCCGCGCCTGATCGACGAGCTGCGTCTGCTGGACGCCGAGGCGGCGGGTGAGCTGGCGCAGGCGCAGGCCGTCCTGGGCGGCGAGGCGGTGTTGCGAAGCGCCCATGCGCGGCGCGATGGCGGCTACCGCGAGTTGCCCGGCCTGCCGGACTGAGCGTCACAGACAGCTGTCGTCGCCCTCGGCCAGTTGATCCACCCAGCGCTTGAGACGCTGCCGTTCGCGTTGCAACAGGGCCGGGTCGTGGTGCACATGGGTCATCATGCTGATGCCCTGGCCGACCGCCATCACCCGCAGGGCCAGTTCATGCGCGCGCCCGGCATAGCCGAGTTCCGCGAACTGGTCGGTCAGCCATTCCTCGAACAGCTTGAACAGCTGCGCGGCATGTTCCTGCAGGGCCAGGTCGGCCTTGCCCAGCTCGGCGTTGAGCGAGCCCATGGGGCATCCGTACTGGGTCAGCGCCTCGCCGGTGTCGTCCAGCAGGGCGACGAAGCGGTGCAGGCGCTCGACCGGGGTGCGGTAGCTGTCGGTCCAGCCCTCGAGCATGCTGCGGATGCGTTCCAGGCGGTAGTCGATGGCCGCGTGCAGGATGTCGTCCTTGGTCTTGAAGTAGTAGTAGATGTTGCCGCGCGGCACCCCGGTGGCGCGCACCACGTCGGTGAACGAGGTGTTGTGATAGCCCTGGTGGTAGAACAGGCGGTTGGCCGATTCCACGATGCGTTGCCGGGTACGTTCGCTCTTGCGCGTGGCCATGGTTTTGGATATCCGTACTAAACCTGTTCATTATAGTCCGAGATTTGCGTGAGTTCCCACCGAGGCAGGATAATGCCCGCCTGTCCCGTAAACCTCTGGAGAGACGGCATGCCCGAGTATCGTTCCCGAACCACCACCCACGGCCGCAACATGGCCGGCGCGCGCGCCCTGTGGCGGGCCACCGGCATGAAGGAAGGGGATTTCGACAAGCCCATCATCGCGATCGCCAATTCCTTCACCCAGTTCGTGCCCGGGCATGTGCACCTCAAGGACATGGGCCAGCTGGTGGCGGCCGAGATCGAGAAGGCCGGCGGGGTGGCCAAGGAATTCGACACCATCGCCATCGACGACGGGATCGCCATGGGGCATGGCGGCATGCTGTATTCCCTGCCGTCGCGCGACCTGATCGCCGACAGCGTGGAATACATGGTCAACGCGCACTGTGCCGATGCCCTGGTGTGTATCTCCAACTGCGACAAGATCACCCCCGGAATGCTGATGGCGGCGCTGCGCCTGAACATCCCCACGGTGTTCGTCTCCGGCGGCCCCATGGAGGCGGGCAAGGTGAAGCTGGCGAGCAAGGGGGAACTCAAACTGGACCTGGTCGATGCCATGGTCTCGGCGGCGGACCCGGACGAGAGCGACGAGGAGGTGGCGCAGATCGAGCGCTCCGCCTGCCCGACCTGCGGTTCGTGCTCGGGCATGTTCACCGCCAACTCCATGAACTGCCTGACCGAGGCGCTGGGCTTCTCGCTGCCGGGCAACGGTTCGCTGGTGGCCACGCACGCCGAACGCCGCGAGCTGTTCCTGGAGGCGGGCCGCCTGATCGTGGAGATCGCGCGGCGGCACTACGAGCAGGACGACTACAGCGTGCTGCCGCGTTCCATCGCCACCTTCGAGGCCTTCGAGAACGCCATGACCCTGGATATCGCCATGGGCGGCTCCACCAACACCGTGCTGCACCTGCTGGCCGCGGCGCACGAGGCGCAGGTCGATTTCAGCATGCGCGACATGGACCGCCTGAGCCGGCGGGTGCCCAATCTCTGCAAGGTGGCGCCTTCCACGCCGCTGTATCACATGGAGGATGTGCACCGCGCCGGTGGCGTGATGGGCATCCTGGGCGAACTGGACCGGGCCGGCCTGCTCAACCGCGACTGCCCCACGGTGCACAGCCCGAGCATGGGCGAGGCCCTGGCGCGCTGGGACGTGCGGCGCGACCCGGAGGCGTCTGTGCGGCGCCGCTACCTGGCCGGGCCGGGGGGCATCCCCACCCAGGTCGCCTTCAGCCAGGACGCGCAGTGGCCGGACCTGGACCTGGACCGCGAGAACGGCTGCATCCGGGACATCGATCACGCCTATTCCAGCGACGGCGGCCTGGCGGTGCTGTACGGCAACCTGGCCGAGGACGGCTGTATCGTCAAAACCGCGGGCGTGGACGAATCCATCCTCAGATTCTCGGGTCCGGCGCGTATCTTCGAGAGCCAGGAGGCGGCGGTCGAGGCCATCCTGGGCGACCGGATCCAGCCCGGCGACGTGGTGCTGATCCGCTACGAAGGCCCCAAGGGCGGGCCGGGCATGCAGGAGATGCTGTATCCGACCAGCTATCTCAAGTCCAAGGGCCTGGGCAAGGCCTGCGCCCTGATCACCGACGGACGCTTCTCCGGCGGCACCTCCGGCCTGTCCATCGGGCACTGTTCACCCGAGGCCGCCGAGGGGGGCACCATCGGTCTGGTGGAGGAGGGCGATACCATCGAGATCGACATCCCCGGGCGGCGCATCCATCTGGCGGTCTCCGACGAGGTGCTGGCGCAGCGTCGCGCGGCCATGGAGGCGCGGGGCGAGCGGGCCTGGCAGCCGGTGGAACGAGACCGGGTGGTATCGCAGGCCCTGCAGGCCTACGCGGCCCTGACCACCTCGGCGGCGCATGGCGCGGTGCGCGACCTGTCGCAGCTCAGGCGCTGAGTCGCGGTGGGCTCAATGGCGGGCCACGTACAGGTGCTTGAACAGATACATGAAGGCGGTCATCAGGCGGAACAGGCCTTCCTCCTCGTCTGACCAGGCGGCGCGCGGGCGCTGCTCCAGCTGTTGGCGCATGGCCACGCAGCTGGCGGCGGCAAGATGGATCCGGGGCGGAGGCGCCTTGCCGCCGATGTCACTCTGCCAGATGTCGTAGATCTCCAGATAGCAGCTCATCAGCAGCGCGGCCCCGGCCTCGTCCAGGCTGCGCGCCTCCTGTGCCTTGCGCTGGTGCCATACCATGTTGGAACGGGCGATACAGGCCACCCTGTCCAGGTACTCGATCGTTTCCTGCTCCATCCTCATCCTCCCGGCCGGCGTCGGAAAAGTGCCGGCAGTGGTCACTGGGGTCGTGCCGGGCGATCCTCCCGGACCGGTCGGCGCATCGGGGCGGTGCGGCCTGTCTCCTCTCAGAATCAATGGCTTGCGCCTGTGATCCCGCGGCCCTCGCCCTGCCTGGCCGGAAACGCCGACTGTCCCGTCCGATGTCTTGCAATACCCGGGCCATTTTTATGCCTCTATACGTTAGATCTATCGTTGAGCAAAAACATTTCACCGGGCGGGTGAAATATTTTCGCTAAAGGATTTTCCGTGCGCGCCGTTAAGGCTTGCGTCAGCCGATTCACGTTCAGCAAAGGAAATTCCAAATGGCTCAACTATCGCTCAAGCAGAAACTTGTCGGGATCGTCCTGTCCCTGGTGCTGGTCGCCGCGGCCACCATCGGCGCCATCCTGTTCGAGGAGCAGCGGGTGACCAGCTCGCTGGGCCAGCTGGTCGATCACGACGTGGTGGTGATGGACAAGGCCCATCAGCTCAATCTCGCCGTGGTGCAGGTCCAGCAGTGGCTGTCCGATATCAGCGCCACGCGCGGTCTGGACGGCCTCAATGACGGCCTGGACGAGGCCGCCCGCCAGGCCAGGCGGTTTCACCAGCTCCTGGGCGAGCTGATCGAGGTCGATCCGCAGAACAAGGCGCGCTATGAGCGCATGCGGCCGGTGTTCGAGAACTACTACGCCGCCGGCAAGCGCATGGCCCAGGCCTATATCGACGGCGGGCCGTCCGCGGGCAACGCCATCATGAGCGAGTTCGATGCCGCCGCCGAGGCGCTCTCGAAAGAGATCGAGCCCTTTGTGGAACAGGCCCGCGCCGGTGTGGACCGCCAGGCCGCCAGCGACAAGGCGCAGTCCGGGCAACTTCTGGTCTATACCCTGGCCGGCTCCGTCGCCTTCCTGGTGGTGCTCGGCCTGATGGCCTGGGTGTTCAAGGGAATCTTCCACACCATCGGCCACGACCCGGCCGAACTGGAGCGTATCGCCGGGGCCATCGCGGACGGTGATCTGGACGCCCGCTACGAGGGCGAGACCCAGGCCACCGGCCTGTATCGCGCCCTGCTGGGCATGCGCGACCGCCTGCGCGAGCAGATGGACGACATGGCCCGGCAGCTGACCGAGAACGGGCGCATGCGCTCGGCCCTGGACAATGCCGATGCCGCGATCACGGTGTCCGACGAGAACAACACCCTGATCTACATGAACAACGCCGCGCGCAAGCTGTTCGAGGAGCTGGCCCCGGCGATCGCGCAGCGTCACCCCGGCTTCAGCGTGGACAAGCTGATCGGCGGCCGCCTGCGCGACTACTTCGACGACGAGCAGGGCCGCGCGGCCTTCAGCCGTCCGCTGGACGACACCATCACCGTGGACGCCATGATGGGCTCGCACAACATCCGCTTCGTGGCCAGCCCGGTGTATGACGGAGACAAGCAGTATCTGGGCCGGGTCACCCAGTGGACCGACCGTACCGAGCTGCTGGCGCGTGAGCAGGCCGAGGCCGAGCGCCTGGAGCAGGAGCGCCGGCTCGCGGCGGAGAACGCGCGCATCCGCGCCGCCCTGGACAATGTCAGCAGCGCCGTGATGGTGGCCGATCAGGACTACAACATCATCTACCTGAACACCGCCCTGGAGACCCTGTTCAAGGAGGCGGAGGCGGAGCTGCGCGAGGTCCTGCCCGGCTTCGACGCCTCGTCCCTGCGCGGCGCCAATATGGATCTGTTCCACAAGGATCCGAGGCACCAGCGCGCCATGCTGGACGCGGCCCGTTCGACCATCGACAGCGAGGTCGAGGTCGCCGGCCTGACCCTGCGCATCGTCGCCAGCCCGGTGTTCGACGAGCAGGGCGAACGGATCGGCACCGCCGTGGAATGGACCAACCGCACCGCCGAGGTGGCGGTCGAACGCGAGGTCGAGGACATCGTCTCGGCGGCCCGTCAGGGCATCCTGAACCGGCGTATCCCGCTGGACGGCAAGAGCGGTTTCTTCCGCCAGCTCAGCCTGGGCATGAACGACCTGCTGGAGGTCACCGAGAAGGGGCTGAGCGACGTGGCGCGGGTGATGCGCGCCATGGCCGAGGGCGATCTGACCCAGAGCATCGAGGCCGACTACCAGGGCCTGTTCGGGCAGGTGAAAGAGGATGTCAACAAGACCATCCAGAACATCGAGGGCGTGATCGCCAAGCTGCGTGAGTCGGCTGACAGCATCTCCACCGCCTCGGGCGAGATCATGGCGGGCAATAACAACCTGTCCTCGCGCACCGAGCAGCAGGCCTCCGCCCTGGAGGAGACCGCCTCCAGCATGGAGCAGCTGACCTCCACGGTGCGCAACAACGCGGACAACGCCCGCCAGGCCAACCAGGTCGCGGCCAGCGCCAGTCAGACCGCCACCCAGGGCGGCGAGGTGGTCGGCCGCGCGGTCACCGCGATGAAGGAGATCAACGAATCCAGCGCCCGGATCGCGGAGATCATCGGCGTGATCGACGAGATCGCCTTCCAGACCAACCTGCTGGCGCTCAACGCCTCGGTCGAGGCCGCGCGCGCCGGCGAGCAGGGCCGGGGCTTCGCGGTGGTCGCCACCGAGGTGCGCAACCTGGCCTCGCGCTCGGCCGAGGCGGCCAAGGAGATCAAGGAGCTGATCCAGGACTCGGTGGCCAAGGTTCAGGCCGGCAGCGAGCTGGTGGACGAGTCCGGCAACACCCTCGAAGAGATTGTGCTCGGGGTGAAGAAGGTTGGCGACATCATCGCCGAGATCGCCGCCGCCTCCGACGAACAGTCGGCCGGTATCGAACAGGTCAACCAGGCGGTCACCTCCATGGACGAGGCGACCCAGCAGAACGCGGCCCTGGCCGAGCAGACCTCCGCCGCCTCGGCCCAGCTCAGCGACAAGGCGCGTGAGCTGGAGTCCCTGGTCAGCTTCTTCAAGGTGAAAGGAGGCGTGGCATCCTCGGTCGCGGCGCCTGTGGCGGAAGCGGCGCCCGCCGCCAAGGCGGCGCCGGCACCCCGCCCGGCGCCCGCGCCGGCTGCGGCGCCGCGTCCGGTTGCGGTATCCTCCCCGTCCAGTGCGGATAGCGGGAGTGAAGACGAATGGGAGGAATTCTGACGCCGGGCCCCGGCCGGGGCATTGATGTCCTGGGAAAGGTTGGCCAGCATGGCCTAAAGTTGTGTCCCGCAGGGGGTGATGATTGGGTCGTTGCAGAGGCGACTCGAACAGCGTCCCCGGCTGGCTACGGAGTGCCCGGGTCCCGTTGGCGCGGCCGAGCATCGCAGGGCCGGAAGCGATCAGCGCGAGGACTGTCTAAGCGACCGAAGGGAGCGATCAATCCGGCAGGAGCCGGATTGTCGCCGCTTGCGGCGCCCGAAGGACGAGGGGCAGGGATGCCCCGATACAATTCCGCAGCGCCGCTTCCGGGCCGAGAAGGGCAGGGCACCCGGAGCGCAGCGGAGGGCAAGCCTTCCGGTGCCCTTTCTTTTGGTTCCTTTTCTTTGGGCAAGCAAAGACAAGGCTTCGCCCTTGATCGGCCGCAGGCCGACCCGAAGGGCGAGCGCGCAGCGCGAGTAAAAGTAACGCGCATGCGGGCCGCCGCCCGCATCAAGAATGACCTGCCGCGCAGCGGCAACAAGACCTTGCCCCCCTCCCAGCCTCCCCCCGCAAGCGGGGGGAGGGGTATCACGGCGCATTATTCATTTTTCCCGGGCAGTAGTGCTGGCCGGGGCAGGGCGCTGGGCCTGCTGGCCGGCGTCCTGTTTCTGGGCGGGCTGGGTGACTGCGACTGCATGGCCGGGGCGACACTGAGCACCGACCTGCGTCTGGGTTACACCAACACCGATGACGGCAGCACCCAGGTGGACAGCCTGTCCGTCGGCGGGCGCCTGGACGCCGCCAGCGCGGCCTGGCGCGGCCTGAGTGTGGGCGGCACCCTGTATGCCACCACGCCGCTCGCCGGGATCGACGACGATCCCCTGTTTCTGGATTCCTCGGGCGGCCCCAACGGCTCGGGCTATGTCATCCCGGGCCAGCTCTGGGTGCAGGGCGAATGGGGCGGCACGCGGATTCGCCTGGGCCGGCAGGAGATCGACACCCCCTTCGCCGATACCGATGACATCGGCATGATCCCCAACACCTTCGAGGCCCTGGTGGTCGAAAACACCGATGTCGAACATCTGACCCTGAGCGCCATGCATCTGCGGCGCTGGGCGGGTGTGGACGCCAACAAGGAGAAGTTCAGCCGGCTCAACGGGGATCGCGGTGTCCAGGTGTTCGGCGCGAGCTATGCCCGCGGGCACTGGGATGCCCAGGCCTGGTATTACCGGCAGAGCGGGGCCACCGACATCCTCTACCTGGAGGGGGGCGCCGATCTGCTGCCCGGGCTGCATGGCGGTCTGCAGTGGACCCGTCAGAAGGACAAGGCCGCGCACACCCATGCCAGCGCCTGGGGCGCGAGCCTGGCCTACACCCTGGGCGATTTCACCCTGAGCAGCGATTACAACAGGGTCTCGGGCAATGGCGCGGTCACCAACGGCTATGGCGGCGGGCCTTATTTCACCTCCTGCGACCAGAACACCATCGACGGCACCCCGCATATCCGCGCCATCGCCTTCGGCATCGGCTATGACGGCATCGACGGCCTGGGCCTGGGCGTGCGCCGGGTGGACTTCGACCAGGGCGTGGGCGACGAGTGGGACACCTATGCCAGCTACCGTGTCTCGGATGCGGTGAGCCTGGACCTGGTGTTCAGCGACATGGGGCCGGACGGCAGCAATACCAAGGCCTTTCTCAACTACCACCTCGAGCTGCTGTGAACGGCTCGGAGATCACCGAATAGCCGGAGACGAAGGTCTGGGCCATGCCGCTGGCCGCATCGTAGGTATGGCGGCGGATATGGCCGATGTCGCCGCCATAGACGTGGATGCTGATCGAGACCCCGTCCGGCCGCGCGTTGCTCACCCGGTGCAGGTCGCCGATGCGGGGCGAGACCCGGTCGGTGTCCCCGGCGTGCAGGGTGCGGCGGCCGGTGCAGATCAGGCGTCCCGAGTCCCTGTCCCAGGCAAAGTTCTCGCAGGTCTCCGCCCCCCGCAGGATGCCGATCAGGCCCCATACCGTGTGGTCATGGATGGGGGTCTGCTGTCCCGGTCCCCAGACGAAACTCACCACGCAGAAGCGGCGCAGGGGATCGAGGTAGAGCAGATACTGCTGGTAATGAGCCGGATCGGGCCGCGCCTGCGCCTCGGGCAGCCAGGTGTCGCTGCCCAACAGCTCGCGCAACAGCGGCTCACCCAGGCGCATGATGCGTTCTTCGTCGCCATTGCTGTGATCCATGAGGCGCGTGAAGCCTCGGGTGAAGTGGTGCAGTGAGACGGTGTTCATGGTTCAGTCCCTCATGTAGGGCGGGATGTATTCGGGCACCCTGCCGCTGGCCAGGTAGGGCCGGGTGACGGTCCGGTAATAGTCGGCGCCACGCGGCAGCCAGCGCGTCCAGGCGCTTTTCCATGCCTCTGGCATCTGCCGGGGCAGCCAGAAGCGTTGGGGTATGCCGGCGACGGGATCGGGCGCCGGGGGATGTCCAGCCGGGCCAGGACCACGCCGGCATCGAGCCACGGGGTACTGAGCACCCCGTCGTCGTCACTGCCCTCGTAGTAACAGGCCTCCCAGTAGGTGGGCTGGTCCTTGTCGTGGCGCAGAACCCCGCCGTCGGGCAGATGCAGCTGAAAGCGGTTGTGCACGCGACCGGCCGATTCGGCGAGGAAGGAGCCGCCGATCACCCAGCAGCCGCCCTCGCGCGCGATGTGCTGCAGGGTTCCGGTCCAGGCCTCGCCGCTGTCGTAGGTCGGCGCGATGTGGATGTCGATGCCCTGGGCGTACAGGGCGAAGCGCGCCAGGGGCATGTAGTTTTCCCAGCACAGCAGCACCCCGATGCGGCCGACCGGGTATCGATGGCGCGCAGTCCCGCGCCGTCCCCGAAGCCCCAGATCATGCGCTCCGGATTGGTGGGCATCAGCTTGCGATGGTGGTTGAGGATCTGTCCATCCGCGCCGATCACCACCGCGGTGTTGAACAGGGTGGAGCGGCCGACAGTGCCATCGCGCTCGTTGAGCCCCATCACCACGGTGACGGCGGCCTCCGCGGCGGCCTGGCGCACCACGGCCAGGCCGTCGTCGGCCAGGTTGACCGCGTTGTCCAGCAGGCGTCGGTGCAGTTGTTCGTTGAGGTCCCAGTCGCCGCCCGGGCGCAGCCGCCATACCCAGGCCGGATAGCCGGGTACGAAGGCCTCGGGGAGGACGATCAGCCGTGCGCCGGCGGCGGCAGCCTCTTTGATCAGCTGCACGGCCTTGCCGAGGGTGGCCTCGCGATCCAGTACATGGGGTGCGTGCTGGACGATGGCGATCTTGTTCATGGCGTCTGCTCCTGTGCCTCCCCGGGGCGGGGAGGCGGTCTGCTCAGCGGGTGCCGGCCGCGATCAGCATCTCGCAGGGCCCTTCGAACTGCTGCCCGTTCTCGAACTTTTTGAGCGCCTGCTCGATCTCTTCCCAGGCGGCATCCTTTTCCGCATCGCTCAGGCCGCCGAGCATCTGGTGCAGGGCGCCGAAGGACTCCTGCTCGAACTGCAGGCATTCCGAGGCGCTGGCGACCCGGACCGGGGCCTCGACCTTTTCGATGCGGATGTCGCGGAAGCCCGCGTCGCTCAGGGTCTTTTCCAGTACCTCGGGCTGGCCCAGGCTGAAGGGGCCGGGCTGGCCGGGCAGGGGCGGCGGCAGCGCGGCACGGCGGCGGATGATGGATACCGGGATGGAGAAAAAGCCGTTGCATTCGGCGGTGGAATACACCATGGCGGCGATCTTTCCGCCCTCACGCAGCTTGTTGTACATGCCGCGCAGGGCCTTCTGCTGATCGGGGAAATAGATCAGCCCGACCCGCGAGATCACCGCGTCGAAGGGACCGGCATCCAGCTCGTCCAGTTTCTCGCCGTCGATGGCATGAGTGCTGAAATTGTCCAGCCCGGCCAGGCGCGCGGCGCGTTGCGCGTATTCGAGGATGGTGGGCGACAGATCGGTGGCCAGCACCTGGCCGCGGGGACCGACCCGGCGTGCCGCGACCACGCTCTGTTCGCCCGCTCCGGCCGCCACGTCGAGCACCCGCGAGCCCTCGGTCACGCCCGCCATGTCCAGCATGATCTCGGTGGCCGGGCCCAGCCAGCGCGACAGCAGGGTGCCCCAGCGGTCCCAGGCCTCGGCCGCGTTGTTCCATTGTTCCAGCGTGGTCTCCTTGTATTTCACCGCGTCGAAGACCGGCTGTTCGGGGGTGGTGTCTTGTACGTGTTGCATGATGGTCTCTCCTGTGTGCCTATCTCGATGGGGGGTGCTGAAAATTCTAGGTCGCGGCCCCTTTTTGCCCATTGGCAAAAATGTGAAACCGCGTGTGCATGGATTGCAGACCCTCCCGGGTTCAGCGCTGGCCCATGCCGGACTGCTCCATTTGGCTGAATGAGCGAACCCGGGGCGTGGCAACCGGGCAATAGAAGTGATCGGTCAGGATCCGGATGGCCGAAACGGCGATACCCGAGCCGATAAGCCCCCAGAAGGTGGCATCGATCCAAGCGTGCTGAGACAGGTTCTCGGTACCGATGACGAGGTTGCAGACGAGGCCGAAGAAGGTGGCGGAAACGAAGCTGGTGATGATGGGAAACATGATTTTTCTCCTTGGTTCGAGCGTTTGGGTTGTGGTGAGGGGGATTCTAGGTAGCTGATTTGATTTGAATATTCCCAAAACAGGGAAAATGCTTGTGCAAAAATGCACAGGGGGTGCAACACTGGATGCAAAAAGGGGGAGGCGATGAACTGGGACGATCTGAGACTGTTTCTGGCGGTGGCGCGCAATGGCTCGATCTCGAGCGGCGCCAAGCAGCTGGGGCTGCAGCATTCCACCGTGTCCCGGCGCATGCGCAAGCTGGAGCAGGATCTGGGGGTGCGTCTGTTCGACAAGGTGCCCAGCGGCTATGCCCTGACCGATGCCGGTGAGCGCCTGGTGCAGGCCGCCGACCGCATGGAGCGCGAGGTTCTGGGCGTGGACGGCGCGCTGGCCGGTGCCGATCTGCGGCCCTCGGGGCCGTTGCGTGTGACTGCCATCGACAATATGGCCACCACCATCCTGATGCCCATGTGCGCGGGCTTCAGCCGCGCCTATCCCGATGTCACGCTGCACCTGATGGTGAGCAACAGCGACGCCAGTTTGGCGCGGCGCGAGGCGGATGTGGCCATCCGCCTGAGCAACACGCCGCCGGAGACGCTGGTCGGCAAGCGGGTGCTGACCGTGGCCTCGGCCATCTACGGCAGTCCGGACTATCTGGAACGGTTGCGCCAGACGGGCGCCGAGCCCGAGTGGCTGGGCGTGGACTGCTGTGTCTTTCACCGGGCCTGGACCCGCCAGGCCTGCGGCGAGCAGGCGCACGGCATGGTGGTGGATGACACCCTGCTGACCCAGGCCGCGCTGCGCGAGGGCTTGGGTGTCTCCATCCTGCCCTGTTTTCTGGGCGACGCGGACCCGGGCCTGGCGCGCTGGTGCGAGCCGCGCCGCGAGTGGGATCTGGGCCTGTGGATCCTGTTGCACCCCGATCTGAAGCGGACCGCCCGGGTGCTGGCCTTTCGCGATTACATGATCGGGGCCATCGGCGCGCAGCAGGCGGCCTTTGCCGGCACGGCCTGAGGGGGTGGCCGCTTTCGGTCAGCAGTCCCGCCCGTGACAGTGGGCGCAGGTGCCGAGCAGTTCCACCACCGGTTTGCGGGTGTGGAAGCCCGCCTGGCGGGCGGCCTGCTGCAGACCGTCCTCCAGGGGCCGGCCGTGGATCTCGTTGACCCGGCCGCAATCGGTGCACACCAGAAACTGCCCCGTGTGCGGGTGCTGCGGATGTTTGCAGCCAACGAAGGCGTGCAGGCTCTCGATCTTGTGGATCAGGCCCTGCTGCAGCAGGAAATCCAGGGCCCGGTAGACGGTGGGCGGGGCCGGGCGGCGCGCGCCCTGGTGCATGCGGTCGAGGATCTCGTAGGCGCTGAGCGGGCGCTCCGCCTCGCAGATCAGGCGCAATACCGTGCGGCGCTGGGGGGTCAGGCGGACGCCGCGCTCGCGGCACAGGGCCTCGGCCTGGTCCAGGTGTCTGCGGGCCTCGCTCATGTCGGCCTCCGTCCGCGCGTGAGCACGGTGGACAGGACATAGGCCAGCCCGGTCAGCAGCACGATGGCGGGCCCGGGCGGCAGATTGGGGGTGTAGGACATGGCCAGGCCCAGGGTGCTGAGGAACAGGTTCAGCAGGGTGGCGATCCACATCATGCGGGTCAGTGAATGCACGTACTGACCGGCGATGGCGGCCGGCAGGGTGAGCAGGGCCAGGACCATGATCAGCCCGACCAGATGGATCAGCAGGACCACGGTGAGCGCGATCAGCACCAGCAGCAGCAGATAGAGAAAGGTCACCGGCAGGCCGCGCAGGCGGGCCTGTTCCTCGTCGAACACCACGGCCAGGATCTGACGGTGCCACAGTCCGACCACCAGCAGCAGGATGGCGTCCAGACCGCCCATCAGCCACAGGTCACGGGTCGGCACCAGCAGGATGTTGCCGAACAGATAGCTCACCAGGTCGGCCTGGTAGCCCGGCACGCGCGAGATGAACAGGATGCCCACCGCCATGCCGATGGCCCAGAGGGCGCCGATCAGGGTGTCCTCGTGGGCCCGGCCGTAGAGGCGCACGCCGCCGATGAGCAGGGCCGCGATCACGGCCGCGAGCAGGGCGCCGGCCAGCGGGTCCGTGCCCAGGAACAGCGCCACCCCGATGCCGCCGAGCACCGAGTGGGCGATGCCGCCGGCGATGAAGGCGATGCGTTTGACCACCACATAGGGGCCCATCACACCGCAGCCGATGCTGGCCAGCAGCCCGGCCAGCAGGGCCAGTTGCAGGAACTGGTAGTGGAGCAATGCCTGGAAGAACTCGCCCATGTCAGTGCCCGTGTGGATGATCGTGCGCCACCATGCGCACATGTTCGCCATAGAGTTCCTGGATCAGGCCGGCGTCGATGGCGGTGGTCGGGTGGCAGATCAGGGTGCGGTTGATGCAGGCCACCCGGGTGACATAGCGGGAGACGAAGGCGATGTCGTGAGACACGACCAGGATGGTCATGCGCGCGTTGAGGCGTCTGAGCAGATCGAAGATCTCGCTCTCGGCGCGCTGGTCGACGTTCGCGGTCGGCTCGTCCAGCAGCAGGATGCGCGGTTGCGCGACCAGGGCGCGCGCCAGCAGTACCCGTTGCAGCTGGCCGCCGGAGAGGCTGCCGATCTGGCGCCCGGCCAGGTTGTCCACCTCGACCTCGTGCAGCGCCCGGTCCACGCGGGCCCGCTCGGCCCTGCCGGGCCGGCCCGGCAGCAGACCGGCCAGGCGCCCGCTGCGCGGTCCGCGTCCCAGCAGACCCAGCTCGACCACCTGGCGCACGCTGATGGGAAAGTCGCGCGCAAAGCCGGGGTGCTGGGCCACATAGCCCAGCTGGTGGCGGGTCTCGGCCGGGGCGCCGCCGAGCACGCGGATCTGTCCCTGTCGGGGTCTGAGCAGACCCAGGATCAGCTTCAGCAGGGTGCTCTTGCCGCCCGCGTTGGGGCCGACGATGCCGAGAAACTCGCGCTCGTCCACCGCCAGATCGACATGATCCAGCACCGGCGCCCCGCCGTAGCTGAAGGAGACGTTCCGCAGCTCGATGACGGGGCTCATGGGCGGTCCTCCAGGAGGGTGTCGGCGAGCCGTCTCAGGGCGCCCTGATAATCGCGCGCCAGGGGATCGATCGCGACCACCCGGCCATCGATGGCGTGCGCGATGCGTCGCGCCAGGCGGCGGTCGAACTGGGGCTGGACCAGCACCAGGTGGATGTGCGCCCGGCGCGCCTCGGCGATCAGCGAGGCCATCCAGCGCGCGCCGCCCTGTTTGCCCTGGTGCTGGATGGCCAGCTGACGCAGGCCGTAGCGCCGCGCGAAATAGCCCCAGGCCGGATGGAACACCAGAAAGGCCCGCCCCTTCAGCGGGGCCAGGCGGTCGCGCAGTTCGCGGTGCAGAGCGCGCAGGCGTCGCGCCAGCCGGGCCTGGCGTCGGCGATAGTCGTCGGCGTGGGCCGGGTCGAGCCGGCTCAGCGCCTCGCGCAGGGTCTCGCTCATGCGGATCAGCAGCAGCGGGTCGGTCCACAGGTGCGGGTCGGGCGTGTCGTGGTCCACGTCCTCCCTGCCGGCATGCGTGTGGTGGTGGGCGAGCAGATGATCGATGTCCTGGCGCAGGTCGATGATCCGCATTCCGGGGTTGACCGCCTGGATGCGCGGCAGCCAGGCCGTCTCGAAAGGCAGGCCGATGCGCACGAAGGCGCGGCTGTCGGCCAGGCGGGTCATCTGGCGCGGCGTCGGGGAGAAGGTGACCGGGTTGTCGCCGGGGCGCAGCAGGCTGTGCACGCGCACCGCGTCGCCGCCCACGGCCTGCGCCAGCGCGGCCACCGGCGGCACGCTGGCGCACAGCGGCAGCGGCCGGGCCAGCAGTGGTCCGGCGAGCAGCAGGAACAGGGCGGCGATGGCCGCAAGGCGTGGGCGGTGGCTCATAGTTGTTACATTATAACATTTCATCCGCCCGCGCCCGGTGTTTCCGAATGGGGGGCAGGCCGACAAGAGGTTCCGAAAAACGCTGTGAATACATCCCAGTACGTTCGACGGCGGCATCCCTGCCGCCGACGTTTTCGGAATCTCCTATCGGCCCGCACCGGCAATGATTCAGGTCGTTTGAGGAGCGCCGGCGTCCCGCCGGCGGGGCCGCCCGGATGGCGGCGCTCCCGGATCGCGGGCGGGCTCAGCCGAAGGAGGGCCCTTCCCGGGTCCAGCGTTCGACCTTGTCCAGGACCATCTGCTCCAGATCGTCCTTGAAGCGCTGCACCCGCTCGCCCAGCGCCGGGTCGGCGATGGCCAGCATCTGCGCGGCCAGGATGCCGGCGTTTCTCGCGCCGTTGATGGCCACCGTGGCCACCGGCACGCCGGGCGGCATCTGCACGATGGAGAGCAGGGAGTCCTGGCCGTTGAGGGTGGAGGTCTTGACCGGCACCCCGATCACCGGCAGCGGGCTCAGGGCCGCCGCCATGCCGGGCAGGTGGGCGGCCCCGCCGGCCCCGGCGATGATGACCTTGAGACCGCGTTCGCGGGCCGACCGGGCGTATTCGTAGAGCCGCCTGGGGGTGCGGTGGGCCGAGACGATGGTCATCTCGTGCGCGAGCCCCAGTTCGTCCAGGACCTCGGCCGCGGCCTGCATGACCGGCAGGTCCGAGTCACTGCCCATGATGATGCCGACTTGGGGTGGGTTCATGATGCCTCCTCCGCACCGATTTCTATGGTGTCGCGTACCTGCATCGCCTTGGCCCTGGCCGAGGCGGTGTCGTGGTCGAGTATGGTGATGTGGCCCATCTTGCGGAACGGGCTGGTGGTGGCCTTGCCGTACAGGTGCAGGCAGACCCCGGGAATGGCCAGGGTCTCTTCCAGACCGCGCAGCACCGGCCGGCCGGTCTCGCCGGGCGCGCCCAGCAGGTTGAGCATGGCGGCCGGGCTGAGGGTGTCGGTGGCGCCCAGGGGCAGGCCCAGGATGGCGCGCAGGTGCTGCTCGAACTGGTCGGTGATATTGGCCTCTATGGTGTGGTGACCCGAGTTGTGGGTGCGCGGCGCGATCTCGTTGACCAGCACCTGTCCCTGGTGGTCGACGAACATCTCGATGCCGAAGATCCCCACGCCGTCCAGGGCCTCGACCGTGCGGATCGCGATGGCCTCGGCCTCGGCGCGGATCGCGGGGTCGATATCCGCCGGGGCCAGCAGCAGGTCGAGCACGTTCTCGCCGGGGCGCATGCACATCTCGACCGGCGGGTAGCTCGCCACCTCGCCACGGGTGTTGCGCGCCACCAGTACGGCGATCTCCTTGTCCGCCTCCACGAAGCGCTCGATCAGCGAGGGCACGGGCAGGTGGCTGTCGAAGTCGTCTGCCTGCCGCATCACCGCCACGCCGCGACCATCGTAGCCGCCGCGCCGCGCCTTCTGCACCAGGGGATAGCCGAAGGCCTGGAACTGCGCGGGCTGTGGCTGTTCCACGGCCTCGAAGTCCGAGGTGGGGATACCGTGTTCACGCAGAAACTGTTTCTGGACCAGCTTGTCCTGGATGGTCTTGAGCACCCGCGCCGAGGGGTGAACCGGGAAGCCTCCGGCCTCCAGCTCGGCCAGGGTGTCGGCGTCGATGTTTTCCAGCTCGAAGGTCAGCACATCGCAGTCGGCGGCCAGCTCGCGAATCCGGTCGGCGTCATGATAGCCGCCCACGATCTGGCGCGTGGCGATCTGCCCGGCGGGCGAGCCTTCGACCGGGTCGAGGACCACGGTGGTGCAGCCAAGGCGCTTGGCGGCCTTGACCAGCATGCGGCCCAGCTGCCCGCCGCCGACCAGGCCGATGCGCGCAATGGGATAGGGATGGGTCTTGCTCATGCCTTGCGGTTGAACTCGGAAAAACCCGACATTATACGGGATGTTCCGTGCCCTGGCATAAATGGCGACGCCGGTCGGTCCCGCTCCGGAGGCGGGGTGGTGGGTCCGGCCTATCGGGTCAGTGACAGGAACAGCTCCGGGAGCTTCTGCGGCAGGCGCTCGACCCGGTCGATGACGGTGTAGTGGCGGCCGAAGATGTCCTGCACGTATTCGTCGGCCTTGGGGTCGAGGTTGACGCAGAAGGTGAAGATACCTTTTCGATCGAGTTCCTGCACCGCCTTGTGGGCGTCCTCGATGAGCTGGCGCGGGTCCTGTTCATCGATGTCGTGCGGCTCGCCGTCGGTGAGGATCAGCATCAGCTTTTTGTCCACCTGGCGCTTTTCCAGATAGTGGGCCGCGTGCCGCATGGCGGCGCCCATGCGCGTGGAAAAGCCGGCCTGCATGGCGGCCAGACGGCCCTTGACGGTATCGTCCCAGTGCTCGGTGTAGCCCTTGATGTGCTGGTAGCGCACCTCGTGGCGGGTGTCGGAATTGAAGCCGGCGATGGCGAATTCGTCACCCAGGTGCTCGACCGCCCAGGCCAGCAGCGAAACGGCCTCCTGGCTGAGTTCCAGTATGGTCTGGCTGGAGCCGGGCACGGTCTCGTTGAGCGACTGCGACAGGTCGAGCAGCAGCATCACCGCGATGTCGCGACCGTCGTGGCGGTGGCTCATGTTGATGCGCGGATCGGGCTGGGCGCCGCTCTTGAAGTCGATCAGTGAGCGGATGGCCACGTCCAGGTCCAGCTCGCTGCCGTCCTCCTGGTAGCGCACGCGCACATACTGTTGCGGCTTGATCATGTCCAGAATGCGCTTGAGCTGCTTGGCCAGGCCCCGGTGTTTGGCCAGCAGTCTGTCGATGCGGGCGGCCTCGCCGCTGGGATGCAGTCCTTCGTAGAGACTGATCCAGTCGGGGCGGTAGGTCTTGGCCTTGTAGTCCCATTCCGGGTAGTGGCGTGGCGGCAGGCGGTCGGTTTCCTGCTCGTCCTCGGGTTGGCGCAGATGTTCGATCGGATCTTCGTCTTCTTCGAAATAGTGCCAGAGGTGGCGGTTGTCGTCACGGTAGCCGACTTCGACGGGGATCGGCGGGTTTGCGGCCGGGTCCAGAGACGATTCGCGGCTCAGGGCCGCCAACAGTGAAATGGCCGGGGAGACGATATCGCCCGTGGTATGAGCGTCTTTTGCCATCACATTCTCGAACTGTTCCCGTGCCCGTCTCAGCAAGGGGTCTGAAAGGTCGTTTCGGCCCTCCAGAGTGGCTCGCGAGAACGTGAGCAACCTGTGTGCAAGGTGATCGGGGGTCCCGGGAGCGGGCACATCGGCGGCAGGTAGGGGGTGCAGCCCGAGCCACAGCCGCCTCAGGCCCGGATACTCGGTGCGAATCAGCAGCTGCTCGATACGGCAGTCCTCGAATACCTCGATGGCCATGCGTTGCAGCGGGCTGTAGTTTTCGGCGATCTGCGGGGTGCTCCAGCGCTTGTGCGCCTCGATATGGGCCAGCAGGGCGCGGTAGCGGTCGATCCCCGATATAACAGTCCCGCCCGAAGGGCGGCGGCCATCGCCCTCCCCCCCGCCGCGCGGGGGGGAGTTGGAGGGGGGCAGCCCGCTATTGCGCAAGGGCTCGGTTTCCCGGCCGGCCAGGCCGTCGGTATGAATG
>JALVTT010000137.1 GCA_027024025.1 Sedimenticola sp.
GGTCGCGGGCACCGATGACGACAGCGACAATCTGTCCATCGTGCTGACCGCGCGCGCGCTGCGTCCCGATCTGTTCATCGTGCTGCGCCAGAACAGCAGCGAGAACGCCGATCTGGTGCGCGCGGTGTCGGCCGACATGGTGATGCACCCCAGCGCCATCATCGCGCAGCAGATCCGCATCCTGGCCGGCTATCCCATGCTGGCCGATTTCTTCGTCCTTGCCGCGTATCGCGACAACGCCTGGGCCTGCGAGCTGGTCAGCCGCCTGAGCGCCATGGTCAACCAGCATGTGCCGCTGATCCGCGAGCTGACCCTGGACGAGAGCCGTGCCCCGGCCCTGCTGGAGGCCCATGCACAGGGCGAAACGGTGCGTCTGGGCAACCTGCTCAGCGATCCCTGGCAGCGCGAACGCGGGCTGCCCGTGCTGGTCCTGCTGCTGGCGCGCGAGGGGAATAAAATCCTGCTGCCCTCGTCAGAGGAGGAACTGCGCCCGGGCGACCGCCTGCTGCTGGCCGGCGCCCACCGGGGCATCGTGCGCTGCGCGTGGAACCTGGCGCACAATGCCGCGCTCGACTATGCCCGCACCGGGCACGCCAGGCCGCAGGGCTGGCTGTGGCGCCACCTGCGGCGCCGGAATCACAACTTGAAGGTGGATTGAAATGAAAAAGTGCCTGTTCTCCCTGCTGCTGATCCTCCCGCTGCTGGCCCAGGCCGAGGCTCAGCCCAAGAAGAAGCTCGACACCCCGGCCTTCGACGAGGCGGTGGCGCGTCAGGTGGTCTCCGCCAGCATCCAGCGCTTTCCGCTGGCCGAGGATGTCAGCATCGAGGACGCCATCGACTCCATGAAACTGCGCGCCAACCAGCTCAACTTCAAGCTGGTGGCCGACCTGCCGCTGTCCGAGCAGGTCAAGGCCATGGGGGAGGAGGCCCGCTACATGCGCATCCTGGCCTTCTGCGACGCCCTGATCGCCAAGAAGATGGTGGAGTACAACCTGATCTTCGCCGGCTTCCTGCCCTGCCGCATCGCGGTGGTCGAGGACGCCCAGGGCAAGGGCTGGCTGGTGACCATGAACATGGACATGATGCTGCACGCGGTGGATCTGCCCGACGATCTCAAGCCGCTGGCGCAGAAGGTGCGCGACAACATCTACAGCATCATCGACGCCGGGGTGAACGGCGATCTCTGAACCCCGTCAGCCGCGCCAGGAGTTCAGAATATCCTGATATTTTGGGCTTTTCGCGGCCCTGTCAGAAGTGGCATGCCGCGCGCGGGATTGTGCTAGTATCGGCCGCACCTCCCGGGTGGTCCCGGTTCCTTAGCAGGGCCGGGCCGGACAACAAGAGCGCCATCAGGCGCCAGACCCAGCCCGGGAATACCACCATAAACCCGACGGTCCGCGCCTGCCGGGCACGAGCACCGTGTATGACCATTATCGACGAGGAAAAACGATGGCACATATTGTTGTCTTGGGTGCAGGCACCGGCGGCATGCCGGCGGCCTATGAGCTGCGCGCCGAGCTGGGCCGCGAGCACCAGATCACCGTGGTGAATGAGCAGGAGTACTTCCAGTTCGTCCCTTCCAACCCCTGGATCGCCGTTGGCTGGCGCGAGCGCAGCGACATCACCTTCGATATCGCGCCGCGCCTGGAGCGCAAGGGCATCAACTTCATCGCCAAGCGCTGCGAGAAGATCGACGCCGAGAACAAGAAGCTGGAGCTGGCCGGCGGCGAGACCGTCGACTACGACTACCTGGTGATCACCACCGGGCCGAAGCTGTCCTTCGGCGAGGTCGAGGGCGCGGGCCCCGATGGCGGCCATACCCACTCCATCTGCACCGTCAACCACGCCGAGGGTGCGTACGCCGACTATCAGAAGCTGCTGCAGAAAGGCAGCGGCACCATCGTCATCGGCGCCATGCCGCTGGCCTCCTGCTTCGGTCCGGCCTACGAGTTCGCCTTCATCGTCGACGCCGACCTGCGCAAGCGCAAGATGCGCGACAAGATCAAGATCAAGTTCGTCACCTCCGAGCCCTATATCGGCCATCTGGGCCTGGGCGGCGTGGGTGACTCCAAGGGCATGCTCGAGTCCGAGATGCGCAACCACCACATCGAATGGATCACCAATGCCAAGACCACCAAGGTCGAGGAAGGCAAGCTCTATTGCGACGAGCTGAACGAGGACGGCGAGGTCAAGAAGCAGCACGAGGTCGAGTTCGACTTCGCCATGATGCTGCCGGCCTTCAAGGGCGTGGACGCCGTGGCCAATGTTCCCGAGCTGTGCAACCCGCGTGGCTTCGTGTTCGTGGACGAGTTCCAGCGCAACCCCAAGTATCCGAGCATCTACGCGGCCGGCGTGTGTATCGCCATTCCGCCGGTGGAGGCCACCCCGGTGCCGACCGGCGCGCCCAAGACCGGTTACATGATCGAGTCCATGGTCACCGCCATCGTGCACAACATCTCCAACGAGCTGAAGGGCGCCGAGCCCGACCAGAAGGGCACCTGGAACGCCATCTGCCTGGCCGACATGGGGGACACCGGCGCCGCCTTCGTGGCCCTGCCGCAGATCCCGCCGCGCAACGTCGCCTGGTTCAAGAAGGGCAAGTGGGTGCACCTCGCGAAGATCGCCTTCGAGAAGTACTTCCTGCGCAAGATGAAGAAGGGCAGCTCCGAGCCCATCTACGAGAAGTACATCCTCAGCCTGCTGGGTATCAACCGCCTCAAAGACAAGGCCTGATTGCCCGCTCATAATTTGGACCCGGTCCTTGGGGCCGGGTCTTTTTCCTTAGACTATAATGCCTATGGACTGGGCTCGATAATGGGAGTATCGGGATACAGTGGCATAGGGCAATCAATACTCGTGGTAGTCGTCTAGAGACATGCGTAACGGTCAGGTAGAGATACCCAAAGACTGTGAGGCTATCGGCTCTTGTGTCGATTATCACGCTTACGCCTTTCGGTTACCCCGGCAGATTGATTCTGCGGCATGGCAGTCGGCCGTAAGGGAATTGCTGACCTTGGGCAGGCCCCAGCAGTATCTGCGAGGGGTGACTCGGGTCTCGGGTCCCTGGGGATTTCTGGTGATTCCGCCACAGAACTTCCCGGAATTACGGATAAACTTTTTTCACCAGACTGGTGATGAGCAACAGAGCTGGTTGTTGGGAAAGGTCGCGGGTATTTTGCAAGCTTTGCATGACGCATGAGTCGTAATGAGCCAAGTGGTATCGGGGCATGGTAGTGGTATTGACTGTATGCGTGGTTTGATGGCGTGCTCCCACCTATAATTAACACAGGACCAGGACGGTATGTTTGAACGAATGGGCGGGATTACCCCGCGTCTTTGATGTTTTTGATATTTTTGATCTCAGGAGGAACAGGGCTTTATGTCTCAAGTTAGTACTGGTCCCTATACCATCAGAACGGCTCGACTTTTTGATCTGGTGGACCGGCACCGTGCAATGGTGCAGTTGCCTCCTGTGGACAATACGGTGAAAACCACCCGCCTCAATCTCAAGTTCAACATCGCCACGGGCGACAGGCTGGATTTTAGTCGCTCCGAGATCGCGATCAGGGACAGCGAGGCTTTGGATGCGCTCACCCAGATATTGAATGAGCAATTCAGGATTCGGCTGGACAGGGAGTTATATTCGTTGGCCGCCTCCAATGCGAAGCAAAAGGCCAAGCGAGAAGCGAGCCACAACGCCACTGCCCAGACTACGTCAGATCAGGCCGTGGCCCCACAATCAAGGCCAGGGCTGTTGCAACGGCTCTTCGGCAAGCGAGGTGAGGCCTGAGATGAAGAATCAACCGGTGTTTGAGCACGGACAGACCTTTATTGGGGGGCTGAATCGCGTCTTCCATTGCAACCATTACAATGCCTATTTGCAGATGGCGGTGCTGCTCTCCGAGGGGGCTGGCGAGTGTCAGCCGAAGACCTTGCTCAAGGAGGCTGTTGTCCCCTTGATCGAACATCTGCGCCAGCAGGGTTATACCGAGAAGGATTTGCTGGATGAATTCTCGTTCTGCGGTTTCGGTAAACTGCGCAGACTGTCGGATGAGAAATGGGTCACACCCACCTCGCATTACGGGCAGGCGGCCCTGATGCACGGCAGACGGGAGCCGAGTTGCCTGTTCAATGTGGGCTTTATCGAGGGGGTCAGCGGTCGGGAGACTGTGGAGACTCTGTGTAAGCAGGAAGGCTCGCCCGTCGATTGGTACAAGTGTGCGGAACCATTTTCTCCGCAGCCCAGCTATCTCAAATACACCCCGCCCTTTACCGATATCCCCGATCGTTTTGGCTTCGAGGGTTGTCAACCTTTTCATACCCTGATCGATGAGGCGGCCATTATCGAGGCGGTGGCCGGACTCCCGCTGTATGGCAAGAATGGTGTCGATGACACAGGCCTGATCGATGCCTTCGGCGTGGTCCTCACCAATCATTTCGCCGACTATTACAACGCTATCTCCTATGAGACCTATTTCGGGATGTGCGAGGCCGGCCTGCCGGTGGAACAGACCCGGGAGGTGTTTGCCCAGGGCGGCCATATCTGCGCCTTCAACACCTTCGGCGGCATCATGTCCAGCCCGGAATGGTATGCGTTGGTGGCGCCCCATTGCCGTAACGACGAGGACTGGATACACGGCATGGTGGCGGTCATCAACGCCCTGGGCTGGGGGACCTGGCGGGTCGAAGAGATCGTGCCGGGGGAGAGACTGGTGATCCGTATCTACAACTCCTACGAGGGTATCGGCTATCGCCGCATGTACTCTCCGAGCGAGGAGGTCCAGTTGTCCTTCCTGGCGCTCGGCGCGGTGCAGGGGCTGGCCCACCTGTTGTGGAAGATCGACATCAAGGAGCGGCCCCGGCTCACCCAGGAGTTCTACACCGAGGTATTCAACAGCCCTGTGGACCGCTTTGAGGCCGAGCAGACCCACGCCATCGCGGCGGGTCATGGCTATGACCGGATCGTGGCCACCAAGCGCTGAGCGCCGCCCGCGCGCTGGAGCCTCTGGCGCGGAATGTCTGCCTGCCCGGACCATGGGCGCCGTGCTAGACTCTGCGGCCTTTCCGGAGGGCCTGTTCCCATGATCCAGCGTCACGCTACAGTCCAGGTGCGCATCGGCGGCGTCGAGGTGGGTGGTGATGCGCCGGTGGTGGTGCAGTCCATGACCAACACCGATACCGCCGATGTGCAGGCCACGGCGCGGCAGGTGGCCGCGCTGGCGCGCGCGGGCTCGGAACTGGTGCGTCTGACGGTGAACAACGCCGATGCCGCGCGGGCGGTGCCGCGTATCCGCGAGGCACTGGACGCGCAGGGCGTGAACACGCCCCTGATCGGCGATTTCCACTTCAACGGGCATCGTCTCCTGGCCGATCACCCGGCATGCGCCGAGGCCCTGGCCAAGTACCGCATCAATCCCGGCAATGTGGGCAGCGGCGAGAAGAAGGACGCCCAGTTCGCCGCCATGATCGAGACCGCCCTGCGCCACGACAAGCCGGTGCGTATCGGGGTCAACTGGGGCTCGCTGGACAAGGGGCTCGCCACCCGCATGATGGACGAGAACGCGCGCGCCGCCGAGCCGCTGGACGCGGACCACATGATGCGCGAGATCATGGTGGCCTCGGCCCTGGAGAGCGCGCAGCGGGCCGAGGCGCTGGGCCTGGGGCGGGACCGTATCGTGCTCTCGTGCAAGATGAGCGGGGTGCAGGACCTGATCGGCGTGTACCGTCTGCTGGCGGGGCGCAGCGATTATGCCCTGCACCTGGGCCTGACCGAGGCGGGCATGGGCTCCAAGGGCATCGTGGCCTCGACCGCCGCCCTGTCGGTGCTGCTGCAGGAGGGCATCGGCGACACCATCCGCATCTCCCTGACCCCGGAACCGGGCGGCGACCGGGCCGACGAGGTCCGGGTGGCGCAGGAGATCCTGCAGGCCATGGGCCTGCGCGCCTTCATGCCGCAGGTGATCGCCTGTCCCGGCTGTGGGCGCACCACCAGCACCTATTTCCAGCAGCTGGCGCAGGACATCCAGTCCTTTCTGCGCGAGCAGATGCCGGTCTGGCGGCGCCAGTATCCGGGTGTGGAGAACATGGACGTGGCGGTGATGGGCTGCGTGGTCAACGGCCCCGGCGAGAGCAAGCACGCGAATATCGGGATCAGCCTGCCCGGCACCGGCGAGCAGCCGGCCGCGCCGGTCTATGTGGACGGCGAGAAGGTGGCCACCCTGCGCGGCGACAGCATCGCCAGGGAGTTCCAGGCCATCGTCGAGGAATATGTGCGCAGCCATTACGTCTGAACCAGGCGAGTCAACCACCGGAGCACGGTCATGTCGAAGATGAGGGTGATTCTGTCCGCGCTGCTGCTGGGCATGGGCCTGCTGCAGGCGGCCTCCGCCGGGCCGCTGCGGATCAGCGTCCAGCGCCTCACGCTGCCCACCGCGCTGAAGCTGGCGCGCGCCGCGCTCGATGCCTGCGAGGGCAAGGGCATGCAGGTGGCGGTCACCGTGGTCGACCGCAATGGCATCGTCCAGGTGGCTCTGCGCAACACCGTGGCGCCGCCGGTGGCGCTGCGCATCAGCCGCGACAAGGCCTATACCGCCGCCATGTTCAATGCCGCGACCGGCTCGCTGGAGCAATCCGCCGGCTCGCCGCTGGCCTCGGTGGAGGGCGTGCTGATGCTGGCCGGCGGCCTGCCGGTGCAGGTGGGCGGCAATCTGCTGGGCGCGGTGGGCGTCTCGGGCGCGCCCAGCGGCGCGGAGGACGAGGCCTGCGCCCGGGCCGGGCTGGAGGCCGTGCTGGACGACCTGGAGATGGCCGACTGAGGTGGGCCCCGGCCGCGCCCCGCAATTCCCCCGGCAGGCGGCCCCTGCTAGAATCCGGTCCTTCACATCGAATCGGAGTACAGCATGATCCGGGGCAGTATCGTTGCATTGGTGACCCCGATGTCGCCGGATGGCGGGATCGACTGGGAGGCGCTTGCCCGGCTGGTGGAATGGCATGTGGCGCGGGGCACCGACGCCATCGTGTCGGTCGGCACCACGGGCGAGTCGGCCACGCTGGACGAGGCGGAGCACTGTCAGACCATCGCGCGGACCGTGGAACTGGCGGCCGGGCGCATCCCGGTGATCGCCGGCACCGGCGCCAACTCCACCACCGAGGCCATCAGCCTGACCCGCTGCGCGCGCGAGGCCGGGGCCGATGCCTGCCTGCTGGTCACCCCGTACTACAACAAGCCGACCCAGGAGGGGCTGTACCAGCACCACAAGGTGATCGCCGAGGCGGTGGACATCCCGCAGATCCTGTACAACGTGCCCGGGCGCACCGCGGTGGACATGCAGCCCGAGACCATCGCGCGCCTGGCCGCGGTGCCGAACATCGTGGGCGTCAAGGAGGCGACCGGCGATCTCTCCCGGATCACCCGCATCCGCGAGCTGGTGGGCAGTGAGTTCGCGGTCTACAGCGGCGATGACGCCACCGCGCGCGAGGCCATGCTGCTGGGCGCGGACGGCGATATCTCGGTCACCGCCAACGTGGCCCCGGCGGCTATGCACGCCATGTGCGCAGCGGCCCTGGCCGGCGAGGCGGCGCGCGCCGCGGAACTCGACGCCGCGCTCGCCGGTCTGCACAAGGCCCTGTTCGTCGAATCCAACCCGATCCCCGTCAAATGGGCGCTGTCCTGGATGGGCATGATAGACACCGGCATCCGGCTGCCCCTGACCTGGCTGTCGGAATCGGCGCAGGCGCCGGTGGCGGCGGCCCTGGAGCAGGCCGGAATTTCCCAAAACAAGGCGTGAGTCAGACTTGCGCGGAGCAACGCGATCTATGAAATCCTATTCCCGAATCCTGGTGTGTGGGGCCCTAGCCCTGATGGTGACCGGCTGCGGCAGTGTCGGCGTGGACGATGTGCTGCCGGACAAGTCGGTGGAATACAAGCGCGAGAAACAGGCCGAGCGCAACCTCGAGATCCCGCCCGATCTGACCACCCGCCGGGTCAACGACAAGATGAGCGTACCGGACAATCCCGCCGGCGTGCCGACCAACTATTCGGAATACGTCACCGACCGCAGGCTCAAGGGCGTGGGCGGCGGCGCGCGCGCCACCCATGCGGTGCTGCCCCGGCATCCCAAGATCCAGGAGATGCGCGACGGCGACGCTCGCTGGCTGGTGGTGGACGCCCCGGCGGACGCGGTCTGGGACAAGGTGCTGGAGTTCTGGCAGGACCAGGGCGTCCTGCTCGAGGAACAGGATCCCGAGCTGGGCATCATGCGCACCAGCTGGCTGGACAACCGCGCCAACATCAGCCGAGATGTCATCACCAACGCGGTACGCAAGGTGTTCGACGGCCTCTACGAGACCGGCCTGCGCGATCAGTACCGGGTGCGCTTCGAGCGGGATGGCGACACCCGCACCGAGATCTATCTGACCCATTACGGGATGAAGGAAAAGGTTATTCCAGATGCCCAGGGTGACGTGGAGCGCACTGTCTGGGAGCCGCGTCCACGCGATCCCAACCTGGAGGCGGTCATGCTTCGTCGCCTGGAGGTCTTCCTGGGCGCCGCCGACGAGCGTGAGCGGGTGCGTCAGGCTGCCGCCGTGTATCACCGTACCTCCACGCAGTTGGTTAAGGGACGCGACGGGGTCAAGCTCAAGATCGGCGATCAGTTCGCGCGTTCCTGGCGCCTGGTCGGCCTGGCCCTGGACCGGGGCGGGTTCGCGGTCGAGGACCGAGACCGCTCGCAGGGGATCTACTATGTGCGCTACAACGACCCCGCGGCCGAGGCCGACAGCGGTGGCTTCTTCTCCAAGCTCAAGTTCTGGGGCGACGACAAGCCGGACAAGAACATCGAGTACCAGGTCAAGCTGACCCAGCAGGGCGATCTGACCGAGGTGCGGGTGCTGGACGCCAAGGGCCAGCCGGAGCAGAGCGACACCGCGCCGCGCATCCTGCGCCTGATCCAGGAGCAGATCCGCTAAGTCGGTCCGTTGCGCTTCGCGTCCCTGAGCAGCGGCAGCCGTGGCAACGCCACCCTGGTGCAGGGTGGCGGCACCACGCTGCTGATTGACTGCGGATTTCCCTTCCGCGAGTTGCGGCGGCGTTGCGGGCAACTGGGGATCGACCCGGCCGAGATCGACGCCGTGCTGGTGACCCATGAACACGGAGATCATGTGCGCGGGGTCGGGCCTACCGCGCGCGGCCTGGGCTGTCCGGTGTGGATGAGCCACGGCACCGCGCACGCGGCGCGCTGCGGCGAGCTGCCGGAGCTGCATCTGTTCAGCAGTCATGGCGGTCCGCTGCGCATCGGCGCGCTCGAGATCCAGCCGGTCGCGGTGCCGCACGACGCGCGCGAGCCGGCCCAGTTCGTCATCACCCGCGGCGCGAAGCGCCTCGGCCTGCTCACCGACCTGGGCAGCCATACCCCCCATGTGCGCGCGCACTATCGCTGTCTGGACGCCCTGCTGCTGGAGTGCAACCATGACACCGGCATGCTGGCGCGCGGCCCCTATCCGCCGGCCCTGCAGGCGCGCGTGGGCGGTCCCTGGGGCCATCTCAACAACGGCCAGGCCGCGGCCTTTCTCAGCGGCGTGGAACACCAGCGCCTGCAGCACCTGGTGGCCGGCCACCTGAGCGAGAAGAACAACGACCCCCAGCTGGCCCGCCAGGCCCTGTGCGAGGCGGTCCCCGGAATCGAGGCCCGTCTCAGCCTGCTGTGCCAGGACAGCGTCAGTACCTGGCTAGAGATCGGCTGACGCCTGACCACAAGATGCGTGAACCCTCTTTGTCATGGGAGCGCCATCGTGGCGTCGTTGGCAAGGGCGTCCTTCCAGATTCCTCCTGAGCCGGCTTGCGGTATCATGGCGGCCTTCTGACCGATCGTCCGAGGCCACTGATGCTCACACTGCGCGGCGCACCTGCGCTTTCTGAATTCCGACTGCAAAAGCTCACCCGCCGGATCGCGGAAGTCACCGGCCTGAGCCTGTCCCTGTACGCCGAGTTCCTGCATTTCGTGCAGCTGGATGGCGAACTGGACGAGGCGAGGCGCGCGGTGCTGGAGCGCCTGTTGCGCTACGGGCCCGCCCTGCCGGCGCATGAACCGCGTGGCGAACTGATCCTGACGGTGCCGCGCCCCGGCACCATCTCCCCCTGGTCCTCCAAGGCCACCGATATCGCGCACAACTGCGGCCTGCGGCAGATCCGGCGCATCGAGCGCGGCATCGCATGGTATGTCGAGGATGCCGGGCTGGACGCGGCGCAGCGCGCCCGGGTCGCGGACCTGCTGCACGACCGCATGACCGAGGTGGTGCTGGACGATCCGGCGCAGGCCGGGGTCCTGTTCCACCAGGCCGAGCCGCGCCCCATGACCACGGTGGACGTGCTCGAAGGGGGGCGGGCGGCTCTGGAACAGGCCAACGGCGAGCTGGGTCTCGCGCTCTCGGACGATGAGATCGACTATCTGGTGGACAGCTTCCGCGAACTGGGGCGCAATCCCAGCGACGTGGAGCTGATGATGTTCGCCCAGGCCAACTCCGAGCACTGCCGGCACAAGATCTTCAACGCCGACTGGATCATCGACGGAAGGCGCCAGACGCAGTCGCTGTTCGGCATGATCCGCAACACCACCGAGACCTCGCCCGCCGGGGTGCTCTCGGCCTACAAGGACAACGCGGCGGTGATGCGTGGCCACGAAGGCTCGCGCTTCTTCCCCTCGCCCGCGGACGGGATCTACGGCGAGCACGACGAGGCCATCCATATCCTGATGAAGGTGGAGACCCACAACCATCCCACGGCGATCTCGCCCGATCCCGGCGCCGCGACGGGCTCGGGCGGCGAGATCCGGGACGAGGGCGCCACCGGCCGGGGCGCCAAACCCAAGGCGGGGCTGTGCGGTTTTTCGGTCTCCAATCTGCGCATCCCGGGCCTGGAACAGCCCTGGGAGCGGGATCATGGCAAGCCCGGGCGCATCGCCTCGGCGCTGGACATCATGCTGGAGGGCCCGATCGGCGCGGCCGCCTTCAACAACGAGTTCGGCCGGCCCAATCTGTGCGGCTATTTCCGCACCTATGAACAGCGCCTGAACGACGGTCTGCACGGCTATCACAAGCCCATCATGCTCGCCGGCGGGCTGGGCAATATCCGCGAGGAGCACATCGAGAAGGGCGCCTTCCCGGCCGGTTCGGCGCTGGTGGTACTGGGCGGTCCGGCCATGCTGATCGGGCTGGGCGGTGGCGCGGCCTCGTCCATGGCCTCCGGGGCCTCGGCCGAGGATCTGGATTTCGCCTCGGTGCAGCGCGCCAACCCGGAGATGGAACGCCGCGCCCAGGAGGTCATCGACCGTTGCTGGCAGCGCGGCGAGGACAACCCCATCCTGTTCATCCACGATGTGGGCGCCGGCGGCCTGTCCAATGCCCTGCCGGAGCTGGTCAACGACGGCGGCTGCGGCGGCGAGTTCGAGCTGCGCGAGGTGCCCAGCGACGACCCGGGCATGTCGCCCATGGAGATCTGGTGCAACGAGTCCCAGGAGCGCTATGTGCTGGCCATCGCGGCCGACCGCCTGGACGAGTTCAAGGCGCTGTGCGAGCGCGAACGCTGTCCCTATGCGGTGGTCGGCAGCGCCACCGAGGAGCAGGTGCTGCGTCTGAGCGACCGCCAGTTCGGCAACCGGCCCATCGACATGCCGCTGTCGCTGTTGCTGGGCAAGCCGCCGAAGATGACGCGCGAGGCCAGTCATGCGCCGCCCCCGGCGCGCGCCTTCGACACCCGCGGCATCGACCTGGCCGAGGCCGCGGCGCGCGTCCTGCGCCTGCCGACGGTGGCCAACAAGACCTTCCTGATCAGCATCGGCGACCGTTCCATCACCGGCCTGGTGGCGCGTGACCAGATGGTCGGTCCCTGGCAGGTGCCGGTGGCCGATGTGGCGGTCACCCTGAGCGACTTCAACGGCTACACCGGCGAGTGCATGAGCATGGGCGAGCGCACCCCGCTGGCCCTGCTGGACGCCCCGGCCTCGGGGCGCATGGCCATCGGCGAGGCGATCACCAATATCGCGGCGGCGCGCATCGAGGCGATCGGCGATATCAAGCTCTCGGCCAACTGGATGGCAGCGGCCGGGCATCCCGGCGAGGACGCGCGCCTGTACGACACCGTGCGCGCGGTGGGCATGGAACTGTGCCCGCAGCTCGGGATCGCGGTGCCGGTGGGCAAGGACTCCATGTCCATGAAGACGGTCTGGGAGCAGGACGGCGAGTCGCGCGAGATGACCGCGCCGCTGTCGCTGATCATCTCCGCCTTCGCCCCGGTGCTGGACGCGCGCCGCACCCTGACCCCGCGGCTGCGCAGCGACCTCGGCGACAGCGACCTGATCCTGATCGATCTGGGCGAGGGCCGCGACCGCCTGGGCGCCAGCGCCCTGGCCCAGGTTTACCGGGAGATCGGCGAGGAGGCGCCGGACCTGGTGGACGCCGGGCTGTTGCGGCGTTTCTTCGAGGCCATCCAGGATCTCAACGAGCAGGATCTGCTGCTGGCCTATCACGACCGCTCCGACGGCGGCCTGTTCGTGACCCTGTGCGAGATGGCCTTTGCCGGGCGCACCGGCCTGGATGTCGACCTGGCCGGGCTGTCGCGCGACGACATCGCGGTCCTGTTCAACGAGGAGCTGGGCGCGGTGCTGCAGGTCCGGCACGCCGACAGCGACGATGTCCTGGCTCTGCTGGAGCGGGCCGGGGTGGGGCACTGCGCCCAGGTCATCGGCACCCTGCGCGAGGACGACCGGATCGTGATCCGGCACGCGGAGCGTCCGGTGTTCGAGGAGGGCCGGGTCACCCTGCAGCAGTACTGGTCCGAGGTCACGCGCGAGATGCAGCGGCTGCGCGACAACCCCGAGTGCGCCATGGAGGAGTTCGCGCGCATCGCGATCCCCGATCCCGGCCTCTCGGCCCGGCTCAGCTTCGATCCCGAGGACGACATCGCCGCGCCCTTCATCGAGACGCGGCGCCCGCGCATGGCGATCCTGCGCGAGCAGGGGGTGAACGGTCAGGTGGAGATGGCGGCCGCCTTCCACAAGGCCGGGTTCGAATGCGTGGATGTGCACATGTCCGACCTGCTGGCCGGCCGCACCGGGCTGGAGGACTTCCAGGGCCTGGTCGCCTGCGGCGGCTTCAGCTACGGCGACGTGCTGGGCGCGGGCGAGGGCTGGGCCAAATCCATCCTGTTCCACGCGCGTGTGCGTGACCAGTTCGAGGCCTTCTTCCAGCGCCAGGACACCTTCGCCCTGGGCGTGTGCAACGGCTGCCAGATGCTGTCCAACCTCAAGGAGCTGATCCCGGGCGCGCAGCACTGGCCGCATTTCGTGCGCAACCGCTCGGAGCAGTTCGAGGCGCGTTTCGTCATGGTCGAGGTGCAGCCCAGCGCCTCGGTCCTGCTCGACGGCATGGCGGGCAGCCGCATGCCGATCGCGGTGGCCCACGGCGAGGGCCGCGCGGAGTTCGGCGGGCCCTCGGGCCCGGACGCGGTGCGCGGGCAGGTGGTGTTGCGCTATATCGAGAACGACGGCAGCGTGGCCCAGCACTATCCGGCCAATCCCAATGGCTCGCCGCAGGGTATCACCGGTCTGTGCAACGAGGACGGCCGGGTGACCATCATGATGCCCCATCCGGAGCGGGTGATCCGCACTGTGCAGAACTCCTGGCATCCGGATGACTGGGGCGAGGACGGGCCTTGGATGCGCCTGTTCCGCAACGCGCGCCGCTGGGTGGGATGATGCAGCCGGAGATCGTCGATCTGCAGGAACGCCTGGCGCACCAGGAGGCGGCCATCGATGAACTGACCCGCCAGTCGCTGGTCCAACAGGATACGATCGAGCGCCTGCTGGCCCGGGTCGCCGAGCTGGAACGCCTGGCCCGCGACCTGGCCGAGCGCGTGGGACAGGAGAGCGAGGATGCGCCACCCCCGCACTACTGAGGGGCAGGGCGCCCGCGGGACCTGCCCGGTGTGCCTGCTGTTGCGCACCGTGGTCCTGGCGCTGCTGATGGGCGGCGGTGGCGGCTATCTGGTGGCGCAGATGGTGGGCCCCGGGCGGCTGTCCATGCTGGCCACCTTCTTCGGCGCCTTCCTGCCGGTGCTGTGGTATGCCCGGGCGCGCAACCGCCGGCCCTGAGGCCGTGCAATGAATGCGCGGTCCGCCCGGTCTCTTTCGCAATCTGTCTGCAACCGGGATACACACACCATGCTGATCAAGACCCCCCGTTCGTGGGAGCTGAAAGAATCCGATGTCACCGACGAGCAAGCCTTCCGCCAGCGCAGGCGGCTGCTGCAGGCGGCCGCGGCGCTGGGCCTGGGCGCGGCGCTGCCTGCGCACGCCCTGGTCGGGCCCCAGGGCGGGGGGCGCCCGCTGCCCGGTCTGCGTGACACCGCCTACGGCAAGGATCTGAAGCCGACCGATTACGAGGACATCACCAGCTACAACAATTTCTACGAATTCGGCACCGGCAAGGGCGCGCCCGCGCGCAACGCGAAGGACTTCCAGACCCGGCCCTGGACGGTGCGGGTGGATGGCGAGTGCGACGCCCCGGGCGAGATCGGCATCGAGGACATCCTCACCGGCTTTCCCCAGGAGGAGCGCATCTACCGCTTCCGCTGTGTCGAGGCCTGGGGCATGATCGTGCCCTGGGACGGCTTTCCCCTGAGTCGTCTGCTGGCGCGCTTCAAGCCCAACTCGCGCGCGCGCTTCGTGGCCTTCGAGACCCTCTACGACCCCGAGCGCATGCCCGGCCAGACGCGCCGCGTGCTGGACTGGCCGTATCGCGAGGGGCTGCGCATGGACGAGGCCATGCACCCCCTGACCCTGATGGTGACCGGGGTCTATGGCAAGGAGCTGCCAGGCCAGAACGGCGCCCCGCTGCGCCTGATCGTGCCGTGGAAATACGGCTTCAAGAGCATCAAGTCCATCGTGCGCATCCGCTTCACCGAGAAGATGCCGCGCACCACCTGGTCGGACATGCAGCCCAGCGAGTACGGCTTCTACGCCAACGTCAACCCGAAGGTCGATCACCCGCGCTGGAGTCAGGCGCGCGAGCGCCGTATCGGCGAGGGCCTGTTCTCCGGCAAGCATCCCACCCTGATGTTCAACGGCTACGAGGACGAGGTGGCCTCGCTCTACAAGGGCATGGACCTGAGGCGGTTCTTCTGATGCGTTCGGGGGACCGCTGGATACGCTGGGGACTGAAACCGGCGGTGCTGGCCCTGGGCCTGCTGCCCTTCGGCCTGCTGGCCTGGGGCGCGTTGCGCAACGACCTGGGGGCCAATCCGCTGGAGACCGTGATGCACGGCACCGGCGACTGGACCCTGCGTTTTCTGCTGCTGACCCTGGCCATGACCCCGCTGCGGCGTGCGCTGGGCGTGGCCTGGCCGCTGCGCCTGCGGCGCATGCTGGGGTTGTTCAGTTTCTTCTATGCCTGCCTGCACCTGCTCACCTGGCTGGTGCTGGACCAGGAGCTGGCCTGGCACAATATCGTGACCGACATCGCCAAGCGCCCCTATATCACCGTGGGGTTCGCCGCCTGGCTGATGCTGCTGCCGCTGGCGCTGACCTCCACGCGCGGCATGATGCGGCGCCTGGGCCGTAACTGGTCGCGCCTGCACCGCCTGGTCTATGTCATCGGCGTGTTCGGGGTGCTGCACTATGCCTGGCTGGTGAAAGAGGATCTGCGCGAGCCCCTGATCTACGGCCTGGTGCTGGCGCTCCTGCTGGCGGCGCGCTGGCGGCCGCGGCGTCTGCGCGCCGGTGTGCGCCTGGGCGCGCACTGCTGAAAGGGCGAGCCGCGTTGCAAGGGTCTGGATACGTTAGGTTTCGACTGCCTGTCATGCCGTTTTGTCTGTCGAGGTCAATCGCCCTCCAGCAGACGCAATTCGCCAGTCCGATTGTCCAGTGTCCGCCGGCCCTGCATCAGGGCGCGCAGGGGGTCGCCGGCCACGGCGCGGCGCCAGCCGTGCAGCAGGGGGCAGTCGGCGTCGCCGCGTACCAGGTTCTGCAGATCCTTGTGGGTGGCGATGGCCTGCGGTGAGAGCTGGTGCTGGGCCGCCAGCAGGCGCAGGCCGGCGCTGAGATAGTCCACCATGGCCTCCTGCCGGGGGCTCAGCGGGGTGGGGCGCTGTTTTTCCACCGGCCATTGCTCGCGCGGCAGTTCGCTGGCGGTCTTGATCAGGTCCAGCAGGGTCCGGCCTTCCCGGCGCACCATGCCGGCATCGATGCCGCGCAGTTTGGCCAGCGCCTCCAGGCTGCGCGGCAGGCGTCGGCACAGTTCCACCATGAGGTCGTCCTTCATGACCCATTTGCGCGGCAGATCGCGCTGGCGCGCGGTGGTCTCGCGCCACTCGGCCAGGGCCCGCAGCACCGCCAGCTGGCATCCCCGCAGGTGCTGACGTCCCTTGACCCGTTTCCAGGCGGTGCGGGGATCGGGCTGGTAGGTCGCGGGATCGGCCAGGGTGGCGAAATCGGCGGCCAGCCATTGCAGTCGTTCGCGGTCGGAGAGCTGGCCGCGCATCCGCAGGTAGAGCTCGCCCAGATAGATCACATCGTCCAGGGCGTAGCGCAGCTGCTGTTCGTTGAGCGGGCGGGCCGACCAGTCGGTGCGGGACTGGTCCTTGGGCAGTTCGGTGCCCAGCACCTGCTGCACCAGCCGGGCGTAGCCGATCTGGTCGCCATGTCCCAGCAGGGCGGCCGCCGGCTGGGTGTCGAACAGCGGCAGCGGGAACTGGTGCCAGTCGTGCCAGAAGATCTCCAGGTCCTGTCGCGCGGCGTGAAAGACCTTGAGGATGTTGCCGTCGAACATCAGATCGAGAAAGGGCTGGATGTCGGGCAGGCGGATGGGGTCCACGCAGGCCGCCACCTCGCCGTTGCTGACCTGGATCAGGCACAGGCGCGGATAATAGGTGCGCTCGCGGATGAACTCGGTGTCGATGGCCAGCCATTCGCTGCCGCGCAGTCGTTCGCACAGGTCACGCAGGGCCTCGGGGGTGTCGATCAGATACTCTTGCATTGGGCTTCCTCTGGATGCCGCGCAAGGATAGCATTGGTGGCAGGCAAACAAGGGCGCCGCCCGGCGCGGTCGCCCGCGGACGGACTTCATGCGTATTCATATCCTGGGCATCTGCGGAACCTTCATGGGCGGCATCGCGCTGATCGCGCGCGAGCTGGGGCACGAGGTCTCCGGCTCCGATGCCAATGTCTATCCTCCCATGAGCACCCAGCTGGAGGCGGCCGGGATCACCCTGATGGAGGGCTACGAGGCGGCGCATCTGCAGCCGGCGCCGGATTGCGTGGTGGTGGGCAACGCCCTGTCGCGCGGCAATCCGGCGGTGGAGTACATGCTGGACGCCGGGCTGCCCTATACCTCGGGCCCGCAGTGGCTGGCCGAGCAGGTGCTGGGCGGGCGCTGGGTACTGGCGGTCGCCGGCACCCACGGCAAGACCACCACCAGCAGCATGCTGGCCTGGATACTCGAGGACGCCGGCCTGGCGCCGGGCTTTCTGATCGGCGGGGTGCCCAGAAACTTCGGCGTATCGGCCCGCGCCGGGGCGGGGCGCTTCTTCGTGGTCGAGGCCGACGAGTACGACACGGCCTTCTTCGACAAGCGTTCCAAGTTCGTGCACTACCACCCACGCACCCTGGTCATGAACAACCTCGAGTTCGATCACGCCGACATCTTCGAGGATCTGGAGGCCATCCAGCGTCAGTTCCACCACCTGGTGCGCACCGTGCCGGGCAGCGGGCGCATCGTCTGTCCGCTCAATGACGGCAATCTGCTGGATGTGCTGGACATGGGTTGCTGGACCCCGGTGGAGTACTTCGATCCTGACATGGAGGCAGGCTGGCATGTGGCCGATGCCGCGCCGGACGGCAGCGCCTTTGATGTGATCTGCGACGGCGAGCGGGCCGGTCGGGTCGAGTGGTCCTTGACCGGGCGGCACAACATCGCCAACGCGCTGGCGGCCCTGGCTGCGGCCCGGCACGCGGGGGTGCCGGTGCGGGCCGGGGTGGCGGCGCTGGGCCGTTTCCGCAACGTCAAGCGGCGCATGGAGCTGCGCGGCGAGGTCGGCGGGGTGCGCCTGTATGATGATTTCGCCCACCATCCCACCGCCATCCGCACCACCCTGGACGGGCTGCGCGCCCAGGTGGGCGGGGGGCGCATCCACGCGGTACTGGAGCCGCGCTCCAACACCATGCGCATGGGGGTGATGGCGGACCGTCTGGCTGATGCCCTGGCGCCCGCCGATACCGTGCATCTGTACGCCCCGCCGGCGCTGGACTGGGATGCGCGCGCGGTGCTGGGCGCGTTGGGCCCGCGTCTGCAGGTGGCAGGGCGGACCGCCGAGATCGTGGAACGCCTGGCGGCCACGGCCCGGCCCGGCGACACCATCCTGGTGATGAGCAATGGCGGTTTCGAGGGGATACACGCACGTATCCTGGAGGCCCTGGCGGAACGGGAGGTGGTGGCATGAACCAGGCGATCGCGGTGGCCATGACCGGGGCCTCGGGCGCCCAATACGGCCTGCGTCTGGTGGAATGTCTGCTCGCCGCCGGGCGCGAGGTGCAGCTGATGATCTCCCAGGCCGGGCAGGTGGTGATCAACATGGAGACCGATCTGGATCTGCCCTCGGATACCGCGGCGGCGCGTCAGCGCCTGCTGGATCACTTCGGCTGCGAGGCGGACCGTCTCCAGCTGTTCGGCCGCCAGCAGTGGCTGGCGCCGGTGGCCAGCGGCACCCATCCGCCGCGGGCCATGGCGATCTGTCCCTGCACCACCGGCACCCTGGCCTCGGTGGCCAACGGGATCTGTGACGATCTGATCGACCGCGCCGCGGACGTGGCCCTGAAGGAGAAGCGGCCGCTGATCCTGGTGGTGCGCGAGACCCCCTTCTCGGCCATCCATCTGCAGAACATGCTGACCCTGGCCCAGGCCGGGGCGACCATCATGCCGGCCAATCCGGGCTTTTATTTCCGGCCCGGCCGGATCGAGGAGCTGGTGGACTTCGTGGTGGCGCGGATCCTGGATCACCTGGAGGTGCCGCACCAGCTGGGCCGGCGCTGGGGCGAGGCCGGCTCATGAGCGGGCAGACCGCGCCGCAGGATCTGGCCGAGGCGGTGCGCCGGGCCTGCCTGGAGGCGGCGGAGGCCGCCTGGCTGGATGCCGGCATCCGGGGCCTGTGCGCCGAGGGGCGCTGGGAGCTGGCGCTGCAGGCGATCCGCGAGCTGGACCTCGCGCCCCTGATTCAGGACTGATCCCGCTCGGCATCGGGCTGGGTGGCCAGGCGGTAGATCTCCAGCAGTTCCTCCTCGCTGATATCGACCAGGGTCTCGATGTGGCTCAGGGCGTACACAAAATTCTCATGCGGGATGGGCGGTTTTTCCTGAAGCCGTTCGTCCGGGCGATCCAGCAGCTTGTGCAGGTGCGCGGGGTAGCGCCGCCAGCGGAACAGGTAGTTGAAGGCCACCGCCACCGCCAGGATGGTGAAGGCGTTCAGCAGGATGGGGCTGAACTCGTAGGCATAACCCAGATGGTGCAGGCGTTCGGAGCCGATCACCGCGGCCAGCGCGGTGGCCCCGCCGGGCGGATGGATGCAGCGCAGGGCGTACATGGCGCCGATGGCCAGGCCCACCGCCGCCGAGGCCGCCACGGTGTAATCCGGGATCCAGTGCCAGCAGGCCACGCCGATCAGGGCCGAGACGGCGTGTCCGCCGATCAGATTCCAGGGCTGGGCGAAAGGGACGTGCGGCGAGGCGAACAGCAGCACCGCGCTCGCCCCCATGGAAGGCACGATGTACACCGCGGTCTCGGGATCGAGCAGCCAGTAGGCGGTCATGAAGATCCCGAAGATCCCGAGAAACCCGCCCAGGGTGGAGACCAGCTTCTCGCGCAGGCGCGAGCCCTGGCGGCTGAAGCCGATCAGATCGAGAAAGGTGTCGAGCGACATGCGTTGATCCCACTTTTCCGGAAGAATAAAGCGGGAATTGTGCACCAGATCGCATGGTTGCACCAAACCGCTGGCTGGCCTGGGATTGGGGGATTCGGGAAATACCACTGATCGTTCAGTGACTTGCATCATTGGGCCGGATTTTTCGGCCGGGGCGGGCGGAGCGGCCGGTGAATCCCGCCGGGAACCTTTCGCGAACCCGGCCGTCATACAGGGTACAAGCTAGTGCTTGCAATGAACCGACTGTTCATTGATTGACTCCCCTTGGTGATTTGGCCGGTGCGCTGTCAGGCGCGCCGGTTTTTTTGTTCTTGGATTTAGCAGCAACTGTGTTTTCGAAGTGGTGAGCCTTATCGCGTTCTCCAGGCCGATTAGCCGACTTCGAAAACACAGTTGCTGCTAGGGTTTGGCGAGCCCCGCCATGTATCATCCGACCACCAACAATCACCGCTGCAGCCTCCGTCGTGATAGACGGCTGCCGCCTATCACCGGCGGGGCCGCTGGGAATGATCGTGCACTGCACAGGGAGGGTCAGTGCTGGATCCGATATTCCAGGCGCAGATCGCAGCCCAGGGCGCGGACATCGCGCAACCGCAGCGGGATGCGCTGGTCCAGGCGCTCGACGCCGGGCAGGCGGACCAGGCCGCGCGCGGCATCGCCCATCAGGTGCGGGGCCATGTAGACGATCAGTTCGTCCACCACGCCGGCCCGCAGGGCGGAGCCGGCCAGGGTGGCGCCGCACTCCAGCAGCACCTCGTTGATCTCGTCATCCGCCAGCTTCTCCATCACCGCCTTCCAGTCCAGCCGCCCGCCTTCGTCCAGCGGCAGCCGCGCCACCCGGGCGCCGGCGGCGCGCAGTTGCGCCTCGGTGGCGTCGGGCACCGGCTCGCCCAGGCACACCAGGGTCTCGCCGGGCAGGCCGAGCATGCGGGCCTCGGGCGGCATTCGCCCCCGGCTGTCCAGCACCACCCGCAGCGGCTGGCGCACCGGCAGATCGGACGGCAGACCCAGGGCCTCCTGATCGAGGCGGACGTTGAGGGAAGGATCGTCGGCCAGCACGGTGCCGATACCGGTCAGCACGGCCGAGCTGCGCGCGCGCAGAAACTGCACATCGCGCCGCGCCTCGGGCCCGGTGATCCACTGGCTCTCGCCGCTGGCCATGGCGGTACGCCCGTCCAGGCTCATGCCCAGCTTGAGCCGGACCAGCGGGCGCTGCCCCTGCATGCGCCGGATGAAGCCGGGATTGAGGGCGCGGGCATCGGCCTCCAGCAGGCCGCTGGCCGTGTCGATGCCGGCGGCGCGCAACTGTGCCAGGCCGCGACCGGCGACCAGGGGGTTGGGATCGACCATGGCCGCCACCACGCGCGCCACCCCGGCCTCGATCAGGCCCTGGCTGCAGGGCGGGGTGCGGCCGTGGTGGGCGCAGGGCTCCAGGGTGACATAGGCGGTGGCGCCGCGCGCCCGCTCACCGGCGGCGGCCAGGGCATTGCGCTCGGCATGCGGCTCGCCGGCGCGACGGTGCCAGCCCTCGCCCACCACCCCGCCGTCGCGCACCAGGACGCAGCCCACGCGGGGGTTGGGATCGGTGGTAAAGCGGCCGCGGCGCGCCAGCGCGAGGGCGCGGGCCATGTATTCGTGATCCGCCCTGTCGAAAACGGCGCTCACTTGTCGTCGTCCAGCAGATCCAGCTGGGCGCGGCGGGCCTCGGGCGGCGGCTCGTTGCGCAGGCGCTCGATCTCCTCGCTGAAGGCCTGCACGTCCTCGAACTGGCGGTACACCGAGGCGAAGCGCACATAGGCCACCTGGTCCAGGGCCTTGAGTTCCTCCATCACCAGCTCGCCGATATCACGCGACGACACCTCGCCCTCGCCCCGCGCCATCAGCTTGCGCGTGATGTGATGCACCGCGCTGTCGATGGCCTCGGTGGAGACCGGCCGCTTCTCCAGGGCCCGGTCCATGCCGGCGCGCAGTTTGCGGCCGTCGAAGTTGACCCGGCGGCCATCGCTCTTGATCACCCGGGGCAGATTCAGCTCGGCCGTCTCGAAGGTGGTGAAACGCTCCTTGCACACCACGCACTGACGCCGGCGGCGCACCTGGTCGCCGTCCCCGTGCAGACGCGAGTCCACCACCTTGGTGTCCAGGGTGCCGCAGAAGGGACAACGCATGGCCGGACCCCCGCCGCGTCAGCCCCGGTACACGGGGTGGCGGGCGCAGACATCCAGCACCTTGGCGCGGATCGCGTCGATGGTGGCCTGGTCGCCGCGGCTGTCGATCACATCGCACATCCAGCCGGCCAGGGCGCGGCAGTCCGCCTCGCCGAAGCCGCGGGTGGTGACCGCCGGGGTGCCCACCCGGATGCCCGAGGTGACGAAGGGCGACTGCGGGTCGTTGGGCACGGCGTTCTTGTTGACCGTGATGTTGGCCGCGCCCAGCCAGGCGTCCACGTCCTTGCCGGTGAGGCCGGCCTCGATGAAGCTGACCAGGAACAGGTGGTCATCGGTGCCCTTGGAAACCACGTCGTAGCCGCGGTCCATGAACACCTGGGCCATCGCCTGGGCGTTGCGCACCACCTGCTTCTGGTATTCGACATAGTCCGGCTCCATGGCCTCCTTGAAGGCCACCGCCTTGGCCGCGATGACGTGCATCAGGGGGCCGCCCTGGCCGCCGGGGAAGACCGCCGAGTTGAGCTTCTTCTCCACCTCCTCATTGGCCTTGGCCAGGATCAGGCCGCCGCGCGGGCCGCGCAGGGTCTTGTGGGTGGTGGTGGTGGTGACATCGGCAATCTGCACCGGGCTGGGATAGATGCCCGCCGCCACCAGGCCGGCGATGTGCGCCATGTCCACGAACAGCCAGGCGCCCACCGCATCGGCGATGTCACGGAAGCGCTGCCAGTCCACGATGCGCGAATAGGCCGAGAAGCCGGCCACGATCATCTTCGGCTTGTGCTCCTGGGCCAGGCGCTCCACCTCGGCGTAGTCGATCTCGCCGGTGGCCGGGTCCAGGCCGTACTGCACCGCGTTGTAGATCTTGCCCGAGAAATTGGGCTTGGCGCCGTGGGTGAGGTGGCCGCCGTGCGCCAGGGACATGCCCAGCACGGTGTCCCCCGGCTGGCACAGGGCCATGTAGACCGCGGCGTTGGCCTGCGAGCCGGAATGCGGCTGGACGTTGGCATAGTCGGCGCCGAACAGCGCCTTGGCGCGGTCGATGGCGAGCTGTTCGGCCTTGTCCACGTACTCGCAGCCGCCGTAGTAGCGCTTGGCCGGGTAGCCCTCGGCGTACTTGTTGGTGAGCACCGAGCCCTGGGCCTCCATCACGCGCGGGCTGGTGTAGTTCTCCGAGGCGATCAGTTCGATATGCTCCTCCTGGCGGCGCTCCTCGTCCTGGATGGCCTGCTGGAGTTCATCGTCATAGCCTGCGATCGTCATGGATTTGTCAAACATCGAAAGAAGCCCTCGGTTGGCGGGTCAAAGACCTTGGATTCTAAACGAAAAGGGGGCTGCGCACGCAGCCCCCGGGGATATGGGGTGGGTAATGGGACTCGAACCCACGACGACCGGAATCACAATCCGGGGCTCTACCAACTGAGCTATACCCACCAGAGAAAGTTGCATTGTAACGCGAATCCGCGAACATGCGAATACGCTGATGCGGTTTATGGCGCGCCCGGCAGGGTGAGCCGGACCGTCTGTCCAGTGGACAGACGCAGCCGGCGAACGCCCCGAAGGGGCCGGAAATCCTGCCCCGCTGATGTCAGCTACTTGTGTATGGCGCGCCCGGCAGGGTGAGTCGGACCGTCTGTCCAGTGGACAGACGCAGCCGGCGAACGCCCCGAAGGGGCCGGAAATCCTGCCCCGCTGATGTCAGCTACTTGTATATGGCGCGCCCGGCAGGATTCGAACCTGCGACCCACGGCTTAGAAGGCCGTTGCTCTATCCAGCTGAGCTACGGGCGCAAATTCCAGTACTCCGGGGCATGACGCACCTCCCCTACTCATGGGGAGCTTGGGAAGAGGCCTGCCCGGAGCCTCGAAAGCTCCCTCCTGCGCCTCTCCCACATGTGGAGGAGGGAAAATCCGGCGGCGAACCCGCTGTTTGATACGTCGGGGGTTCGAATCCCCGCCTTACCTCTACCCTGCCAACAATCGGCTGCCTGCCAACTGCCTGTTTCTCTGGTCGGGGTAGAGGGATTCGAACCCCCGACATCCTGCTCCCAAAGCAGGCGCGCTACCAGACTGCGCTATACCCCGAGGGATCTTGCCATCAGGCGAAGGCGGGCATCATACGAGCGCAACAAGGAAGGGTCAAGGTGTTAGCCCAAAGCCGTAATGTCCCCTTTTGATTTCGGGAGGGACGGTGACAGAGGAGACCATTGCGATGACACGGAAGGCTGTGGACCGGCTGGGAGTGGTTCAGCAGGTTGTCGAGCAGCAGTTACGGCAAAAAGAGGCGGCCCGGCAGTTGGGCCTGAGCGTGCGGCA
>JALVTT010000138.1 GCA_027024025.1 Sedimenticola sp.
GCGCAGCGAGCCCGCGCCGCATCGGGGTGATCAGCTCACCGTCGGGCGCGGCCCTGCGCGACATCCTGCATGTGCTGGCGCGCCGTCATCCCTCGGCCGAGGTCATCATCTATCCGGCCGCGGTGCAGGGAGTCCAGGCCCCGGCCGAGCTGCGCCGCGCCCTGGCCCTGGCGCTGGCCCGCCAAGAGGTGGACGTGCTGATCATCGGACGCGGAGGCGGCTCGGAGGAGGATCTGGCGGTATTCAATGACGAACAACTGGCGCGCGACATCGCCGCGGCCGAAATCCCCATTGTCTCGGCCGTGGGGCATGAGATCGACTTCACCATCGCCGACTTCGTGGCCGACCGGCGCGCGCCCACGCCCTCGGCCGCGGCCGAACTGGTCAGCCCCGACGGCGCCGCCATACAGGCCCGCTGCGGGCAGTTGCAGCGGACCCTGGGCGCCGCCATGCGGCGCCGCCTGGACGACAAGCGCTACCGCCTGCAGCAGCTGGCCGGACGCCTGCAGCGCGTGCAACCCTCGGCGCGCCTGCGGCAGCAGCAACAGCGCCTGGACGAAGTCCAGCTGCGCCTGGCCCGAGCCATGCGCCTGGACCTGGGCCAGGCCCGCCGCGAGCTGGCGCACTGGCGCGGGCGGCTGGCGCTGAGCCATCCCGGGCGACGCCTGGAACAGCTGCGCGCACGGCTCGGGTCGCTCGGTCCGCGCCTGCGCCACACGGCCCGCGACGCCCTCTCCCGCCGCCGCCAGCGCCTGCAGGCCCTGGCGCGCGCCCTGCACGCGGTCAGCCCGCTGGCGACCCTGGAGCGGGGCTATGCCATCGTGCAAAAGGCCGAAAACGGCGAGGTGGTACGCGATGCCGCGCAGGTGCGCGCGGGCGATGTGCTCAACATCCGCCTGGCGCAAGGGCGAATCGAGGCCAAGGTGAGTTGACAGCCTGTCGGACTTGGCCGTTTGAAGCGAAAATTCAGGGGAGCGAATCAAAAGGGCTTATCGGGTGAGGCGAATAGCCGGCCTATTTAACGAACCCGATAAGTACAGTTGACCGCTATCTGTGGATTTGCAGCCAAACAGCCAAGTCCGACAGGCTGTTAAGAAAGCCCTGATAAAAGCCATCCCTGGCTTTATCAGGGCACGCTGCGCCGCAAACGCGGTTTGCGGCTTGCTCCAAAATCAATCGCTTACAGCGATCGATTTTGCCGGCACATCCTTGTGCCGGAGGAAGATCCGAATTTTTCAGATCTTCCTTAACGCCGCTTGACGTGCTTCATCATGCGCCGGCGCTTGCTGACCTGGCGCCGGGTGAGCTTGTTGCGGCGTCCCTCGTAGGGATTTTCGCCGGTGCGGAACTCGATGCGCAGCGGGGTGCCGTGCAGATCGAAGGCCTCGCGAAAGCGGTTGGCCAGGTAGCGCTGATAGGGGGCGGGCACCTGCTCGGTCTGGTTGCCGTGGACCACGATGATGGGCGGGTTCTTGCCGCCCTGGTGGGCGTAGCGCAGTTTGATGCGCCGCCCGCGCACCAGCGGCGGCTGATGCTCGCGCACCGCCATCTCCAGCACCCGGGTCAGCTCCGGCGTCGGCAGATCGATCATGGCCGCGCGGTAGGCGGCGTCCACCGCCTCCATCAGGTGCCCCACCCCGCTGCCGTGCAGGGCCGAGACGAAATGCCAGTCGGCAAAGGACAGAAACGGCAGGCGCCGCTGCATCTCAGACTTGATCCGCTCGCGTTCGTCCGGCGCCAGGCCATCCCATTTGTTGATCACCACCACCAGGGCACGCCCGCTCTCCAGCACATGCCCGGCCAGGGTGGCGTCCTGCTCGCCGATACCCAGATGGGCGTCCAGCACCAGCAGCACCACATTGGCCTGCTCGATGGCCTGCAGGGTCTTGATCACCGAGAACTTCTCGATCGCCTCGCTGATGCGCGCGCGGCGCCGCACCCCGGCGGTGTCGATCAGGGTATAGGGCCGGCCCTGGTGTTCAAAGGGGATGAAGATCGAATCGCGGGTGGTGCCGGGCTGGTCGAAGGCCACCACCCGCTCCTCGCCCAGCAGGCGGTTGATGAGGGTGGACTTGCCGACATTGGGCCGTCCGACCAGGGCGATCTGCACGCCCTCCCGGGCGGCCGGCGCGGCCGCTCCGCCGGGCCCGTCCGCTTCAGCCCCGTCCTCCGACGGCAGGCTGTCCAGCACCCGGTTGATCAGTGACTTGACCCCGCGCCCGTGCACCGCGGCGATGGCGCGCGGCTCGCCCAGACCCAGGGCGTAGAACTCGGCGGCCACCGTGTTCTGGTCGAGATTCTCGCTCTTGTTGACCGCCACCGTGATCGGCTTGCCGGTGCGCCGCAGCTGCTCGGCGATGATCTCGTCGCCCGCGGTCAGGCCGTCGCGCCCGTCGAGCAGAAACACCAGGTGATCGGCCTCGGCGATGGCCGCCGACACCTGTTGCTCCATGAGGCCGTCGATGCCATCGCTGTCACCGCTGATGCCGCCGGTGTCCACCACCAGATAGGGGCGCTTGCCCAGCTTGCCGGTGCCATACTGACGGTCGCGGGTCAGGCCGGGCTGATCCGCGACCAGGGCGTCACGGCTGCGCGTGAGGCGGTTGAACAGGGTCGATTTACCGACATTGGGCCGCCCGACCAGGGCGATCACGGGGAGCATGGCGATGCCTCAGTGCCGCTCGCCCGGCCGCAGCGCCGCCAGCGCGCCGCCCTCGCCCATCACATAGAGCACGTCGCCGGCCACGATCATGCCCTTGCCGATCGGATCGCTGCCCACCCGGACCCGCGCCAGAAAGGCGCCGTCATCCGGCGACAGGAAATGCACATAGCCCTCGAAATCGCCGACCGCGACCACGCCGCCCACCAGGGCCACGTCCGAGAGCTGGCGGTTGTGCAGGGCCCGCTGGCGCCAGCGCGCCGAGCCGTTGTCCGCGTCCAGGGCCCACACCGAGCCTTCGGCATCGCTGGCATAGACGTTGTAGCGGTCCGCCGCCATACGGCTGTAGGACGAGAACTTGCGCCGCCACAGCAGCGCGCCGGAGGCCTCCTCCAGGGCCGCGACCTCGCCCTGGTAGGTGGCCACATAGATGATGCCGTCCTGCACCAGGGGATCGCCGTCGATGTCCGCCAGGCGCTCCAGCTCGGAGCGACCGCTGGGCACCGAGACCGTGGCGTCCCACAGCACCGCGCCATCGCTGACATTGAGGCTGACCAGCTTGCCGCCGGCCATGCCGCACAGCACATGGCTGCCGCTGAGCACCGGGGAGCCGGTGCCGCGCAGGGTCAGCACCGGGATCTGGCGCTCGTAGCGCCAGACACGCTTGCCGTCGGTGGCGTCCAGGCCGTCCACCTTGCCGTCGATGGTCCGCACCACCACCCGGCCCTCGGCCACCGCCGGGGTGGAGAGCACCTCGCTGCTCACCGGAGCGCGCCATTTGAGGCCGCCGTCGCTCTGCGCCAGGGCGATCACCTCGGCATCGGTGGTGCCGATCACCACCAGGCCCTCGCCCACCCCCGGCCCGCCGGACAGCGGCGCGTCGAGTTTGACGCTCCACAGGGTGCGCCCGGTCGCCGCGTCCAGGGCGCTCACCTGGCCATCAGCGTCCGCCACATAGAGCCGGCCATCCAGGTAGGCGGGCACCAGATTCAGGCGCTTGTCCCCGCTGCCGCCGCCGATGTCCCGTTCCCACAGGGTCTGCACATCGAGACGGGTCTTGATCTCCTGCAGCTCGGCGGGCGGATCCTCATTGGGCGGCGAGATCCAGTCGCTGACGGTGGAACAGCCCGCCAGCGTCAGCAGCGAAGTCAACAGAAAGGAAAAACCCAGTCGCCTCACGATGCCTTCTCCCCCAGTTCGAGCAGCTTGCGGCGCACCGTCTCGCCCAGCGCGCCGGCCCCCAGGGCCCGCTTGTAGGCCTGGCGGGCCTCATCGAGATGACCGCCGGCGCGCGCGATGTCGCCCTGCAACTCGGCCACGGCCGCCGGCATGAACACCGGGTCGATCTTCTCCAGCACCGCGCCGGCCTCCGGGTACTGCTTCTGGTCGATCCGCAGCCGCGCCAGGCGCAGCCGCGCCAGATCGGCGATCAGGGGATCGGGCGCGTGCGCGATCACCCATTGCAGATTCTCGGCGGCGGTGTCCTTGTCGCCACGCTGATACATCAGGCGCGCCAGCTGCAGCGCGGCGTAGCTGGCATAGACGGAGTCGGTATGCTCGCCCAGCAGGCGCTTGCCGGTCTCCAGGGCCCCCTCCACCTTGCCGGCGTTGACCTGGTTCTGCATGCCGATATACAGATTGGACGCGGCCTCGCCCTGGGCCACGCGGTAGCCCTGCCAGCCCTTCCAGCCAAAGATGGCGGCCAGACCCAGGACCACGCCGATCACCACCGACTTGCCGTTGTCCTTCCACCACTGCTTGAGGGCTTCGACCTGTTGTTCTTCGTTCAGATAGGCTGTCATTGGGCTGTCTCCCGGATGTCCATGTACCCGGCCAGATGCGTGGCCAGATCGTCGATTGCAATTGTCTCCTGCGGGCGCTCCTCGCGCAGCGGCTTGATACTGATCCGCCCCTGCGCCAGCTCGTCCTCGCCCAGCACCAGGGCCACCCGGGCCCCGCTGCGGTCGGCGCGCTTGAACTGCGCCTTGAAGCCGCCTCCGCCGCAGTGCGTGAGCAGGCGCAGCCCGGGCAGCGCGTCACGCAGCCGCTCGGCCAGCACCAGCCCGGCCTGGCGGGCCTGTTCGCCCATCAGCACCAGATAGGCGTCGGCGCGCGTGTGCGGCGGCAGACCGCCTTGGGCCTCCATCACCGCCAGCAGGCGCTCCACACCCATGGCGAAGCCGACCGCCGGGGTGGCGCGACCGCCGAGCTGCGCCACCAGGCCGTCGTAACGCCCCCCGGCGCAGACCGTGCCCTGGGCGCCGAGCTGGTCGGTCACCCATTCGAACACGGTCAGCGAATAGTAATCGAGTCCGCGTACCAGGCGCGGGTTGACCACATAGTCCACCTCGGCGGCCCGCAGGATCGCGCACAACTGCTCGAAATGCGCCCGCGAGGCCTCGCCGAGGTAATCGCTCAGCGTGGGGGCGGCGGCCACCAACTCCGCCATCGCCGGGTTCTTGGTGTCCAGGATGCGCAGCGGATTGCTGTGCAGGCGTCGCCGGCTGTCCTCGTCGAGCCGGTCCTGGTGGGCGCTGAAATAGGCCACCAGCTGCTCGCGGTAGGCCAGCCGCTCCTCCGGGGTGCCCAGGGAGTTGAGCTGCAGTTCCAGCCCCTCGATACCCAGTTCGCGCCACAGGCGCGCGCTCAGCAGGATCAGCTCGGCGTCGATATCCGGGCCGGCCAGGCCGAAGGTCTCCACCCCGATCTGCTGGAACTGGCGGTAGCGCCCCTTCTGCGGCCGCTCGTGGCGGAACATCGGGCCCTGATACCACAGACGCTGGGTCTGGTTGTGCAGCAGACCGTGCTCCATGGCCATGCGCACGCAGCCCGCGGTGCCCTCGGGGCGCAACGTCAGGCTGTCGCCGTTGCGATCCTCGAAGGTGTACATCTCCTTCTCGACGATGTCGGTGACCTCGCCGATGGAGCGCTTGAACAACTCGGTGAACTCGACCACCGGCATGCGCACCTCGGCATAGCCGTAGCGCGCCAGCACGTCACGCACCCGCGCCTCGAGGTATTGCCAGTGGGGGGAGTCCTCGGGCAGTACATCGTGCATGCCCCGGATTGCCTGGATATTCTTTGCCATCTCTCAATAGTCGCCGGCCGCGGGGCGGCCGGGTCCAGCGGTGTTGGGGTGGGACAGGGTCAGGGCCTGAGGGTGAAGCGGGCCACATTGCCCTCGGTGTAGGGAGCCAGGTCGAAGGGCCTGCCGGCCACCTCGATGCGCACCGCGCGGGCATTGCCCAGGATGACCTTGTACGGCGGTTCGCCGCCCAGTTTGTGCCGGCTGCCCTGTTTCATGACGCCCAGCAGCTTGAAGGTGCGGGTCCGGTCGCGGATGTCCACCCAGCAGTCATCGGAAAAACTCAGCTCGATCCCCTGCGCGACCGGGGCTGGCTCGGCCGGCGCCGGGGCGGCCTCGGCGAGCGCGCTCTCCGAGGCCGGGGCCTCCGCCGGCTGCGGCACCGGCAGGGCCGTGCTCTCGACCGGCGGCTGCGCGGCCATGTCGGCGGCCGGGGCGCTGTCGGGCTGTACGGTGGCGGGGACCTCGGGCGGCTTCTCGCCAGCCGGCGGCTGCGTCGCCGGAGGCAGGCTCAGCGGGCCACTGCCCAGGGCCGTTGCCGGCGGTTCCGTCTCGGCGCCGGACTGCGGCGCCGGGCTCTCCGGCGCGGCGGGCGCGGGCAGCTCGGCAAGCGGCGCCGTCGCCTTGTGCTGCCATTTGTCGAACAGCGGGTCCAGGTAACCGCGCCACCACACCAGGAACAGCCCCAGCATGAGCAGCAGCAACAGCCAGGTCACCAGGCCAGGCCATTTCTTGCGCGGATCGGGATCGGCCGCCAGGCGCGGACTGGGGCTGATGGTAACCGGCTGGACCTCGTCCGGCCACTGGCGGTCGAACTGGGCCAGCACCGATTCGGGCGCCAGGCCCACCACCCGCGCGTAGTTGCGTACATAACCGCGCACGAACACCCGCGCGGGCATGTCCGAGAAGTCGTCGGCCTCCAGGGCGCGGACCACGTCCACGGTCAGGTGGATGCGCGAGGCCAGTTTGGAGACATCCATGTCCTGTGCGAGCCGCGCGTTCCTGAGGCGCTCCCCCAGTCCCGGCACGGCCAGCTGGATCCCCTCGTTTTTCTCTTGTTCAGCCATCACAGCACTCATGGTTTCAGGGCCTCCAATTGCTTGGCCTCTTCGGAATCGGGGAACCGGGAGCGGAGTTGCATGGCGTAGCTCGCCATCTGGTCCAGGTCGCCCAGTCGTTTTTCGGTCCGCACCCCCAGCCACAGGGACTCGGCGGTCTGCGGCGCCACCGCCGCATAGCGCTCCAGGTAGGCGCGCGCGGACAGGTAATTATGCTGCTGAAAGCTCAGCTTGGCCATGTTCAGCAGGGCCGGTGCGAAGCGCGGGTTGGCCCGCAGCGCCGCGCGGTAGTCCTTCTCGGCCAGTTCCGGCTGGCCGTTCCGCTCCTCGCAGGAGGCCGCATTATGCAGCGCGATCCAGGGTGTTGGATACAGGGGATTCTGCAAGGCGCGGCGGAAATAGCCGTCCGCCTCGCCGGGCCTGCCCCGAGCACACAGGAAGGAACCCAGGGCGTTCAGGGCGTAAGGGTCGTGCGGCGCCAGTTCGACCGCGCGGCGGTAGTGCCGCCCGGCCTCCTCCCACTGGCCTAGACGCTGGTTGAGCACCCCGAGCAGGGTGTGCCCGGCGGCCAGTTTCGGATCGACCAGCACGGCCTTGCGCGCGTTCTTGAAGGCCTCGTCGATCCGGCCCTGCTCCAGATAGGCGGTACCGAGCTGGACATACACATCGCCCGGGCTGGCGCGGCGTATCGGCGCGCCCAGGTCGCCGGTGTTGTCGCGCCCGCCGCCGTCCGGGCGCACGCCATTGGGCTGACAGCCGGCCAGCAGCGCCAGCGCGGCCAGGCCCATGAGGATCGAAAGGCGTCCCTTCATGCCGTCTTCAGCCTCCTGTCTGCGAAGTCTCGATCCGGACACGCCCGCCGCGGCGACTGCGGTCGCGCACCCGTCCCACCAGCTGGCCGCAGGCGGCGTCGATGTCGTCACCCCGGGTCTTGCGGGTGATGGTGATGATTCCGGCGCGCATCAGGCGCTCGCGAAAGGCGTCCACCCGCTCCATGGGCGAGGTCCGGTAGTCGGTCCCGGGAAAGGGGTTGAAGGGGATCAGGTTGACCTTGGACGGCACGCCCTGCAGCAGGCGGATCAGCGCCTTGGCGTGGGCGATGCTGTCGTTGACCCCGTCGAGCATCACGTATTCCCAGGTCACCTTGCGCCTGCGGTCGCCCGCCACATAGGCCTTGCAGGCCGGAATCAGCTGTTCCAGCGGGTATTTGCGGTTGATCGGCACCAACTGGTCGCGCAGCGCGTTGTCCGGCGCGTGCAGGGACACCGCCAGGCTCACATCGCTGTCCTCGCGCAGGCGCTCCAGAGCGGGCACGATGCCGGAGGTGCTGAGGGTGACGCGCGACTTGGAGATCATATAGGCCAGGTCTTCCATCATGATGTCCATGGCGGTCACCACGGCGTCGTAATTGGCCAGCGGCTCGCCCATGCCCATCATCACCACATTGGTCGGCGGGTGGCCCAGCTCGCGGGTCGCCTGCCACACCTGGCCGATGATCTCGCCGGTGCTGAGGTTGCGGTTGAAGCCCTGCTGGGCGGTGGAGCAGAAGGAACAGTCCAGGGCACAGCCGACCTGAGAGGAGACGCAGATGGTGCTGCGGTCGCCGTCGGGGATGAACACGGTCTCGATGCGTTGCCCATCCCGCAGCTCCATCACCCACTTGGTGGTGCCGTCGAAGGAGGGCTGCTCGAACACGATCTCGGGCACGTAGATCTCGTAGTCCCGGGCCAGGATCTCGCGCAGCGACTTGGGCAGATCGCTCATCTGCGCGAAGTCGGTCACCCCGTGCTTGTGGATCCATTTCAGCAGATTGCGGCCATGAAACGGCTTGGCGCCCAGCCCCACCACCAGGGACTCCATGCCCCGGCGATCGAGATCGAGCAGGTTGGCGCGCGCGGCCTGGGGCTTGTCTGCGCTATTGAGCAAGAGATGAATCCTTTTCTATCAAAAAGTTATAAACAAAACCTGAGGCTGAATCTCATTTCCGGCGCTTGTCGCCCTGAGACTTTCGCCCACCCCTCCCTGGACAATTATTTTTCTTGTGGAATCCTCGGCTTAGTTTAACTGTCTCAGGCAATTCCTGCCAACTTTATCCACAAGCCGTTTCACGACACCTGGCGGCGCACGTCGATGACATCCGGGATCTGGGCCAGCTGGCCCATGGCGCGGGCCAGTTCCTCCATGTCGCCGACCTCCACGGTGATGCGCATGCTGGCGCGTTCGGCGCGCCGGTCGGACTGGCTGCTGACCCCGAGCACCGAGATCTCGGCATTGGCGAAGACCGAGGTCACATCGCGCAACAGTCCCTTGCGGTCCTGGGCCAGGAGCTGAATGTCGACCACGAAGCGGGAGTCGGCCTGGGCCTGGGACCAGACCGCGTCCACCAGCCGCGAGCGGTTCTCGGCGTCCATTTTCTGCACCACCCGGCAGTCGCGGCGGTGAATGGTGATGCCCCGCCCGCGGGTGATGTAGCCGACGATGGGATCGGGCGGTACCGGCTTGCAGCAGCGGGCCATGTGGGTCATGAGGTCGCCCACGCCCTCCACCACCACGGCGCCGGCGGCCTCGCGCGGCGCGGGCCTGCGCCGCCGCACCCGCTCGCTGATGGCCTGATCGGCCTCCAGGGCCTTGTCGCGCGGACGCGATTCGAGCTGGCTGTTGGCCGCCTGTATGGCCGAGACCTCGCCGATCCCGATCGCCGCCAGAAAGTCCTCCACCTGCCCGAAATGAAAGCGTTGGGCAAGCTTCTCCAGGTCCGGCCTGGGCAGTCCCAGGCGGTGGAACTCGCGCTCCAGGGCGCTGCGCCCCATGTGCACATGCTGCTCGTGGTCCTGGTGTTTGAACCACAGGCGGATGCGGTTGCGCGCGCGCGAGGTGACCACATAGCCGTTCTGCGGGTTGAGCCAGTCCCGGCTGGGCCCGCCCTCGCGCGTGGTCAGGATCTCGACCCGCTCGCCGCTGCGCAGGGGCCGCGAGAGCGGCACGATGCGTCCATCCACCTTGGCGCCGCGACAGCGGTGGCCGACGTCGGTGTGGATGGCATAGGCGAAGTCGATCGGGGTGGCGCCATTGGGCAGCTCGATCACCTTGCTGTTGGGCGTGAGCACATAGATGCGGCGCGCCTCGAACTCGTCGTCCTGGACCGCGCTGCCGGCGGCCGCGCCACCCTCCTCCTGCTGCTGCTCCAGCCAGCTGCGCATCCAGGCGACCCGCCGCTCCAGCTCGGCGTCGGCCTGGTCGTTTTCCTTGTAGCGCCAGTGCGCGGCCACGCCGCGCTCGGCCAGCTCGTGCATGCGCCGGGTACGCACCTGGATCTCCAGCGGGCGGCCGTCGTCGCCGATCACGGCGGTGTGCAGGGACTGGTAGCCGTTGGGCTTGGGATGCGCGATGTAGTCGTCGAACTCGCCGGGGATGGGCCGCCAGAGGCCGTGCGCCATGCCCAGCACCTCGTAGCACCGGGATACGCTGTCCACCAGCACGCGCACCGCGCGCACGTCGTACACCTGATCGAAATCCAGGTCCTTCTGCCGCATCTTGTTCCAGATGCTGTGGATGTGCTTGGGCCGACCCATGATCTCGGCCTCGATACCGTGCTCGCGGCACAGCGCCTGCAGGCGCTCGACCACATCGCGGATGAAGGCCTCGCGCTCGCTGCGCTTGCCCTCCAGGCGCGAGGCGAGATCCTTGTAGACCTCCGGCTCCAGATAGCGCAGGCACAGATCCTCCAGCTCCCATTTGAGCTGCCACACGCCCAGGCGGTTGGCTAGCGGCGAGTGTACGCGGCGGGTCTCCATGGCGATGCGGCGCTGGAACTCGGGCGGGGTGTGCTTGAGCTGGCGCATCAGGCGCAGGCGCTTGGCCAGCAGGACCAGGATGGAGCGCACATCGGTGGCCAGATCCAGGACCAGGCGGCGCAGCTTTTCGATGTCCTCCTTGACCTCCTGGGCGGTGCTGGCCGAGAGTTCGCGGATGCGGCTGACCTGCTCGACCATGCGCAGCACGCCCTCGCCATAGTCGCGCCGCAGCTGTTCGGGATCGTAGCCCGCCTCGCCCGGCAGCTCCGAAAGGATGGCGGCCACCAGGGTGTCGGTGTCGAGTTTGAGGCGGTCCAGGGTGTCGGCGGTGTGCAGCAGCGCCAGCAGGCGGTCCATGCCATCGACCAGGACCTGGCCGCGGTGGGCGCGCCGCGCCTGGGCGATGGCCCGGCGCAGGCGTTCGATCTCCTTTTCGGGACGGCGCGCAGACAGCGCCTGCAGCCAGGAATCGATGTCCGCCTCGGAGGGCACGCCCTCGGCGGGAAGCTGGGTGACGAGCGAGACCACGGCGCGGCGGCTTCAGGGAATCAGTCTTCCCGCTCCTCTATCCAGGCCATCTGGATGGCCTCGAGGATCTTCTCGCCGCAGTGTTCCTCGACATCCTCGAAATCGGGCAGCGCCATCACCCATTGCATCAGATCCACGAAGTTGACGTGCATGGGATCGGCATCGGGATGCGCCTCGTCCAGCTCGATCGCGATATCCAGGGTATCGGTCCATTTCAGGCCCATGACGCGCTCCTCAGTTGTGTTCCTTGGCGTGGTTGATGGTGTACTTGGGGATCTCGACCACCAGATCTTCGTTGTCCACCACCGCCTGACAGGACAGGCGCGACTCGGGCTCCAGGCCCCAGGCCTTGTCCAGCAGATCCTCCTCGTCCTCGCTCGGCTCGTTGAGCGAGTCGTAGCCCTCGCGCACGATCACATGGCAGGTGGTGCAGGCGCAGGATTTCTCGCAGGCGTGCTCGATCTCGATATCGTTGGCCAGGGCGGCGTCGCAGATGGTCACGCCCGGCTCAGCCTCGATCACCGCGCCCTCGGGGCAGATCTCGTCGTGGGGAAGAAAGATAATCTTTGGCATAACAGGTTCCCGTGCGCCCTGCGGGCGGCTATTCGAATTCGTCCACCTTGTGGCCGGCCATGGCCTTGCGGATATTGCTGTTCATACGTCTTTCGACATAGAACTCGCAGGTTTTCTCCAGGGCCTCGATGGCGGCCTTGATGGCCTGGTCGTCGTCGCTGTGTTGCGCGGTATCGCGCAGGGCCTGCAGGGCCTGTTCGATACGCTGGCGCTCCTCCTCGTCGAGCAGTTGCGCGCCGTCGGCGGCCAGGGCGGCCTCCAGGGCCTCGATCACGCGCGCGGCCTCGACCTTCTGCTCGGCCAGGCGGCGCGCCGCCATGTCCTCGCCCGCGTGTTCGATGGAGGCGGTGAGCATGTCGGCGATCTCGCGGTCGGTCAGGCCATAGGAGGGCTTGACCTCGACGCTGGCCCGGACCCCGGTGCTCAGCTCCTCGGCCTCGACATGCAGCAGGCCGTCGGCGTCCACCGAGAAGGTGACCCGGATGCGCGCCGCGCCCGCCACCATGGGCGGGATGCCGCGCAGCTCGAAGCGCGCCAGGGAACGGTTGTCGGCCACCAGCTCGCGCTCGCCCTGCACCACGTGGATGGCCATCGCGGTCTGGCCGTCCTTGAAGGTGGTGAACTCCTGGGCGCGCGCCACCGGGATGGTGGTGTTGCGCGGAATGATCTTCTCCACCAGGCCGCCCATGGTCTCGATGCCCAGCGACAGCGGAATCACGTCCAGCAGCAGCATCTCGTCCTCGGGCTTGTTGCCGGCCAGCACATCAGCCTGCAGCGCGGCGCCCACCGCGACCACGCGGTCCGGGTCGATGTCGACCAGCGGCTCGGTCTCGAAGAACTCGCCCACCTTCTCGCGCACCCGCAGGGCGCGGGTGGAGCCGCCGACCATGACCACGTCCTTGATCTCGGAGACCGAGACCCCGGCATCGCGCAGGGTGCGCCGACAGGCGCTGATGGTCTTGCGGATCAGCGGATCGATCAGGCGGTTCAGGGTGTCCCGGTCCAGGGTGCCCTGCCAGCGGCCGCCGTCATCCAGGGTCAGTTCGATATCCACCTGTTCCTGGCTCGCCAGGGCCTCCTTGGCGCTGCGCGCCTGCTGCATCAGGGTGCGCAACAGGCCGGCCGAGGCGCTGCCGGCGATCCCGGCCTGCGCCATCATCCACTCGGCGATGGCGTGGTCGAAGTCGTCACCGCCCAGGGCCGAATCGCCGCCCGTGGCCATGACCTCGAACACGCCCTTGTTGAGCCGCAGGATGGAGATGTCGAAGGTGCCGCCGCCGAGGTCATAGATGGCATGCACCCCGTCCGCCTCGCGGTCCAGGCCGTAGGCCACCGCCGCCGCGGTCGGCTCGTTGAGCAGACGGAACACATGCAGGCCGGCCAGGCGCGCGGCGTCCTTGGTGGCCTGGCGCTGGGCGTCGTCGAAATAGGCCGGCACCGTGATCACCACGCCGGTCAGCTCGCCGCCCAGGGTCTGCTCGGCGCGCCGCGCCAGGACCTTGAGGATCTCGGCCGAGACCTCGACCGCGCTGACCGGCCCGGCCACGGTCTGGATGCGCGGCACGGCGCTGTCGGTATCCACGAAGCGGTAGGGCAGCGCGTCACCCAGGACCTTGAGATCCTCCACGCCGCGTCCGATCAGGCGCTTCACCGAGACGATGGTGTTGTGCGGATCCTCGATGGCGGCATCGCGCGCGGCGCGGCCCACCACCACTCCGTCCGGGGTGTAACGCACCACCGAGGGCAGCAGGTGCTCGCCGTGCTCGTCCGCCAGGGTCTCGGCCACGCCGCTGCGCACCGTGGCCACCAGGGAGTTGGTGGTGCCCAGGTCGATACCCGCGGCGAGGCGGTGCTGGTGCGGCGCGGCCGACTGGCCGGGTTCGGCTATCTGCAATAGTGCCATCAGATCATTTCTTCCAGTTCGGCCTCGATGGACTCGGCCTCGTTGTACAACTTGTTGAGGAACTGCATCTTGCTGACCGACTCGCGCGCTGCCTCGAGCTGTTCGGGGGTGCCGGCCTCGAGCTGTACCGCCAGTTGGCCGACCTGGGTCTCTATCATGCGCCGGATGTCGCGCATCAGGCGGTCCAGCTCGGCCCCGGGATCATCGGCCCCGCGCACCCCGGCGAGGGCCTCGCGCAGCTCCATCTGCTGCATCAGGAATTCGGTGTCGCGGGTGGTGGCGGTCTCCTGGTGGGTGTCCACGCCCGCCAGTTCCAGCATGTAGAGGGCGCGGCGCAGCGGGTCACGCAGGGTCTCGTAGGCCTCGTTCACCTGGGTGGCCTGTTGCAGGGCCAGGCGCTGCTCCTGCTCGGAGGCGTTGGCGAAGCGGTCCGGATGCACCACGCGCTGCAGTTCGCGATAACGCGCCGCCAGCTCGCCGGTGTCCAGCACATAGCCGACCGGCAGACCGAACAGGTCGAAATGATTTTTGCCCAGATCGATCATGCCACCTCTCAACCAACGACGCCCGCTTGCGCGGGCGTCGGAAAAATCCAGTGTCCCCCGCCCTCAGACGGTGAAACTCTCTCCGCAACCGCAGGCTTCCTTGACATTCGGGTTGTTGAACAGGAAGCCCTCGTTGAGGCCCTCCTTGCCGTAATCCAGCTCGGTCCCGTCCAGATAGACCAGGCTCTTCTTGTCCACGATCACCTTCACGCCATGGTCCTCGAAGACCACGTCGTCATCGTTCAGCTCGTCCACGAATTCGAGCACATAGGCCATGCCGGAACAGCCCGAGGTCTTGACCCCGAGGCGCACGCCAATGCCGGAACCGCGGTTCTCCAGAAAGCGGCGGACCCGTTCCGCGGCCGCCTCGCTCAATGTGATCGCCATGTCACCCTCTCCGTTGCCGAATCAGGCCTGCTGCTTGGACTGCAGATCCTCGATGGCCGCCTTGATGGCGTCTTCGGCCAGCACCGAGCAGTGCACCTTGACCGGCGGCAGCGCCAGTTCCTCGGCGATCTCGGTGTTCTTGATCTGCTTCGCCTCCTCCAGCGTCTTGCCCTTGACCCACTCGGTCAGCAGCGAGCTGGAGGCGATCGCCGAACCGCAGCCGTAGGTCTTGAACTTGGCGTCCTCGATGACGCCCTGGTCGTTGACCTGGATCTGCAGGCGCATCACGTCGCCACAGGCCGGCGCGCCCACCATCCCGGTACCCACGTTGTCCGCATCCTTGTCCAGGGTGCCCACATTGCGTGGATTCTCGTAGTGGTCGATCACCTTGTCACTGTACGCCATGAATACTCACCTCGTTATCCAGATCGAAACGTCTGATCCTGTAGTGCGGGGCGCCGCGATCGCGACGCCCCGCGGCAGCCTTAGAAGCGGCGCGGACGGTCTTCGCGGGGACGAGCCTCGTTGACACGCACGTTGCGGCCGTTGATCGGCTGTTCGTTCAGGCCGTCGATGGCCGATTGCGCCTCGGCGTCATTCGGCATCTCGACGAAACCGAAGCCCTTGGAGCGACCGGTATCACGGTCCATGATCACCTTGGCCCTGGCCACCTCGCCGAAGGCCGCGAAGGCCTCCTGCAGGTCGTCGTCAGATACGCTGTACGCCAGGTTGCCTACGTAGATATTCTTCATCAAATCAATCTCAACTAAACATGTGTCTCGTCATTTCGAACTCCCCGCGGCGGACCGAGTCACCCATCCGTCCGGGGATCATCACGCCCTATGGCATGGATGATTCTGTGAAGCGAAACAACAAGCCTGTTGCGATTCAGCCGGCATGCCGGCAATGAAGAATCAAGCTGTGATCACGCCTGGCCGGATCCTGTCCGGCCCCAATAAATCAATGATACAGCAAGCGCCCTGCCGCGTCGTCCTCAGTGCGCCGCCCATTGCACCGAATTGAGATCGATGCCTTCCTTGTACATATCCCAGAGCGGGCTCAGCTCGCGCAGGCGCTCGACCTGGCGGCGGACTTCCTCGATCACGTGATCGACCTCTTCCTCGGTGGTGAAGCGGCCCAGGGTGAAGCGCAGCGAGCTGTGCGCCAGCTCGTCCGAGCGGCCCAGGGCGCGCAGCACATAGCTGGGTTCCAGGCTGGCGGAGGTGCAGGCGCTGCCCGAGGACACAGCCATGTCCTTGAGCGCCATCATCAGGGACTCGCCCTCGACGAAGTTGAAGCTGACATTCAGATTGCCCGCCACGCGCCGCTCCAGGTCGCCGTTGACATAGACCTCTTCCATGTCCTTGAAGCCGTCCCACAGACGGTTGCGCAGGGCCAGCAGGCGGGCGTTCTCCTCGGCCATCTCCTCACGCGCGATGCGGAAGGCCTCGCCCATGCCCACGATCTGGTGGGTCGCCAGGGTGCCGGAACGCATGCCGCGCTCGTGGCCGCCGCCGTGCATCTGGGCCTCGATCCGCACCCGCGGCTTGCGCCGCACATACAGGGCGCCGATGCCCTTGGGGCCGTAGATCTTGTGCGCGGAAAAGCTCATCAGGTCCACCGGCAGACGCTCCAGGTCGATCTCGACCTTGCCCGCGCTCTGCGCCGCGTCGACATGGAAGATCACCTTGTGCTCACGGCAGATGTTGCCGATCGCCTCGATATCCTGGATCACGCCGATCTCGTTGTTCACGTGCATCACCGAGGCCAGGATGGTGTCCTCGCGGATCGCGGCGCGGAAGGCGTCCAGGTCGAGCAGACCGTTGGACTGCACGTCCAGATAGGTGACCTCGAAGCCCTCGCGCTCGAGCTGGCGGCAGGTGTCCAGCACCGCCTTGTGCTCGGTCTTGACGGTGATGATGTGCTTGCCCTTCTTCTGGTAGAAGTGGGCCGCGCCCTTGAGCGCCAGGTTGTCCGATTCGGTGGCGCCGGAGGTCCATACGATCTCCTTGGGGTTGGCGTTGACCAGGGCGGCCACATTGGCGCGCGCCTCGTCCACCCGCTTTTCGGCCTCCCAGCCGAAGGGGTGCGAGCGGGATGCGGGGTTGCCGAACACGCCGTCGGGCGTGAGGCAGGCGCACATCTTTTCCGCGACCCGGGGGTCGACGGGCGTGGTCGCCGAATAATCGAGATAGATGGGAGTCTTCATGTCTGTATTGACCTCTACAACAGGGTACCGCGGGCAGCGAGGGCCGCTCGGTCGCGCGCTCAGCCCGTCCGGATGGCCTCCGCCGAGACCGACGGCGCCGCGTCCTCTTCCTGGCGCTGTGCCACTTCCTTGACGCCGCGCCGCTGCATCAGGTCTTCCAGACTGATGCGGTTCAGGTAATCGTAGATCCGGGCGCTGAGATCCTGCCACAGGTCGTGTGTCAGGCACTGCTGGTTGTTCTGGCAGTTGTGGGCGCCACCGCATTTGGTGGTGTCCACGTTCTCGTCCACCGCGGCGATCACCTCGGCGACGAATATCGTGTCCGCCCCGCGGCCCAGGGTATAGCCGCCGCCCGGCCCCCGCACGCTGCCCACGAGCTGGCGCTTGCGCAGCCGCGAGAACAGTTGTTCGAGGTAGGACAGTGAAATCCCCTGTCGCTGGGCGATGTCCGCCAGGGTGATCGGGCCTTCATCATGATGCATGGCCAGATCCAGCATGGCGGTGACCGCATAGCGGCCTTTGGTCGTCAATCTCACAGCACCGAACCCCGGTTACTCAACTGCGCTGAACTATACATGGCCGAGTAAATTAGTCAAGAATTCCAAGCGCGCTGCGCGCCGGGTTATTCGTCCTTGTCCGGCGTCTCGGGGGCCTGCTCGTCCTGTTGCGACTCGTCCATGTGCATGCGGTCGAGTTCCTCGGCGGTGGAGAGGATCTCGCAGGGGGGCATCTCGGGCATGTCGGCATCGGCCATGGCCTCCACGCCCAGGGCGTGCATGGCCTCGCACATCTGCTTCATGCGTCCCTCCATGAGGTGCATGTGGTCGAGCATGCAGTTGATGGCGTGGGCCACCGGGTCGGGCGCGTCGCGGGTCACGCCGTAGGCGTCGAAGCCCATCTTGCTGGCCATCTTCTCGCGGTGCGCGGTATCGCGGGCCGCCGGCTTGCGCTCGATCAGCCGCCCCGGCACACCCACCACCGTGGCCCCGGGCGGGACCGACTTCACCACCACCGCGTTGGAGCCGATGCGCGCGCCGTCCCCGATCTCGATCGGCCCCAGGACCTTGGCCCCGGCGCCCACCACCACGCCGTCGCCCAGGGTGGGATGCCGCTTGCCCTTCTCCCAGCTGGTGCCGCCCAGGGTCACGCCGTGGTAGAGGGTGCAGTCGTTGCCGATGATCGCGGTCTCGCCGATCACCACACCCATGCCGTGGTCGATGAAGAAGCGGCGTCCGATGCGCGCCGCCGGGTGGATCTCGATGCCGGTGAGCCAGCGCCCGATGTGGGAGATGAAGCGCGCCAGCCAGCAGGCGCCCAGGTTCCAGACCGCGTGCGCCAGGCGATGGATCAGCAGGGCGTGCACGCCCGGATAGCTGGTCAGGATCTCGAAGGTGCTGCGTGCCGCGGGGTCGCGGTCGAACACCACGCTCAGGTCGTCTCTGAAGTGATCGAACATCTTGGTTCCGTGCAAGCGCGCCCGCTTCGGCGCCGAAAATGGATATGCGGGATTCTACGCCGCCGGGCCGCTTCGCGGCCAGTGAGTCAGCCCTGTTCCTTGTCTTTCGTACTCCGATGCTGCTGCACCGCGGTGAGGATGCCGCGCAGGATGTTGACCTCGCGCGGATCGGGCGCTGCGCGGTGGAACAGGCGGCGCAGGCGCTGCATGATGCGGCCCTCGCGCCCGGGCTGGAGGAAGCCGGTCTCGTAGAGCACCCGTTCCAGGTGCCCGAACAGCCCCTCCATGGCCTGTGCGCTGGCCCGCTCGGGGGCTACGCCGGCCGGCGTTCGCCCCACCTCGTCCAGGAACTGCATGCGCAGCTCATAGGCCAACACCTGTACCGCCATGGCGATATTGAGCGAGGAATAGGCCGGGTCGGCCGGGATGTGCATGAGATGGGTGCAGCGGTCCAGTTCTTCGGCGGTGAGCCCGGAGCGCTCCCGCCCGAACACCAGGGCGACCGGCGCCTGTCCGGCCTGCGCCAGGGCCAGGCCCGCGGCCTCGCGCGGCCCGGTGACCGGCCAGATGTCCGAGCGCTGGCGCGCGCTGGCCCCGATCACCAGCGGACACTCGGCCACCGCCGTCTCCAGGGAATCGACCACCCGCGCCTGCCGCAGCAGATCCTGCGCCCCCGAGGCGCGCGCCTCGGCCTGGCCGGAGGGAAATTCCTTCGGACGGACCAGACAGAGCTGCGACAGGCCCATATTTTTCATGGCGCGGGCCACCGCGCCGATGTTGCCGGGATGCGAGGTCTCGACCAGTACGATACGTATCTTGTTCAGCATGGCGGCATTCTACGCCACGCGGGGCGCCATCATCTAAAATGCCGCCGGCCGGCGCTGTCGATGATCCGCATCGCCACAGACGCGGCTGGCCGCGACCGGTGTTTTGCCGTATCCTCGCGCGCCATGAATCCCACGACCAATATTGCAGTACGCGCGGCGCGCAAGGCCGGCGGTATCGTGATGCGGTATTTCAACCGCATCGACACCCTCACCATCGCCGAGAAACAGCGCAACGATTATGTGTCGGAGGTGGACCGGGCGGCCGAGGCGGCCATCATCGAGACCATCCGGCGCGCCTATCCCAATCACGCCATCCTGGCCGAGGAGAGCGGCGCTCACGCCGGCAACAGCTATCAGTGGATCATCGATCCGCTGGACGGCACCACCAACTACCTGCACGGCCTGCCGCAGTTCTCGATCTCGATCGCGCTGCAGCACAAGGACGAGCTGATCAGCGCCGCGGTCTATGACCCGGTGCGCGACGAGATGTTCACCGCCAGCCGCGGCCAGGGGGCCCTGCTCAATGACCGGCGCCTGCGCGTGAGCGAGCAGAAGTCGCTCAAGGGCGCGCTGATCGGCACCGGCATCCCCTTCCGCGACCAGCGCCACCTGGACGCCTATCTGGCGATGCTCAAGGCCATGATCGAGGATACCGCGGGCATCCGCCGCCCCGGCTCGGCCGCGCTGGATTTCGCCTGGGTCGCGGCCGGACGCATGGACGGCTTCTGGGAACTGGGCCTGTCGGCCTGGGACTTCGCCGCCGGCGCCCTGATCGTGACCGAGGCCGGCGGCGCGGTGAGCGATATCCGCGGCGGCGGCCGCCACCTGGAGAGCGGCAATGTGATCGCCGGCGGCATCCGGGTTCAGCAGGAGATGGTGCGCCGCCTGGCGCCCCACCTGCCCGAGGCGATGCGCTACTGAGCCGCCGTCACCCCGCGCCCTGCAGACTCAGCGCGTCGCGACCGCGCTCGCACTCGATGTGGGCATCGAAGGCCACCGCGTCACGCGGGAAGCTCTGCGCCACGATCCAGACCTGACTGATGTCGTCACCCAGCTCGGTGAGGGCGATCAGCGCGTTGCGGGTACGCTCCTCGTCGAAGAAGGCGAAGGGCTCGTCCAGGAAGGCGAACTGGCGGCCACGGATCTTGCGGCTGAGCAGCTTCTGCGACAGCGCCAGACGCAGGGCCAGCATGATCTGGCGCTGGGTGCCGCTGGAGACCTCCTCCAGGTCCATGAAGTCGCGCTTCTCCGCGGAGAACACCCGCACATTGAGATCGGCGTCGATCTGCAGGTGCTCGTAGCGGCCGTCGGTAAAGCGCGGCAGCATGCGCGCGACCAGTTCCTTGATATCGCGGTTGAAGTTGTTGGACAGATGGCCGATGGCGCCGTGCAGCAGCTCCAGGGCCTTGTTGCGCAGGTCGATGCGCGCCAGGATGTCCTCGCGCTTGTCGCGCATGCCCTCGCGCACCTGCAGCAGATTGGCCTGTTCCCTGAGGCGTTCCTCCTCGTCGCTGATCGCGCTGTCGAGATCCCAGACCTGCCGCTCCAGCAGCTCCGCCACATAGGCCAGCCAGGTCTGCTCAGGCTCCACGTACTCGCGCACCTGGCGCACCGTGGCCTGGCCCGCTTCGATCCGCTCCAGCAGCCCGTCCAGCACCGCCGCGTCGGGGCGCTCCGGCGCCGGCGGCTCCGCCTCGGCCTCCCCGGCCTCCGGCATCCCGCCTTCCGGCGGGGTGCCGCTGTCGGATTCAGCGGTATCGGGCGCGGCCTCCTCCTGCACGTCCAGCTCGATCTCGCGCGCCTGGCGCAGGGTTTCGCCCAGCCCGGCGGCCTCCTCGCGCAGGCGCCGCGCCAGACTGCGCCGGCCCGCGCCGCGCAGCCAGAACAGCAGGAACAGCACACCGAAGCCGCCCGCGCCCCACAGCAGCCATTCGGCCGGCACCTGCTGCCACTGCGGCACATGCCGGTCGAGCAGATCGCGCACCTGCGCGGTGGCCGGCAGCTGCGCGCCCGCGCCACGCAGCCACCAGCCGGCGCCGGCGGCGAGCGCCAGAAGCAGACTCAGAAAACGCAGCAGTCCGGCGCGCGAGGCCGAGGCCGCGGCCTTGTAGGCGGCCCGGGTGTTGTCGGCATAGCGCTGCATGCCCTCGCCCATCGCCTCCACCAGGCCGTTGACCTGATCGATCTGGTCGCGGGTCTGCATCCGCTCCTGTTCGAGCTGCTGCAGATAGCCCTCGCGAATGCCCAGGGCCTCCAGCTCCTGGTGGACCTGGTCGCACTCGGCCTGGACCTCTTCGAGCAGATCCTTGCGCTCGCCGATCTCGTCCTCGATCTCGCTCACCACCTGCTCCAGCGGCGCCACACCGGCCATGATCTTGACCGCCTGGCTGTGCGGCTGCGGCGTGGTGATCTCGCGCTGGGCGAGATAGAAGGACTCGACGAACTGCTCGTATTCGAAGCCCAGCAGCTCGGTCAGGCGCTCGGCCACCTGCCTGACCCCGCGCGCCAGCGGCTCGTCCTGCCCCGCGGGGGACAGCTTGGCGCTGTGGTGGCCGTCACGGTCGAGAAAACGCGACAGGGCGTATTCCTGATCGTCCACCTTGAAGCGCAGGTTCACCGAGCAGTGGTTCTCGCCCCAGCGCACCACCTTGTGCAGCTCGTCCGGCGCCACCGAGAAGGTCCGCCCGAACAGGGCGAAACAGACCGCCTCGCCGATGCTGCTCTTGCCCGATTCGTTCTGGCCGCTGATCGCGATCAGGCCGCGTTCGGGCAGGCTCAGATCCAGCCTGCGGTACTTGAGGATATTGCTCGCTTCTAGATGCGTGATGATCATGCCCTGCCCTCGCTTTCCAGCCGTTCCAGCCGGTCCAGGACCAGATCCCGCGCCTTTTCGTAGCGGGCCTGGTCGAAATCGTCCCCGGAATTGAGACGGCGCTCGAATTCCGCCTCGCAATAGGCGATGAATTCCTCGGACGGGCTGCGGCTGCTCGTGCCGCGGGTGTAGGTCGGTCGCTCTTCAGACATGCCTTTCTCCTGCAGGCTCCATATCGGAGGGATTATACATTCAAGGCGTCGGCAACACCCGGAACCAGGCGTCCTGGGTGGTCAGATCGACCTCGCGCAGCTTCAGCCGCACCGGCGCGTCGAGGGCGAAACGGTCGTGCAGGCGCACCTTGACCTCCATGGCCAGTTCGGGGATCACCAGCACCGCCTTGCGCTCTTCCAGCGCGGCCACCAGGGCCTCGCCCTCCCAGTCGGGATGGCGCTGCAGCCAGACCAGCTTCCAGTGCAGATTGGACTGGCGCTCGGCGCGCCGGATGCGCGCGCCATTGGCGTCGATGCCGGCGATACGCTCGGCCATCTGCTCGCGCGACAGCGGCCGCCCCCCGCTGATGAAGGCGCGCAGCTGCTGATGCACCAGCAGATCGGCATAGCGGCGCAGCGGGCTGGTGGAACGGGCGTAGCGTTCCAGACCCAGGCCGAAGTGCGGCTCGGGATGCAGCACCGTGTTGCTGGGCTTGAACAGGCGCCGGTAGGCATACATCTCGGACAGAGTCTTGGGCTCGCGGATCTCCTCCGGCTCCGGCTGCATGGCATAGGGAATGGCGAGATCCTGTGCCTGGGCGAAGATCGCCACCGCCTCGCCGGCCATGAGCATGGCATCGGTGACCATGTCGCGGCTGGCGGTCTTGGGCAGCGGGCGGATGCGGATCTCGCCATCGACTACACGCACCGAGGCCTCGGGCAGGTCCAGACGCGCCGCGTGGCGCGCCAGGCGGCGCGCGCGAAAGGCATCGGTGATCCGCGCGATGGCCGCGAAGGGCGCCTCCTGCATGCGTGCGTTGACCGCGTCATAGGTGGTGCGCGTGACCCGCACGCGGGTCCGCTCGATCCGGATGTCGCAGGGGCCGTCCTCCCCCAGGCGCATGCCGATCGACAGCGCCGGCGACACCTCGTCCAGCCCCAGGCCCAGACGCTCGGTCACGCCCTGAGGCAGCATGGTGTGTATCCTCTCGGGCAGATAGAGATTGGCCACCCGCTCGCGGGCCGCCTGGTCGATATGCCCGTCCGGGCGCACCAGGGCCGCGACATCGGCCACATGCACCCACAGATAGTCGCCGTCCAGGCTGATCGCGTCGTCCGGATCCTGGTTGCCCACATCGTCGATGGCCCAGGCTTCGAGCCCGGTCAGGTCCAGGCGTTCCTCCTCGGGCAACCCGGGCACGCCGATCTCCAGCGGCTCCAGGGCCACCCCGGCACGGCGCGGCCAGGGGTTGAACTCGGGCGGCCAGTAGCCGCAGCGCACCAGGAACCGGTGCGCCGCCTCGGGACTGGCCTCGACCTTGAAGGCCGTCAGGATGCGGCTGTGCTCCGAGGCCCCCAGGGCCACCCGCTCCACCTCGGCCAGGCGCTTGCGGTCGGCCTCCTGCAGCTCGCCCGCCCCGACCCGCGCCAGAAAGTCCTCCCAGGCGCGGGCCTCTTGTTCCCGCGCCTCGCGTTCGGCGCGCAGGGCCTGCACCTCATCGGCACCGTGCACCCGGATGGCCTCCGGTTCACCGGAGAAATACAGGCCGTCCTGCAACAGTTGCCAGGCCGCCCAGGCGCTGGCCGGGGTGAAATCGCCATACACCAGCCCGGCCAGTTCGGCGAGATCAGGCTGCTCGCCCTGCAGCAGTTCCCAGGCCTCTTCCAATGCCGCCTGCGGCGGCTCCAGGCCGGCCAGCGACTGCAACGGCCCCGGATGCAACAGACGCACGTCCTTGGGCCGCACCCGGCGGTCCTTGCCGCTGGGCAGCCGGATATCGATCTTTTCGCCAACGGAGGCCACCAGGGCCGGCTGACTCTTGTAAAGCACCAGGGCGCCGGCGCGCAGGGAGGGGGTCACGGGGATTTCCTTCGGAATACTGAGATTATGGATACGGGGTTTGGGCTATGATACCCGCTGGCTGAAATCGATGGAGAACATTCATGCAGGGGTGGCGGGATTTTGTCGAAAGCCAGGCGCTGAGCGAGGCGCCGATCGCGGCATGCGCACTCAGTGATCTCTCGGAACTGGGCCTGATCCGGGTACAGGGCGAGGATGCGCGCCGGTTCCTGCAGGGGCAGCTGACCAACGATATCGAAAAGGTCGATCCGGCCACCAGCCAGCTCAGCAGCTACTGCAGCCCCAAGGGCCGCATGCTGGCCAGCTTCCGCATCTTCGAGCGCGGCGGCGCCCTCTACCTGCTGCTGCCGCGCTCGAAGAT
>JALVTT010000139.1 GCA_027024025.1 Sedimenticola sp.
GTTGCGCACCTCGGCGGCGACCACCGCGAAGCCCCGGCCCTGCTCGCCGGCGCGCGCGGCCTCGACCGAGGCGTTGAGCGCCAGCAGGTTGGTCTGGAAGGCGATCTCGTCGATCACGCCGATGATCTCGGCGATCTCGGCCGAGGCCTTGTTGATCTCCTCCATCGCGACCACCGCCTGGCTGACCACCTGACCACCCTTCTCCGCCAGCTGGCGCGCGTTGGTCGAGACCTGGTTGGCCTGCTGGGCATTGTCGGCGTTGTTGCGCACCGTGGAGGTCAGTTCCTCCATGCTGGAGGCGGTCTCCTCCAGGGCCGAGGCCTGCTGCTCGGTACGCGCCGAGAGGTTGTTGTTGCCGGCGGTGATCTCGTTCGAGGCCACATTGATCGAATCGGCGATCTGGCCCAGCTGCAGCAGGGTCTTGGAGACCTGCACCAGGGTGTTGTTGAGCGAGTCCTTGATGCGGCCGAAGGCGCCCTGGTAGTTGCCGGTCATCGGCTTGGTGAAGTCGCCCGCCGACATGGCCTGCAGGCTGTCGTCCACCTCGCCGACCACGCGCTGCAGGTTGTCCAGCAGGGCGTTGATGCCCACCGCGATGTGCTTGAAGAAGCCGGTCTTGCCCGCCATGTCGATACGCCGCCCCAGCTCGCCGCTGCGCGCACCGGCCACGATGCCCTCGATCTCCTGCTCCACCGCGACCTCGTTGGTGCGGTCCAGCCACTCGACCGCGGTGCCCAGGCGCCGACCATCGGCGTCCACCACCGGGTTGGCGGTGAAGCGGAAGACATGACCACCCACGCGGATCTCGGAGTTGAGCGGCTGGCTCAGGGCCTCGACCAGGCGCTTCTGGTGTTCCGGATGCTTGTGGAACTGGTCGATATTGGCGCCCATCAGGCCCTCGGCGGAGAAGCCGGGCAGATCCTTCTGGATGTCGGCCTCGGCCTCGCGGAACATGGCCTTGACCGTGTCGTTCATGTAGATGATGTTGTTGTCGGTGTCGGCCATCATCACGCAGCTGGAGACATTGTCCAGGGCGGTGCGGATGCGCAGATTCTCTTCGGCCCGCCGCGCCGCCTCGGCGCGCAGACGCGCCTCCTGCTCCTCCGCCGCGCGGATCTGGGTCAGATCCTTCCACTCGACCACGATGGCCACGCGCTTGCCGTGCTTATCGATGACCGGGTTGGCGATGAACTCGAAGATCCGGGCCCCGACCTTGATCTCGGCCTGATAGGTGTCCTCCAGCGATTCCAGGATGGCCCGCTGATGTCCCGGATTGGCGTGGAAGACATCGATGTTCTTGCCGATGATGTTATCGGCGTCGAAGTGCGGCAGCACCTCCTTGATGTCGTCCTCGGCCTCCTTGAACATCTGCCGCACGGCCTTGTTCATGTAGATGATGTTGTAGTTCTCGTCCGCCATCATCATGTTGGTGCTGGTCGCATCCAGGGCCGTGGTGGTGCGCAGGCCTTCCTCGGCCATGCGGCGATTGTTGAGGATCTCGAAGCCGATCTTGACCTGCACCGAACGCATGGTCTGCAGCACCTCGCCCACGGTGCCCTTGTGCGCCACCTGCATCCAGTCGAAATAGTCGTCCTGCAGGATCTGCTTGAGCTTGCGCTGTCCCTGCTTAAGCGGCCGGACCACATGCCGGTGGAACAGCCAGGCCGCGCCGAGGCCGCACAACAGGGCCCCGCCCAGGCCGGCATACAGCCATCCCGCGCCGGCGCCAGCCGCGACCATCGCCGCCACCGCGAGAACGAACAGGCCGACCAGGCCGCCGCCCAGCAGCAGGATGCGCTCCAGGGTCCAGAAGCTCATCTGACTCTCGGTGCTGGGCAGCTTGGCGCGCCCCGCCCGCACATCGGCATACAGGCGTTCGGCCATGCGCTTCTCGTCCTCGGTGGGCGGGGTGCGCACGGACATGTATTCGACGCCGCCATCGGGCAGGTCGATGGGGGTGACATTGGCCTTCACCCAGTAGTAGTCACCATTCTTGGCGCGGTTCTTGACCAGCCCGGTCCAGGTGTCACCCTGCTTGACCGTCGCCCACAGATCGGCGAAGGCTTCCGGCGGCATGTCTGGGTGGCGCACGATGTTGTGGTTGCGGCCCAGCAGCTCCTCCTCGCTGAAGCCACTGATCTTGACGAAATCGGGGTTGGCGTAGGTGATGATGCCCTTGGCGTCGGTCTTGCTGACCAGGATGGTGTTCTCCGGGAAGGGGATCTCCCTGTCGGTCACCGGCTCGTTGATCTTCATGGTCTGCCTCGCATGAAATCCGTGGATCGGGGGTCTGGCCGCGCTGCCGCGCCGCCTCATGCTGTTCTTCTCGGCCGGGGCGCAAGAAACTTGAGCGGAATTTCATAAAAAAAGCGGCCCGGCGGGCCGCTTCTTCGATTCGGGGCGCGCGAGGCTCAGGCCGCACTCTCGCCCTCGGCCGCCGGACTCTCGGAGGCCAGGGCCTCCAGGTCGAGCAGCATCACCATGGCCTCGCCGTCGCTGACCAGGCTCTTGATGTACTCGGTCGGCACCGCGGCGCTGAAGCTGGGGGTGTCGGCGATCTGTTCATCCTTCACCACCAGGACATCGGATACCGCGTCGACCACCATGCCCATGGAGCGCTCGCCACCTTCCTCTCCAACCCGCACGATGATGACCACGGTCTCCTTGCCGTATTCCACCCGTGGCATGCCGAACCACAGGCGCAAGTCGTACACCGGTACGATGTTGCCGCGCAGATTCACCACACCCTTGAGATGGCGCGGCGTGTTGGGCACCCGGGTGGTGGTCTCCCAGCCGCGGATCTCCTGCACCTGGAGGATGCTCACGCCGTAGCATTCGTCATCCAGCATGAAGGTCAGATACTGGCTGCCCTGGTTGTCGTCCTCGTGATCCTGGCCGAGCAGGCTGAGATTGGTGTTTTCGCTCACGTCTTGTCTCCTAGGCGGTCATGGACAACTCGGTCGGTTCACTGGAACCGTCCTGCTGGGACAGGCGGATCACGCCGGGGATATCCATGATCAGGGCCACCGAGCCATCGCCCAGGATGGTCGCGCCCGAGATCCCTTCGACCCGCCCGTAATTGGCCTCCAGCGATTTGATCACCACCTGCTGCTGACCGAGCAGGCCGTCGACGAACAGGCCGCATTTGCTGCCGCCCGCCTCGACCACCACCACGATGCCGTCCTCGATCTCGCGGGCCCTGGGGTTCTCGACCCCGAACACCTCGGCCATGCGCACGATGGGCAGATATTCCTCGCGCAGGCGGAAGGTCTCGCCCTTGCCGGCGACCCGCCGCAGCATGTCCTTGCGTACCTGGATGGATTCGATGATGGAGCCCAGCGGCACGATATAGATCTCGTCACCCACGCAGATGGTCTGGCCGTCGAGGATCGCCAGGGTCAGCGGCAGGCGGATGGTGATGGTGCTGCCGCGGCCCTGCTCCGACTCGATCTCGATGGAGCCGCCCAGCTCGTTGATGTTGCGGCGCACCACGTCCATGCCCACGCCGCGTCCGGAAACATCGCTCACCTGCTCCGCGGTCGAGAACCCGGGCTGGAAGATGAGATCGTAGATCTGCTTGTCGGTCAGATTGTCGTCCTCGCTGACCAGGCCACGCTCGATGCCCTTCTGCAGTATCTTGTCCCGGGCCAGGCCCTTGCCGTCGTCGGTGATCTCGATGACGATGTTGCCGCCCCGGTGTTCCGCCGAGAGGTGCACGGTGCCGGTCTCCGGCTTTCCGGCGGCGATGCGTTCTTCCGGCATCTCGATCCCGTGGTCCACGCTGTTGCGCACCAGATGCACCAGCGGATCGCCGATCTTCTCGATCACGGTCTTGTCGACCTCGGTGTTCTCGCCGGTCATCTTGAGTTCGATCTGCTTGCCCAGCTTCTGGCTCAGGTCATGCACCAGGCGCGGAAAGCGGCTGAAGGTGAAGCTGATCGGCAGCATGCGGATCTGCATCACGCTTTCCTGCAGCTCGCGGGTATGGCGCTCCAGCTGGCCCAGGCCCTCGCGCAGGCGCGCCAGCTTGTCCATGCTGAAGTCCTCGCCCAGCATGCCCAGCATGGACTGGGTGATGACCAGCTCGCCCACCATGTTGATCAGGGAATCGATCTTGCCGGTGTCGACCCGGATCGAGCTGCCGCCGGCGGCCGGCTTGCGGGCCGCCGGCTTGCGCCGGTCCTGTTTGCGCCGGTCGGCGCCGGAACGCCGCTCCGGGGCCGGCTCCACGACCTTCAGCTCCGGCTCGGCCGGGGCCGGTTCCTCCGCCGGGGCCCTGGCCTCGGCAGCGGCCTCCGGGGCCGCCTGCGCCTGCGGGTCGTAGCCCTCCGGCATCACCGGGACGATGGCGAAGTCGCAATCGTCCTCCACCCATTCGAAGATCTCGTCGATCGCTTCCTTGGCCACCGGCTCGTTCAGACGCAGGTCCCAGGAGAGATAACAGTCCTCCGGCTCGAATTCGTTCAGCGCGGGCAGCTCGCTGGTATCGCATTCCGCCTCCAGCGCGCCCAGTTCGGCCAGCTCGCGGATGATGCGCAGCGGATCGTTGCCGGTGCGCATCAGATGGGTATGCGGCCTGAACACCACCTTCCAGCCGACCGGCTGCAAGTCGGCGGCCGGGGCGTCCGAGGCCGAGCCGGAGGCCGCCTGCGGCGGGCTGTCCGCGTCGGCCGCGCCGCCGCTCAGCACCCGGTCCAGCTCGGCACGCTGCGCGGCCACCCGTTCCTCGTCGGGCGTCTCGCCACCCTGGGCCGCTGTCAGCATGTCACGCAGCACGTCCACCGAGGCCAGCAGCACATTGACCGCCTCCTGGGTGACCGGGCGGCGGCCGTCACGCATCTCGTCCAGCAGGGTCTCCATCACATGGGTGAACTCGGACACATTGGTGAAGCCGAAGGTGCCACTGCCGCCCTTGATGGAATGCGCCGCGCGGAAGATGCTGTTGATCTCTTCCGGATCGACCTCGCCGGAATCCATGTTCAACAGGCCGTTCTCCATCACGTCCAGGCCCTCGAAGCTCTCTTCGAAGAACACCTGGTGGAACTGTGCCATATCGATGCTCATACCATCCTCCGGGTTGGCGAATCGGGAGCCGCGCGGCTCAGCTGATGACCTTGGATACGGTCTTGAGCAGCTGTTCCGGGTTGAACGGCTTGACGATCCAGCCGGTCGCGCCCGCCGCCTTGCCCTGCTGCTTTTTGTCGGCGCCGGACTCGGTGGTCAGCATCAGCAGCGGCGTGAACTTGTAGTTGGGCAGATTGCGCAGCTCCTTGATCAGCGAGATGCCGTCCATATTGGGCATGTTCACATCGGTGATCACCAGGTTGACCGAGCGGGTCTTGGCGATGTTGAGCGCCTCCACGCCGTCGGAAGCCTCCACCACATCGTAGCCGGCGCCCTTGAGGGTGAAAGACACCATCTGGCGCATGGATGCGGAATCGTCTACAGCCAGAATACTTGCAGCCATTTGATTACTCCTTGGATTGAGTCGATGCGGGTCGGGCGCTTGCCCCCGCCCGCCGGAAACCGTCACGGGTCAGTTGGCGTATCGACAGCCGGCGGGTTTTCTTTAACGAAATCTGCAAAAAAACGGCGATCACCGCGGGGGGGCTTCCCGCGGGCACAAAAAAACCCCGCTGCGCGGAGCGGGGTTCTGGCGTCGGCCGGGCCGGGATCAGACGCAGCCGGTCGGTTTGGGCAGGCCGCCGTATTTGGTGATCGGCTTCATGGGGCCGGTCTTCCACATCTTGAACAGGACCTTCTTGTCCTCGCCGATGTAGCTCGCAAACTTGCGGATCGGCGGCACCACGTTTTCCTCCTCGAAGTACTCTCGCGCCTTGAGGATCTGTTCCCACTTGGCGTCGTCCAGTTCCACGCCGTCCGCCTCGGCCATGGCGCGACCGATCTCCGGCGTCCAGTCGTTCATATTCAGCAGATAGCCATCGCCATCGCGTTCGGGCAGTTCAACACTCATCTCTCTCTCCTGACAGTCTGTTCTGTGTCTTGGTTGTCGATGAGCCATCATAGCGCGAAGCGCGGACAAAAACCAACTGTTTTACTAGGATATTTCCCGGGCAGCCAAAGCCGGCCTGTTCCGCCCTGATAAATGCCGTGCGATCAGTCTGTTACGGTATGGCGCCCTCAGCCGTCCGTCGGGATGTCGAGCAGATCGTCGAGCAGGATGGGCGGCGAGATGCCAAAGCCCTGGGCAAAGTCCACGCCGATCTCGCGCACGCATTGCAGCGTCGGATCGTCCTTGACGTACTCGGCGATGGTCTGCTTGCCGAGGAAGTGGCCGATCTCGTTGATCGATTTCACCACTGCGTAGTCATCGCGCTTCTCCGCAATGTCACGCACGAACACCCCGTCGATCTTGAGCCAGTCCACCGGCAGCTCGCGCAGGTAGGAATACGAGGCCTGGCCGCTGCCGAAGTCGTCCAGCGCCACCTTGCAGCCGAGCTTTTTTAGCTCGCAGATGATGCCCGCGGTGCCCGAGAGGCTGCCCAGGGCCGCCGTCTCGGTGACCTCGAAGCTGACCCAGTCCGGCTCGATGCCGGTACGCTGGAACTGCTGACGCACGAAATCGATGAAGGTGGGATCACTGGCCGTCTGCCCCGACAGGTTGACCGCCAGGCCGTGCAGCCGGGGCATCAGCGCGCGGTTGGCCGCGATCCAGTCGAATACCGTTCGGGTCACCCAGCGGTCGACCGCGCGCATGCGTTTGTAGCGTTCCGCGGCCTCGATGAATTCGGCGATCGAGAGCGACTCGCGGGCGCCGTCCAGCACGCCCAGCAGCACCTCGTAGTGCGGCGCCATGCCCTCGCCGGGACGCACCGGCACGATGGGCTGGCAGCGCAGGCGCAGTTCGCCCTCGACCAGGGCCTCGTCCACGCGCGCGACCCAGGCCACGCTGTCGCGCCGGCGGCTGAGTCCGGGGTCGTCCGCGCTGTAGACATAGAGCTGACCGCCGCCGGACTGCTTGGCCACCTGCAGGGCGGTCTCCGCCGCCTGCATCAGCCCGCCCACCGAATCGTGCTCCGACAGCGCGACGCCCACCGAGGCGCTGAGTGTCAGCGCGCGGCCCTCCCACTCCAGGGACAGCCCGGCGATCGCCTGCAGCAACTGCTCGGCCCGTGTCGCCGCCGTCTCCACCGAGTCGGTCTCCAGCAGCAGCACGAAATGATCCGCGCCGAAGTGCGCGGCCCGTCCCTCACCGGCCTGCTGTTTCAGCACCCCGGAGACCTCGGCCAGCACGCGGTCGCCCGCCGGGTAGCCGTGGATGTCGTTGATCAGCCTGAACTGGTCCAGGTCCAGCCACAGCAGGGCCAGCCGCCGCCCGGCACGCTCCGCGGCGGGCACGGCCTGCTCGAGCATGGCGTTGAACTGCTGGCGGTTCATCAGGCCGGTCAGCGCGTCGGTGGCCAGGGCGCCGATGCGTTTCTCCATGGCGTCCAGCATGCGTTCGATGGCCCGTTCGCTCAGCGGCCGGCCATCCACCTGTTCGATATGGATCTGTTGCCGGCACAGCCCGGCGGCCAGCTCGCTCAGGGCGAGATCCCGCATCCGCATGCCACGGTGATCGACCAGGGTGAAGATCTCGCGGTCGTCCCGGATCCAGGCCACGCGCCCCACCTGTTCGCGGCCGTCCTCCCCGGCAAAGCGTACCCGGTCGCCCAGACGCAGGGTGGCGCTCGCCGCCAGCGCTTGTTTCCATTCGTTCTCGGAGAGGTCATCGGGTCGGCCCTCGCCGGCCCGGTCCTCCGGATCGGACAGGCGCGGCATGGGCACCAGGCGGCTGGACGGCAGCGGGCTGAGCAGCTCGCGGCGCAGACGGGCGCCGACCCCGGCGCGCTGGAAGGGATCGATGACCGTGGTCTCCAGTTCCTTGCAGATCTGCCCCAGCAACGCGTCCGGCTCCGGCGGCTCAACCCCGGATTCGAAGGCCTCGGCTCCCAGGCGGGCCATCACCGCGTCCAGGGTGGACAGCTGACGGGCGAATTCAGGCGCCTGCGCCCCGTGTTTCAGCCAGGCCAGTTCGAGCACCTTGCGCCAGCCGGCCTCGATCAGCTCGACGGCCACCTCCGGCACCTGTCGGCCCAGATAGCGCCGCTCCAGCTCCCGCGCCACGGCCTGGCGGGCCACGCGCAGACGTTCCCGGCCCTCACAGGCCTCTATCACCCGCCTGACATTGTGTTCGTAGCGTTCGCTCCGCTCCCGCGCCAGACCGGAGACCCGGGCGGCCACCGAGCGCAGGACCCCGGCGTCGGCCGGCCCCTCCGCCAGGGGCTCCAGCAGAGCGTCCACTTCCTTGCGCAACTCATCGCCGTCGGTCTCGGGGGCCGGGCGCAGCAACTGCAGTTCGCCAAGCGCGTCGAAGATGTCGTGCAGCGGATGGTTCCGGTCCTGGAAGAAATTGGGATCGGTGACGGCCTCGGACACCGCCGGGCCGTCGAGTTTCTGCAACCAGGCCCGCATACCCCGACTGCCGTCCACCGCGTCCACCAGATTGCCCAGCATCTCCTGGGCCTGGGCGCGGCGCATCTCACGGTCCCGGGCCACCAGTTGTTCCAGCGCCTCGGCATCCACCGCCACGGTCCGGCGGGCCGCCCCATCATCCCCTGCCGGTGTCGGCGGCGTGGCGGCATCCCCCGCCGGCGCGGCGTCCACGCCATCATCCGGCCGCCGGGGCCGGCCCGTCTGCGGATGCGACCGGCGGTACAGGGCGGCGGGCTCGGCGGGCGGCGGCGCGCCGAGGCTGTCCAGCAGCTGGTTCACGCGCTGGTAGAGCGCGCCCAGCTTGTCGCTCAAGACGGCCACCGCGCAATCGAACAGCAGCTCCCGACTGACCGCTCCCAGACCGGACTCCGCCGCCACGGCCTTGAGGGCATCGGTGAAATGCCTGGGCTCGAAGGGCAGGTCCAGACCCTTGAACACTCGCTCATCCCCCATCGCGGCCAGGCGCGAACCGAGGATCATCAGCTGCTCGCCGAACCGCCGTTCCAGCTGCGCGGCGGCACGCGAGGCCTCGAGCCAGCGCTCGAATTCATCGGCATCCACCAGGCTCAGCTCGCCCGGGTTCCGAGACCGGCCGGGATCGGCTTCCCCCGCCGGTGCCGGCGCCAGCATCCGGGACATCACCGCCTGCACCAGCCGCTCGCCCAACCGCAGGCCCTCCAGGGCCCGCAGATCGACATAGACCTGCTGTTGATCGCCGCTCGAGCCCATGCGGTCGGCGGCCTCCAGCAACCGGTCGGTCGTCTCGGCCAGCAGGCCACGCAGGATGGGGGGCAGGGCCTCCCGGCCCAGCTGGCGGACCCCGTCGAGCAGGCGCCCGCCGGCGCCGGCATCCATCCCGGGCGGGTCTTGGGTGGAAACAGATGGAGAAGGCGCGGCGGTCTGCTGCTCCCGCTTCTGCAGTACATTGACCAGGGCCTGAATGGGCCGGGCGAAGGCGATCCCGAGCTGGGCCCCGCCCACCCAGGCCACCGTGGCGGGGACCACCATGGGCGCCGCGTCCCTGCCGGCAAGCAGCCTCAGCGCCAGACGAACCGACTGCCCCTTCTCGAAAGGCGCGACCCCAGCCTCGCCGGACAGGGCCACCAGCATGCCGCCGGCACAGTAGTCCCGCACCTCGCAGGCCCGCTCGGGCTGCCCGGTGGCGGTGATCGTCGCGGTAATCCGACTTCTGAAACGCGGATAGCGCCGCCGCTCACTGCCCGCAGCGCCGATATCCCCCCTGTCTTTCACCAGATCCATCCCTGCTCGCCGTTGCATTGACCGAGGCCCCCAATCTACCGCATCGAGAAACGCGCGGTCACGATTTATCCGCTGGTAAGGCTTAGCGGCAGACTGGAAGGTTCCTTGAATCGGTACCCAACGGGCACAAACGAGGGAGTCGCCCAGCGGCCGGGCTGAAGCCCGGAGCACCAAGAAATGGAGCTGGTGACAGGAATCGAACCCGCGACCGGCTGATTACAAATTAACTTTTTTTACATTTCACCGCATTCTAAGCCGTCCCATTTTGTCCCGTATTTGACCTTTAGAAACAGCGTGTTACGCTACCTTCTAGCGCCATACCGTTCCATACTGGTTTAGCAAAATCCGGCGCGGGTGGTGGGGCAAAATGGTGGGGCAAAATCCCCACCATCCTACCGCCCTCCCCGCTACGGCGGGACAAAAAACAGGCCCCAGGGGCGCGGCAACGCCCTGGAGCCCTGACCACTACCCGACCTATGCGGAGGCCCGGCAATGGCTGCAAATCAATCTACACGAGGCGACAACCGTTTAACAGAGACTGCCCTTAGGCGGACCAAGCTTCCTACGTCCGGCAAGCTGATCCTGCAAGACGGTGGGGGGCTCTTCTTCGAGGTGAGCGAAGCAGGAGGCCGCCGGATCGCGCGGGCTTCCTACCGTTTTCGCCTTGCAGGCAAACGGCCCGAAATGCGCCTAGGAACTTGGCCAGACAAGACCCTGGCCAAGCTGCGAGAGCTACGCAACGAAGCCCGCGCCCTGGTAAAGGACGGGAAAGACCCGCGCGAAGCCGCCCGCCAAGAAAAAGCGAGAGCCGCCGAAGAGCGCGCCGCGGAGGCCGCCCGGCTGACCGTTCGACAAGCCTTCGATAAATGGGACCGGCTCCACCTTCAATGCGCGCTCAAAGACGAAGGCAAAGAGGTTCGACGCTATTTTGAGAAAGACGTATTCCCAACCCTTGACCCCCTGCCACTGGAAGACCTGAGCCGTGCCAAGGTTGCCGCCCTTGTCGATTCGGTACTCGAACGAGGCGCGCCGCGAGCGGCTCAAAGCTTGCTGGGATATTTACGCCAATTTTGCCGCTGGAGCGTGACTCGAGGATACCTGGACGCGGACCCTACTGCCGCATTTAGAAAAGCCTCGATAAAGACCAACGGCCCGCGAGACCGCGCGCTATCGGAAAAGGAAATTCAAATGCTCGCGGAACTACTCCCCGCCGCCGGCTTGCCGGCTTGGGCGCCACCGGCTATCTGGTTGCTATTGGCTACCGCGGCGCGCGTTGGTGAACTACTCACGGCGCGTTGGGAAGACTTCGACCTTGAAGCAAAAGAATGGACCATCCCTGCGGGGAAAGCCAAAAACGGCCGCGCTCACGTTGTCCACCTTTCCGCCTTCGCCCTGGCTCGCTTGGCCGAACTGGAAGAACTGAAGTCTAGCGCTTGGCTTGTAGCAGGCCGGACCCCGGCGGAGCCCGGCAAAGAACCGGAACACACGAATATCGACGGTCTTTCCAAGATGCTACGCGACCGCCAGCGGCCGGCGGGATTCAAGCCTTTGAAAGGACGCAAGGCGAGCAATACTGACGCTCTGATATTACCCGGCGGCCGGTGGACACCGCATGACCTGAGACGTACCGCGGCAACCCTCTTGCAACGTCTTGGCATTCTCCCCGCGATAATCGAGAGGGTACTAAACCACACGGAGCCCAACGGGCTTGTTGCTGTCTATCAGCGCTACGATTATCGCGCGGAGCGGCGCGAAGCCCTCAACCGCCTAGGCACTCACTTGGAAACCCTCACCCAAGGAAAACAAGCCAGCGTTGTCGGACTGAACACGGCGCGGGCTTGAGCCGATGGGCTTTCCCAAAAGGCGGCCGGGATATATCCCGGAACCCGTTTGGCGTTTCGCCCTGGAGCTTCGGGGCGAACGGCCGGATATTCCCAGCAAAGCCAAAGATCTGGAAACCGTGTCGCGCTTGATAGGGCTGGACATGCGCCAGACGTGGGAAAACCTGGAAAGACAAGGCGTACAGGAGGAACAAAGTTGGCGCCTGTTGCTGGACCTCTTTTACACCAGCCGCCCGGGGAGGGCCTTTCATCCCGAGTACCGCGAGTCCCTGAAACGGATTAGCGAACGGCTCCCCAGGATTGCCAAGCTTGCGGAACAGCTGCGCGAGGAAATTGGGCAAGTCTGCTCGCTGGGCCTGGAGACAGGCATTCAGTATCCGCCGGAACTCGGAAGCCTTGGCGCCTTGCTTGATGACATGGGTCCCCCACTTCCCGGGATTGCACCGCGAGACAGGCCCGAGCTATCCGAGTTCGTGAAAGAACTGGACTACCTGGAAACCGGCGCCTTACTCGAACATTTGGCCGGCATAGCGAAGAGATTTACCCCCCTCCCGGAGAGCTGGAGCGCGCCCCACTCCAACCAACGGAAAGTGGGCTTTATTTCCGAATGGGTCCGGTTTTTTGATTGGCGCTATGCCTGGCATTTCCGGCCCTTCATCCCGGAGCGGCCGGAGATCGGCGCCGCGGACCTGGCCCGCATTGGCGCCGCCGTCTTGCAAATGGACAGAATCGAAGAGGCCATAAAGAAAGCCCGCCAACGCGACCCGCGAAGAGAGCCCAAAAAGAACTGAGCGCCCCCTGTTGCGCATTTTGTTGCGGGGACTATTCCCACCAAGCCATGCCACTAATAGTCCCGGCGGATTCGCCAGCCACTCCCGATACTTCGAGCATGCGAACACCGCATGACACGGAGTGAACCGCTATGCCTGACCAACCCTTCCCGAACTGGCGCATCCTGCGAGAGCCCGCCGTTATCGAGTTGACCGGCTATTCCCGCTCAAGCATTCGCCGCAAGGTGAAGGCGGGAGAATTCCCCGCACCGATCAAACTCGGCACCGGCCCAAGCGGCGCGGTCGGATGGAAACAAAGCGAGGTTGTCGCTTGGATCGAAGCCCGCGCGGCTGGTGTTCGGTGGAGCGAATCCCAATGAAAAAAAAACCGGCCCGAGGCCGGCTATCAAAGAATGCAGATTCAAAGCCGATCCCAACCCCGAGCGAGATCAAGCGACAAGTAAGCCCGCTTGAATTCTACCGGCGCGAGTTTGGCCAAGTCCCCGCGTTGGAGCGCATCAAAGGAAACGGCTGGAGCGAAAACTTCCACTGCCCCTTCCATGACGAAAAAAATCCGAGCTTCGGGATCAACGCCGAGACCGGCGCCTATCGCTGCTTCGCCTGCGGGGCGGAAGGCGGCTCAATAATTGATTACACAATGGCGCAAAACGGGGACGACCTGGCCGATGCCTGCAAAAACATCGCGACCGCTTGGAACCTAGGCCGGGACGAAGCAACCCCGGCGCCTCGACGCCCGAAGCCTTCGCCACGGAAGACGCCGGAGGAACCTTCCCCCTTGCAGGCCATACCGGCGGAAGCCCTGACCAGTAAGCCCGCCGCCCATCCAAAACACGGCAAACCAACAGCCGAATGGGTTTACAAAGACGCTACCGGCACGCCACTTTGTTACGTCTTGCGCTTCGATCCACCGGGGAAAAGAAAACTATTCGCGCCACTGACCTTTACCGTGAAGGGCTGGAAATGGCGCGCACCACCAGCACCGCGCCCACTCTATGGTTTGGAACGCCTGGCCGCTAACCCAACCACCCCAGTCCTGTTGGCTGAAGGCGAGAAAGCTGCGGACGCCGCCGCCAAGCTGGTTCCGCATGCCTGCGCCATTGCCACGATGAACGGCGCTCAAAGCCCCAACAAAAGCGACTTCTCGCCTATTGCAGGGCGAGACCTTTACCTTTGGCCCGACGCAGACGAAGCCGGCAGGCAATATGCGGAGAAGGTCCGGCACCTAGCCCAAGCCGTGGGCGCGGCAAGTGTTCAACGCCTGGACCTCGAAAGCCTAGCCCGGGACCCAGCGACCGGCGCGCCCCGCAACCTCCCGAAAGGATGGGACGCCGCGGACGCGCTCTCGGAAGGATGGACCGCAGAACATTTCAAACGGTGGGCCGAATGGCAAAACGTCTTGCACCTGGAGCCCACGCCCACCGAGTCGCCCACCCGGGAGGCCGATCCCGACCCGGATTCCGACGCCACGAAAGCCGAAGCGAACAACCAACCACCCCAATTCCCAGCCTTGTACGACAAAACAGACAGCGGGATTTATTGGCACTCGCCCGGGGACAAACCGCGCCTTGTCTTTGTCTGTCCCTCGTTCGATATGCTCGCAGTAACCCGGGACCCGAACGGGTCAGATTTTGGGCGCCTGATCGAATTCAAGGACCCAGACGGCAACAACACGCGGGAAGTGATCTACGACCGGGAACGAGTGGACCAACCCGGGAAACTCCGCGCCCGCTTGGCGGCAAAAGGATTCGAGGGTGCTGCAACGCCAGAAGGACAACGGCTGTTTGTGGAGCTTTTGAGGGATTGGCGCCCGGAAGCCCGCGCACGAACCGTCACAAAAACGGGATGGATCGGCAATGCCTTCGTGACACCTGCCCGGATATACGGCGAAACACCCGACGAACCGATTATTTACACAGAACCGGCGGGCAATGGTGCCGCCATCAGCACGCGCGGAACTCTGGAAGGATGGCAACGAAATGTTGCCGCGCCTTGTGTCGGAAATTCGCGCTTGCTGTTCGTTGTCTCTGCGGCCTTTGCTGCTTCGCTGCTGGAACTGCTGGGGCTTGATGGCGGAGGGTTCCACCTCGTGGGCTCAAGCATTGATGGGAGTTCGAGCGGCAAAACAACAGCTTTGAAGGTTGCCGCTTCTGTCTTCGGCCCGCCCGACTATATGCAGCTCTGGCGCTCTACCGATAACGCGCTAGAGGGGACCTCCGCAGCCCACTCCGGCCTTCTGCTATTGCTGGATGAACTCGGGCAAATGGATCCACGCCAAGCCGGCGAAACAGCTTACTTGTTGGCCAACGGCCGGGCCAAGCTTCGCGCCAATCGGGACGCCAATCCGCGCCCGGTGATTACCTGGCTGTTACTGTTCCTGAGTTCCGGCGAAGTGGGCTTAGAGAACCACATGGAAACCGCCGGCAAACGAGCGAAGGCGGGCCAGTTGGTCCGCATGGCGGATATACCGGCGGACGCGGGGCAACGGCTCGGCGTATTTGAAAACCTGCATGACCACGCGGACGGCGCCAGCTTCGCCCGTGCGTTACAGGATGCCGCCGCGCGATATTACGGGACCGCACTAGACGCATGGCTCGAAGTATTGACCTCGAAACGCGAGGACGTCGAGGACACAGCACCCGCCATGCTGCAAGACATCGCCAAGCGCCTGTTGTCCGGCATATCCAACCCACCCGGAACACTTCGACGGCTCGCGGAGCGCTTCGCCCTGGTTGCCCTCGCTGGCGAGCTGGCCACCGAGCAACAAATAACAGGCTGGCCACAAGGTACCGCCCTGGAGGCGGTTGAGTCCTGCTTTCACGCCCACGTCAAAACAGCCGGCGCGAAAACGGCCCACGAACAACAGGAGCTGTTCCGGCAAGTCCGCTTGTTCTTTGAGCGGCACGCCAACCGCTTCCGCTGGATCACTCGCGGCAACGATGACCACGCGCCGGAAGTCCCCCATCAAGCCGGATGGAAGGACACTGACGGCGAAGGCGAATCGCTGATCTACTACCTGTACCCGGAGACCTACCGCGCCGAAGTGGTTGCCGGTTTTGATGCCAAAGAGGCCGCCCGGCTGCTGATACAGCGCGGCATGATGGAAGAGGGAAGCGAACCGGGCCGATTCACCCAAAAAGTGCGGCTCCCGGGACACCGGAACCCTAAGCGCGTTTATGTGTTTAATGCGGACCATTTGGGCACCGAAAATGTTTGAGGCCCTCGAATCACTGCTAACGACTGAGCCACCAAAGCCGAAGCAAGGTGAACCCGTCCCAGCGGATGAACCCACCGGCCGCCGAGATCCCATTGAGGAAGCTGCCGCCGGGGATTGGCCTTACCTGCAGGCCCACCCGAAGCAACTTGAGGCCTTCCGTCGAGCCGTTGCTATCCAGGAAATGCGCCGGCTTGGGGAGCGCCCACCCCATTACACCCGCGCCGCCTTTTGTGCCCATTGCGGCCCTGTCTGGCTTTGGGAGACCGCCCCCGCGCGTGTCTTGGGTTGTCCCTGGTGTTTGAATGAAGAACGGCACTTCCCGCGCCCGTTGGTTCACTGTGGGGACTGCCGACAGTTCACCGCGAACCCCAACAGCCCAACCACTGGCGTTGGGAACTGCGCCAGCGTGAAACCTGCCCTGCATGCCCCCCGCCCCGGGACCGAACTCATTTGCCCCAACTGGCGCCCGCTTGATGAACACCCAACCCACGGAGAAAACCACGATGATTAGCGCTTCCCTGTCAGGCCGCCTAGCCCGGGACCCTGACCAACTTGAAACGAAAACCGGCAAGCCCATGGCCGCGGTAAACCTTGCCGTGAACGCCGGCGGACGCGGCGAAGAACAAACCGCATGGGTTCGCGTGATCTGTTTCGGTCGAAACGCGACACGCGCCGCACTACACCAGAAAGGCGACATGCTCGCGGCAATGGGGAGACTTGAGCTTTCCCGCTGGACAGGTGATGACGGAACCGAGCGCGAAAGTTGGCAGTTGATCGCGGATGCACTCGCTTCCGCCCGGCTTGCTCAGAATGAAAACTGAGCGAACAGGACCAGCCCCCGCGCGCGGGAGGGCGTGGACGGGATTACTTTGCGCTTGCAACAATGAATTAACACTTGACCAAGAGCGGCCATGTTTGCGGGTCCTCCCTGGCCTTTCGTTGTTGCGGGTGAATGAGGCGCGGTATTCCGCCAGATTGCGGCCGCCGTACAGTGGCAACACGCAACAACACCCGGAAAACGTGAGGGAGTTTGACCGATGAAAACCCGAGTATTGAGCGCCGATCAACGGAAGGCGGCCCGACTGTTGGCCCGCGGACACCGAACCCGGGACATCGCCACCGAACTAGAATGCAGGCCCGAAACCGTCTCCCGCTGGAAGCGGCTCCCGGAGATGCAAAGCGAAATGGCCCGCTTGGCAGACCTGGCCGCCGATGGCGAAGCCCGCACCCGAGTCCGAGAGTTGTTGCCATTCGCCCTGGACGTTATCGCCGCCGCCCTGGCAGACCCCGCGCCAACGCATACGCCCCAACGGATCGAAGCCGCCCGAGCTTTGCTACAGTTCGCTTCAGCGTTGGAGCGTGAAGAGACATTGCCAGCGCGGTAATTCAGCACGCTAGCGAACAGCGTGGACTCAACCCCTACAGGAGAAGGACTCAATGACGAATCGGATTTACTGGATCGGTCACGACCAACAGCAATCGGACGGAACCTGCACCATCGGCGCGCCGCTGTCTGGCGTGTTCTGTGACGAGGGGCAAGCACGACAAGCCCTCACCGAGATCAAGGCTCGACATTCGCGAGCCCGTTTGCTCTGCGCGATCAACCTGGATGACGAGCAAGGCACGCGCCGGGAATAAGCCATTGTCCCCGGTGTCCCCGGCGTGTCCCCAGAGATTCCGCGCTTTCAAAAATGCAGAAGTTGTTATTTTTCTATAGGTTTTTCTAATTGTCCCCGGCGTCCCCGCCGCTTTTTCATGCGTTGGAGTGTCCCCGGGAACAATCCCTATTCATTGTGTCGCCTGCGAGACAGAGAAAAAGAGGCCCTCCCGGCCTCCCTTGCTAGTGTTCTCACTCCCGCGAACCACCCCTAACCCCCGACATTCTTTCCGGGGACGCCGGGGACGCCGGGGACACATGACAAAACCAACTTGAGAACAACGGGTTACAGCCGAATCCAGGAAAGAGATCCGAGGGGACACGCCGGGGACCCCGGGGACAGGGAGCACGCGAGGCGCGCAAGGAATCCCCTTGCCGGCCCTCCCACGCGAGGCAGGAAGGGAACTGATTTAGCCAACAAACTCCGCCCCTAGCCTCGTGCGGGTGGTGGGGCAAAATGGTGGGGCAAAATGAAAAAGGGCCGCAATGGCCCTTTGAAGCGGCTTCGTAAGCCATTGTTTTAATTGGAGCTGGTGACAGGAATCGAACCCGCGACCGGCTGATTACAAATCAGCTGCTCTACCTACTGAGCTACACCAGCCTGTGAGCCGCATTGTAGGAGGAGGGCAACCCTTGGGCAAACAATCAATCCGGACAATGGATGTGTTTTTTCCGGCCGGCCACCATCCGGTCCAGCAAACGCTCTGCCGCGCCGCCACGAGGGCCTCTTACGCGTAAAAGAACGCCATCAATCCGCTTGAAACGCCGCCGCATTTTAGCCTCAAAACCTTTCGAAACCAGCTCTTCGAGACGACGTTCAGCATTCTCGCGCTGGCTAAACATCCCAAGGGAAATGGCGTTTTTGAACGGTCCACTACCTAATACCCAGGAATCCAGGAATCCTTGGTACCTTAACTGTTGCGCAAGCTGCTCAGCCTCTGAATGCGTTGCCAAAGCGGGGATCATCACATAATAGCCGTTCGGTACTCGTACTCGTGTATAAACCATACCTATAGACTCCATACCCGGTGGCAAGCGCGGGATCAGGTTGGCAGCCTGCTGCCGATCCTGGAAGGGACCGAGCTGCCAGCAGCCAAGGTCTTTGCGCGCCGGGGACAACAGAGGGCGAGACGCTTTGTCTTTCCGGGCCACCTCGGCGCGGCTATCCGTCGCCGGCGGTTCCGGAGCGGAGGTGGCCGTCGCGGCCGGAACGGAGGCCTTGCCGGTTTCCGCTCCCCCCGGCGCCGGGGCCGTGGCGGCCGGCGCAACGGCCTCCGGCTTTGGTTCGGATTTTGGTTCGGGCTTAGGCTTAGGCTTGGGCTTGGGCTTAGGCTTGGGCTTCGGCTTGGGCTTCGGCTTGGGCTTCGGCTTGGGCTTCGGCTTGGGCTTCGGCTTGGGCTTCGGCTTGGGCGTTGAGCGCACCGGCGATGCCGGTGCCGACACGGGCCTGGTCTTGGCACCAGTCCCGGCCGTGTCGCCCGCGGCCAAGCCGGCTCCGGCCTCGCCGTCATCGAGCAGACGGAGATCCCCTACATCGGGGGCCGCGAGGCGGGGGCGGTAGGCCGGCTGGTCGTCGGCCACGCCCTGCCACAGCAGCAGCACCAGATTGGCCGCCAGCAACAGCCCGATCAGCCAGCGCACGTCCGCTCCCCGGCGGCCACTTCGGCCAGCCCTGCCAGTACCAGCTGTTCTGTCACGATGCCCTGTCCTCCCAGCATGGAATTCACTTCCCGGCCCGCGCCCCCGCCCAGGACCAGCGCGGCATCCGCGCCCAGGCGCTCCAGGCACTCCCGGATCAGCGCGCATTGCGCCGCGAGCGCGCCACAGTGTATCGCGTCGCGGGTGCGGCGTGGCGGTATGTCTGCGCAATCCGGGGCATTGTCGGGCAGGCGGATCGCGGTCCGTTCCAGCACGGCCTCGCGCATCGCGGCCGGTCCCGGCAGGATATAGCCGCCCAGGTGGACGCCCGTCCCATCGACCAGGTCGATGGTGGTGGCGGTGCCCGCGTCCACCACCACGCAGGCGCGCCTGACGCGGCGATAGGCCGCCAGGGCGCCCAGCCAGCGGTCGACACCCAGCTGGCCGCTGGCATATCGGGTCGGCAGCAGCGGCAGATGGTCCTCCACGCGAACCCGGTGCTGGATGGCCCCGGACAGGCCGAGACCGGACAGGCAAGCCGATGTCCGGTCCTCGTCCAGCACGCTGGCCAGCCAGACTTCACCCACGCGCGCCGGGAGGTCAAAATCGGGATCCCGGCCATGCCCGACATCACCAAGATAACGCATGCCGCCATCAAACACGGCAAGCTTGGCGCGGCTGTTGCCCAAATCGATCAGCAGTGTGCTCATGCCTCCGCCTCCAGACGCAGACTGACCTCGCCACCGTGGAACACCTGCTCCCGGCCATCGCTCAGCAGGCGCAGGCCGCCGTCCGCCGCCAGTCCCAGCACGGTGCCGCGCTGCGACAATCCGGGACCGGACAGACAGACCTCCTGCCCGCGCAGCAGATCATATTCGGGCCAGCGTTCGACGAAGGGGGTCAGGCCGTCCCCGGCGAAGGTCTCACACAGATCCAGCATGCCGGTCAGCAGACGCCCGGCCAGCTCGGTGCGCGGGACCGTGATTCCGGCGCCGCGCAGATCGGCCGCCGGCTGGTCCAGCCAGTCGGGTACCTCGCCCAGGTCGACATTGAGGCCCACGCCGATCACCGCCCAGGCCGGGCCCTGCGCCTCCCCGCTGGCCTCGATCAGGATGCCGGCCAGCTTGCCGCCCCGCCACAACAGATCGTTGGGCCATTTGAGCCCGTGCCCGCGGAGGCCGCAGGCGCTGAGCAGCCCGGCCAGCTCGACACCGACCGCGATGCTCAGGCCGGCCAGGGCGTGCAGCGGGCGCTCGAACCGGTACAGAAGAGAAAAATACAGATTGCGTCCATAGGGGGAATGCCACTGTCTGCCCCGCCGGCCACGCCCGGCCGTCTGCGCCTCGGCGAACCAGGCAATGGGCCCGTCGGGAACCTGGCTGGCCGCCTCCAGGGCCAGGGCGTTGGTGGAGGGCACGCAGTCCTCGATCCTGCAGGCCGCCAGGCGACGGCGTTGCGCGGCCGGGACATGGGCCAGCACGCGCGCCCGGTCGAGCAGTTCCAGGGGCTGGGCCAGGCGGTAGCCACGGCCGTTGACCGCGTCGATCCGCAGGCCCAGGTCCTCGCGCAGATGGCGCACATGCTTCCATATCGCGCTGCGCGAGCAGCCCAGGCGCCGGGCTAGCTCGCTGCCGGAGCAAAAGCCGCCATCGGCCAGGGCCTTCAGTACCTGACGGGAATCAGCCATGCCCGCGTCCGCGTGAGGAGGCCAGCCAGGCCTCACGGCGCTGGCGCACGCCGGGCGCCAGGCCCGCCTCATCCAGCCAGTACAGGTCGACCGTGTCCCGTGGCCCGGCGTCCACCGGCAACATGACCTCGCGCAGCCGGTCGCGCCGGAACAGGCTCAGGCGCACCTGGCTCCCCAGGGGATGGCGGGCCATCAGTTCCGTGATGTTCTCCCGCCTGCAGCGCTCGCCCTCGACCGCCAGCAGCAGGTCGCCCGGGGTCAGGCCGGCCCGTTCCGCCGCGGAACCGGCATAGACCTGCTCCACCCGCGCCATGCCGTCACGCGCGCCCAGGCGCGCGCCCAGCTGCGGGCGCGGCTCGGCCTCGCCGGCGGACGGCGCGCGGAAGCCGCCCTGGTCGTCGTCCGCGCCGGCACGGCGCAAAACCAGGCCCACTCCGAAATCGGCCAGCCAGTCCGCCAGCGGCAGCTCCTCGACGCCATAGATGTAGCGCCGGAAGAACTCCGCCACCACATCCTCCGCGCGCGAGTGATCTCCGACGAGGCCGTCACAATGCGCCACCCCGTGCTCCAGCAGCAGGGTCGCCAGCTCTCCCTCGTAGGCCCGTTCGGGCACGCCCCGGCCGGTACGGCCATAGCGCGTCCAGACATGGCGCATGAGATCGTCCAGGCTCAGGCGGTCGCCGCTGGCGCGCCGGATCAGCCAGTCCAGGCCGAAGGCCACCAGGGCGCCCTTGTTGTAGTAGCTGACGATGGCGTTGGGCGCGCTCTCGTCCTGCTTGTAGAACTTGGTCCAGGCGTCGAAACTGGACTCGGCCACGCTCTGGCGATGCCGGCCGCTGTTGCGGTAATAGCGGGTCAGCGAGGGCGCCAGTATGTCCAGATAGTCGTCCCGCGGGAGCACCCCACTGCGCGGCAGCGCCAGCTCGTCGTAATAGGAGGTGATGCCCTCGAAGGCCCATAGCAGCTCGGTATGGGCCTCGCGGCACAGATCGGCCTGGGCGAAGACATGCGGACGGATGCGCTTGACGTTCCAGAGGTGGAAATACTCGTGGCTGCACAGCGCCAGGAACTGACGATAGCCCTTGTCGATACCGCTGCCGCCGGGCCAGGGCAGGTCGGAGCGTTTGCAGATCAGGCTGGTGCTGTCACGGTGCTCCAGACCGCCGTAGCCGTCGGCCGTGGCCAGGGTCTGAAAGAGATAGCGCTTGACCGGCAGTTCGCCAAACATGGCGACATGTTCAGCACAGATCGGCTCTACATCACGGGCAATCCGATCGAGATCCGCTCCCTCGGCCTCGACGAAGATCATCCGGTGATCGATCCCGGCGAGCGTGAAGCCACAGGCGGCGAAACGGCCGATCTCCACCGGATGATCGATCAGCGCGGCATAGTCACTGGCACGGTAATCGCCGAATCCGGACGAATCCAGCGCCTCGCCCGGCAACGTGGTCGCCACCCGCCACTCCGCGGCCCCGGCGAAGCCGGGACGGTTCAGCTGCAAACGATGCGGACCAGACTCCGCTCCCCGCACCCGCAGAAACAGGCTGGTCCCGTTGAAATAGGCCCGGGTGTCATCCAGATAGGCGGTACGCACCGACTGGTCGAGGGCATAGACCCGATAGTCGACCTGCAGCATCCCGGCGTCGACCCGCAGGCGCCAGGTCTGCTTGTCGGTCTTTTCCACCGCCACCGTTTTCCCGTCCTGCCTGGCCTGGAGGTCGCGGATATTGCGTGCAAAATCGCGGATCATGTAGCTGCCGGGGATCCAGGCCGGCAGATCGAGATACAGGGTGCCAGCGGCGCACCGCACCCGCAGCCTGACCGCGAATTCGTGGGTCTGGGGACTGTCCAGCGATACCTGGTAGCTGACCGTCATGAAGACTCCTTCCGAAATTGGATCGGGCGCGCCACCAGCCCGCTCTGAGACAGGCTGATCCGGTAGGCCGTGCCGTCCTCGAGCGGCAGATAGACCGAGGAGCCATAGGCCGCATCGACCGCCGGCATCCAGGCCGAGTGCTTCTGCGCCAGTTCCCAGACATCCAGCCAGGACACCATGGCCAGCTGGTAGATACGCGGGCGCCGGGTCTCGGCCTCGGCCGGATCACTGAACCGGCTGCCCAGGCGTTCCAGTCGGTAACGCGCATCCAGGCCGAGCAGATTGGCCCAGGGTTTCCATTTGATCACGCGGGCATCCAGCTGCCATTGATCGCCGTTGAGCACCAGGCGTTTTTCATCCCCGCCGGCGCTCAGCAGGACCAGGTAACGGTCGGGGCCCATCTGGCTGACGCGCAACTCCGCCACCGGCTGCTCATAGGCGAGGCGCGAATAGGTCAACAGATTGAGCACCAGAACCAGCAGCAACAACAGCGGGAGCCCGATCAGGGCAAACCCGGCGATACGACGGAATGAGAAGGGATGACGCATGGGGCTATTATCACCGATCGGGCCGCAATAAAGAAAAACCCCGACCGCTTTCGCAATCGGGGTTCTGGTATTAAAGCCTGGCGACCACCCCCCCCGCCAGAGGCAGGGGGCGTTCGCAGGGGCAAGGCAAAACTGTTTGCCTTGCCTTTTCCCTGCTAACCCTTCGGTCACCGCCAGGCCCCCAAAGAAAAATCCCGACCAGCGAAAAGCTGGCCGGGATTTTGGTATTAAAGCCTGGCGGTGACCTACTCTCACATGGGAAACCCCACACTACCATCGGCGATGCACTGTTTCACTTCTGAGTTCGGGATGGGATCAGGTGGTTCCAATGCTCTATTGCCGCCAGGCAAACTGTTCGGAATACCGCCGTGGCGATACTCCCTGTTCGGTTTGATTGATCAGACGCCTTGGGAGGCCAGTTGTCACGACCCAGCCCTGCGGGTTCTTTCCAGAACTCTTGGGCGTTATATGGTCAAGCCTCACGGGCAATTAGTACTGGTTAGCTTCACACGTTGCCGCGCTTCCACACCCAGCCTATCAACGTTGTAGTCTTCAACGGCCCTTCAGGAGCTTAAAGCTCAGTGAGAATTTATCTTGGGAGGGGCTTCCCGCTTAGATGCTTTCAGCGGTTATCCTGTCCGATCATAGCTACCCGGCAATACCACTGGCGTGATAACCGGAACACCAGAGGATCGTCCACTCCGGTCCTCTCGTACTAGGAGCAGCTTCCCTCAATTCTCAAACGCCCACGGCAGATAGGGACCGAACTGTCTCACGACGTTCTAAACCCAGCTCGCGTACCACTTTAAATGGCGAACAGCCATACCCTTGGGACCGACTTCAGCCCCAGGATGTGATGAGCCGACAT
>JALVTT010000140.1 GCA_027024025.1 Sedimenticola sp.
CCCTTGGCCTGCGGCGTATTGGCATGGATGGGTTCGATGTCGAGGGTCCTGAGGGCCCGGGCGAACTGGGCCAGCTCCCCCTCTCGATCCGGGCGGTTCACCCGGAAGATGCTGTGCTTGTCGGAGTAGAGGGCGACCGGCCGGCCATGCCGGGTCAGGTAAGCGCGCAGCGTCTCCATGTAGGCCCGGGCGGTCTCGGCGGACAGCTTGTGCCCATGGTGGGCGGCCAGCTTCTCGCGGGCCAGCGTGGGCCCGAAGTCGGGGTAGTGAGTGCGGACCAGTCCCAGCGCCTCCTGGCGTGCCGCGTCGGACAGGGCGTTGCCGGGGCGCCGACCGAGGCGGCGCGAGACCAGCCCCGAGGGACCTTCTGCCCGGTATCGGGCCACCAGGCGCTTGACCTGCCGCACGCTCAGGCCCAACTGCCGGGCCGCCTCTTTTTGCCGTAACTGCTGCTCGACAACCTGCTGAACCACTCCCAGCCGGTCCACAGCCTTCCGTGTCATCGCAATGGTCTCCTCTGTCACCGCCCCTCCCGAAATCAAAAGGGGACATTTTAGAATTGGACAAAGGGGACATTACGGCTTTGGGCTAACACATCACACCCGGCCGCTTGACCATTCCGCCACAGCGTCCTGGTGCTACACTCACCGTCGAGCCGGCGTCCAGATGGCCGAGAACGTTCGAGATGTCAGCCAAGGCGGGTGTCCTGCGGCAGGCCCCGCCATTCTTTTGCCCTCACCCCTGACCCCGGCCGCCGCGCCGGGTTTTTTGTGCCTGGCGGCGCGGGTGGACGCGGCGGCAGGGACGCAATCTTGATCTAAATCAAGAAGGACAACCGGAATCAGGGGGTACCGAAAGAAAAAGTGAGGCAACTTTGGGGGCAACCTTGAACGCGAGAAACGGAAACACACTGAATATCAGCACCTTGACTGCATTATTTGGTTGATGGTGGGACCATTTTTCTTTGAATCTCGCTGAATTGAGCTTCCGGAAGCAACATACTCAGCATGATGGCCTTGATACAGGGGTACGTTTTATTCTTCTTCTGTGCCAAACAGGATCCAACTTCGAATTCCTTCACCAACAAGTGGCTACCATCCATCATGGTCACATCCAGCGGTACGCTATCTGTTGCCACTTTACTATTATATCGTGTCGTCATCCTCGCTCCAGCAACCTTCTTCAACCGCGCTGGGCTCAATCGCCAAACAACCTCCATTCGTTCATTATCAACCATACCATGCGCTGATGGTTGCGACGCATCTCCCTTAAGTCGTTCCAACAGCAACATACCTTCGCCACTCTTTCGCAGGCGTAGCCCAGATCCGATCCAGACCGGCTGTTGCCCTCCTAGCAACTCCACGTCCATAACCAAACGCATACCCGCTGGCACATACAGTACGAGCGGCTTGGTCGCAATAAAAAAGTTCGTCTGACCCGAATCATAGTCGTCAAGTGCCAACACACCGCTCAACAACTCGTGCAATTTTGTAGGTTTTCTCACGTAGGAGGCCCACAGAAGAGGGTTATTTTCCGACACTAAGGACTTTGACCGCCTTTCATCTTCAATTGCCCGCCATTGCTTTTCTTTCAGCACTGGACGCACAAGCGCCAATACAGCATCATCCCCAGCAAGAGCAAACAGCTCATCCATGATCGAGTTCAGATGCCGCCAGTCGTCCTTGTCCCAGATACCCTTTGGTACAGGCCGCATCAAATGCCCTTGCTTATCCAGCAAACCTCGCTTCTCCAGCGCCCCCCGTAACAAGCCCAGTTGGCTCCGCAAACTTAGATTTCGCGCACTGAATGGCCCAGCCAAGGCGCCAAACAGAAACAAAGCGACGGCCACCCCTAGCAGTGCCCGATTGCTTGTTCTTATCCCCCGCCAGAGCCATAGCACGAGCGCAAAGGCTGTCCAGATAGTCATCTCAGCCAATAGATAGCGTGGTGGGGTCACGCCATAGTCTGTTATGCGCCACCAGACGCCAATTACCAACAGTCCGAATGGCGCAATCAGCAGCCACCACCAGCCACGCGCAAACCAACGAACAAAACGCCCACCCTCACCGCTTTGGACCGGAACCTGAACCAACAACCAAACCAAGGTGCCAATGGAGACGAAACTGCCCACCATCCAGCCCACGCCACCATGTGGCAACTCCCAGCTAATCAGGATGCTAAGCGCATACAGGTTAAGGATCGCACCATGTACTAGCAACAGCGGAACAACCACCCAGTTGAGAAAACGCAACAGCAGGTCTACCACGCCATATGTGAACGCTGTCGTCTCAGATTGATGCCCTACATAGTCTGGCAGCAACCCCAACGCCAAGAACGCACTGAACCAGGGCACGACCGGAAACAGCTTGTCCAACACATTCCGCGCATCGAAATCAAAAAGGAATTCCACCGACAGACCAGCCAAACCCAATCCAGCACTGATAACCAGACTCACACCGAGACACGCTAGCATGGCAAGCAACACGTCCAGCCCAAAACGCCATAGGACTTCAATGGAAAAACGACGTCCCAGGAAGGGGGCAACGGGGAGCAGTACCGTCAGACCGACGAATAGGAATCCAAAATCGATCATGTGCAGCAGATATGGCCAGCGTTCACCGCCTATGGTAACGATCTGCATGACCATCAACCCAACAACGATCATGGCAGCAAGCGCCGCTACAATACTCGGCCTGAGACTAGCCCCGGCGCGTTCGGCTTGCGCCTGAGACCAAAGCTGACCAATCAATGCTGCCAAGAACGCAGCTGCCCCCCAAAACACCCAATACGCAGCATCTTTGCCTTGCGACAAAGCCGCCCCCACGAACAATAATAATGACGGTACCGGGAAACGCTGCATGACATTTCCTTGGCCCAAACACCGCAACATCGGCTTGATCATGGTTTTCCATCGCCTCCCTGTAAATCGTGATCGTGGGTCTGGAATCGTATTACCAGGTAGGAGGCATACCAGAACGGCTCGGATGCCACGGTCGGCAGGGCCGCCTGCAGCGCCTTGCGGGCCCTGGGCGCCAGTTCGGGCAGTTCGAGCGAGGCCTGGATGAGCAGGGCGGGCGCCGCCGGGAGGGCGCCGTCCTGGATGGCGCGGGCCATGCCCATGCCCGGCAGGGGCGGGGTCTCCGACAGGCGCCAGCCGCGCACGCCGTGGAACTTCTTCCAGGCCGCCTCCAGCAGTTGCCCGCGCCAGGCCTTCAGCTCCGGGACCTGGACGCTGGACAGCAGCAGTCCCAGGCCGTCGGCCAGATAGGCATAGTCGGACAGGTCCGCCTCGCCTATCGGCCGGTCGGCGGCCCGCGCCCGCCACAGGCCGTGCTCATGCCACAGCCGGGCCCGGATCTGCGTGGCCAGGCGGCGCGCGGCCCGGGTGTAGTCCGGCTCGTGCAGCACCTCGCCGGCCAGCGCCAGGGTGCCGAGGAGCAGGCCGTTCCAGCCGGCCAGTTCCTTGGTGTCCGTGGGCAGGGGGCGCTGGGCGCGCGCCTTCAGCAGTCGCTCGCGGATGCCGCGCAGGCGCTGTTCGATCTCCGCCCTGGGACGGCCGAGGGCCTTGGCCAGGGCCGCGGCATCCTCGCCCCGGCGGGGCAGATAGCCTCCCTCGTGCCCCGGCTCGCCCCGCATGCCCCAGTGGCGCCGCGCCAGTTCCGCGTCCTGTTTACCCAGTACCCGCTCCAGCTGTTCACCCGTCCACAGGTAATGGCCGCCTTCCCTGCCCTTTGCGTCCACGGCCGAGAAACTTGCGACGAACAGGCCGTGGGCCCCGCGCATCTCGCGCAGAACGAAGTCCAGGGTCTCGCGCGCCAGGTCGAGGTAGTCCTGGCGATGGTAGCGCCGGCCCGCCAGCAGATAGACCCGCGCCAGCAGGGCCTGGGTGTAGAGCATCTTCTCGAAGTGCGGGGTCCGCCAGGCCGGATCGACGGTGTAGCGGAAGAAGCCGCCGCCGAGGTGGTCGCGCAGTCCCTGCCTCGCCATCTGGTCCAGGGTCAGGGTCAGCAGATGGTCCAGGTCGCCGCCCGGATGGTCGCTGGGCAGGCTGAGCAGGGCCTGCAGCTGCGGGGTCATGGGGAACTTGCCCTGCTCGCCGAAGCCGCCGGCCAGGCTGTCGCCCAGGGCCAGGGCCTGGCGCAGAAAACGGCCGCGCAGCTCGGTCAGCGGCGGGGGCTTTTGGGTGGACTCGGGACTCTCGGCGGTCAGCTCCAGCAGGGCCCTGCGGGCCAGGTCGCGCAGGGTGTCGCCCTGGCGGGACCAGTCCTCGCCCAGGCGCCTGAGCACATTCTCGAACAGATTGGGTGGCAGATAGGTGATCCCGGCCAGGGGGTAGCCCTCGGGCGTGAGAAACACGTTCAGCGGCCAGCCCGCGCTGCCCCGGGTGCGCTCGACATAGTCCACCAGGTAGGCGTCCAGGGCGGGGTTGAGTTCGCGATCGACCTTGACCGGAATGAAGTATTTGTTCAGCAGCGCCGCGATGCGCGGATTGCTGTAGCTCTCGCGCTGCATGACGTGGCACCAGTGACAGGAGAAATAGCCGCTGGAGATGAAGATCATCTTGCCCTGTTTCTTGGCCAGGGCCAGGATGCCCGGGCCCCATTGCTGCCAGGCGACCGGGTCGTCGCCGTGCATAGCGAGATAGGGCGAGGGATTGTCCTTGAGCTGGTTCTGCAGCGCCCAGACCGGCGACGCAAACAGCAGCATCACGCCCAGCCACAGGCCGGCCAGGCGGCGCCCACAGCGCTCAGGCATCGAGCTGGGCCAGGATGTTGCGGGCCACCCGGACCTGGGTCTCGTTGCCCTCGACCAGGACCTCGTAGAGCAGTGTGCGCGCCTCGTCATAGCGTTCCTCATCGCGCAGGGCCATGACCCGCTCCAGCTTGGCGTCCACGGCGTCGGGCTCGAAGGGCTCCGGCGCCTTGTCGGCGGGCGACTCGGGCGTCTGCGACCCGGCCTCCCAGTCTTCCTCATCCTCTTCCTCGTCCAGCTGGTCGAGTTCCGCCTCCATCTCCTCGTCGGTCATGGGGCGATAGTCGTCCTCCATGTCCGCCTCGGTCGCGACCGGGACACCGGAGACCGATGCGGCCGGTTCCGGCTCCGGCGCTGACCCGACCGGGTCGGCGTCCGGCGCCTCGGCATCCTCCCTCGCCGCGCGCTCGCGCACCACCAGGCGCGAGAGGAACACGCCCAGCTCGAACAGCAGCCACATGGGCACCGCCAGCAGGGTCTGCGAGATCACGTCCGGCGGGGTCAGCAGCATGCCCACGATGAAGACGCCGACCACCACGTAAGGACGCCTGGCGGCGAGCTGTTCGGGCTTGGCCAGGCCGGCCATGACCAGCAGTACCGTGGCCACCGGGATCTGGAAGGCGATACCGAAGGCGAAGAACAGGGTCAGGACGAAATCCAGGTACTCGGTGATGTCGGTCATCACCAGCACGCCCTGGGGCGCGGTGCCGGTCAGGAAGGAGAACACCAGGGGAAAGACCACGACATAGGCGAAGGCCGCCCCCAGGTAGAACAGGAAGATGCTGGAGGCCAGCATCGGCAGGGCCAGGCGCTTTTCGTGCTGGTACAGCCCCGGGGCGATGAAGGACCACAACTGGTAGAGCAGGTAGGGCATCGCCAGGAACACCGCGCTGACCAGCGACAGCTTGAAGGGGGTGAGGAAGGGCGAGGCCACCTTGGTGGCGATCATGGAGGCGCCTTCCGGCAGCACCTTCATCAGCGGCTCTGCGATGAAGGTATAGATGTCGTTGCCGAAGGGGAACAGCGCCAGCAGCAGGAGCAGCACCGCCAGCACCGAGCGCAGCAGGCGGTCGCGCAGCTCCAGCAGGTGGGACATGAAGGGCTGTTCCGGCAGTGCCTCGCTCATTTTTCAGGTTCTTTGGCGGCGGTGCCGGTCTCGTCACCCTGCGCGGCGGAGACCGCCGACCGGGTCTGCGCCTTGATCTCGGCGAACTCCTGGCGGGTGTCCTCGATGATCTCGTGCACCGGGTTCTTGAGGTTCTGCTCATCCAGCAGACGCTTGTATTCCTCGGCCTGGATCTCGCGGTCGATATCGCGCTTGACCGAGTTGACGAAACGCCGCGCGCGCCCGGCCCACATGCCGGCCTTGCGGGCCACCATGGGCAGGCGCTCTGGGCCGATGACCAGCAGGGCCACCAGCCCCACCATCAGCAGCTCGAAGAAGCCGACATCGAACATGGCTCAGCCGTCCCGGAACCCGGATTACTGCTTTTCCTTGTCCTCGACCGTCTCGCCCTCGATCACCTTTTCATCGGCCTGCTCCAGCTTTTGCGGCACCTCCTTCTTGGACTCCTCGTCGCTCATGGCCTTCTTGAAGCCCTTGACCGCGCCGCCCAGATCACTGCCGATGTTCCTCAGCCGCTTGGTGCCGAACAACACCAGCACGATCACCAGAATGATGAGCAATTGCCAGATACTGATTCCACCCACACCCATTGTTCTCCTCCTGCTTTCGAAATATGTTCTACCGGTCTTTGCGCGACGCCTTTTCCTCCAGCCCGGACAGGCCAAAGCGGCGTTGCAGCTCGTTCAACACGTCTTCGGGACCCAGGCCCTGATGGGCCAGCAGCACCAGGGTATGAAACCACAGGTCGGCCGTCTCGTAGACAATTTTTTCGGGCACCCCGTCCTTGGCCGCCATCACGGTCTCGGTGGCCTCCTCGCCGACCTTCTTGAGGATGGCGTCCAGGCCCTTGGCGTACAGACCGGCGACATAGGAGCTGCCGGGGTCGGCCTGCTTGCGCGCCTCCAGGACCTCCGCCAGCTGTTCCAGCACCCCGCTCACAGCCGCACCTCCACGCCCTGTTCGGCCATGAAGCGCTTGGCCTCGGCGATGCTGTATTCACCGAAGTGGAAGATGGAGGCCGCCAGCACGGCGTCGGCGCCGCCCTCCCGGATGCCGTCCACCAGGTGCTGCAGCTCGCCGACCCCGCCGGAGGCGATCACCGGGATGGGCACCGCCTCGGCCACCACGCGGGTCAGTTCGTTGTCGAAGCCGATCTTGGTGCCGTCGCGGTCCATGCTGGTGAGCAGGATCTCTCCGGCGCCGTAGTCGGCCATCTTGCGCGCCCACTCGACCGCGTCGATCCCCGTGCCCTTGCGCCCGCCGTGGGTGAAGATCTCCCAGTGATCATCCACCCGCTTGGCGTCGATGGCCACCACGATGCACTGCGAGCCGAAGCGCTCGGTGACCTCGCGCACGAACTCGGGATTGAACACCGCGGCCGAGTTGATCGCCACCTTGTCGGCGCCGGCATGGAGCATGGTCAGCACGTCCTCGGGCCGCCGAATGCCGCCGCCCACGGTGAGCGGGATGAACACCTCCGAGGCCACCTGCTCGACCACGTGCACCATGGTGTCGCGGTTGTCCGAGGTGGCGGTGATGTCGAGAAAGGTGATCTCGTCCGCGCCCTCCTCGTTGTAGCGGCGCGCCACCTCGACCGGGTCGCCCGCGTCGCGGATGTCCACGAACTGCACGCCCTTGACCACGCGGCCGTTATCGACATCGAGGCAGGGAATAATACGTTTTGCCAGACCCATAGTGTTCACTCGCCGCCGGGGGCGTGACGGTGGCGGGAAACACCCCGCGCCCGGCGTTCTCCGCAGTCAGTTGTTTGCCGCACTCAGTTCGTCCGCCAGTCTCTGGCCCTCGGCCAGGTCCAGGGTGCCCTCGTATATGGCCCGCCCGGTGATCGCGCCCATGATGTTGTCAGTGGGCGCCTCGCACAGGGCCCGCACGTCATCCAGGTTGGTGATGCCGCCGGAGGCGATCACCGGAATGCCCACCGTCTCGGCCAGGGCCACGGTGGCCTCCACGTTCACGCCGCGCATCATCCCGTCGCGGCCGATATCGGTATAGACAATGGCGGACACCCCATCGTTCTCGAAACGGCCGGCCAGATCGCTCACCCGGTGATCGGTCACCTCGGCCCAGCCATTGATCGCCACCATGCCGTCCCTGGCGTCCAGGCCCACGATAATATGCCCCGGAAAGGCCCGGCAGGCACGTCCGACGAAGTCGGGATCCTTCACCGCCTGGGTGCCGATGATGCAGAAATCCACGCCGATCTCCAGGTAGGCCTCGATGGTGCGCTCGTCGCGGATGCCGCCGCCCACCTGGATGGGCGTGTCCGGGTGGGCCGCGCAGATCGCCGAGATCGCCGCGCCATTGACCGGCTCGCCGGCAAAGGCGCCATTGAGATCGACCAGGTGCAGGCGCCGACCGCCCTCGCCCACCCAGCGGTCCGCCATCTCGGCGGGATTGTCGGAGAACACGGTATCGTCGTCCATGCGCCCCTGGCGCAGGCGGACGCACTTGCCGTCCTTGAGATCGATTGCGGGTATCAACAGCATAGTATCAGGCCTTAACGCACAAGGGACGCCGCCGGCGGCAAAACATTCCCCCGGGGCGGGGAGGCGAGCGGCCCAGCGGACCTCGTGCTCATCATCAGGGCTTCCAGTTCACAAAATTCTCGAGCAGCCGCAGCCCCGTCTCCGCGCTCTTTTCGGGATGGAACTGGCAGGCGAACAGATTGTCGCGCGCGATCGCCGAGCAGAAGCGCACCCCGTAGTCGGTGGTCGCCGCGATCAGGCTGGGATCCTCCGGCACCACCCGGTAGCTGTGCACGAAGTAGAAGCGCGCGCCGTCCGGGATGCCGTCCCACAGGGCGTGCGCCACGCGCTGGTCCACCGGGCTCCAGCCCATGTGCGGGATCTTCAGCGGCAGACCGTTGTCGGCGCGCGCGGTGCCGTCGAAACGCCGCACCTGGCCGGGGAACAGGCCCAGCAGCGGGGTGCCGCCGTTCTCCTCCGAGAACTGCATCAGCACCTGCAGACCCATGCAGATGCCGAGGAAAGGCCTGCTGCGCGCCGCCTCCAGCACCGCCTGGTTGAGATGGTGCTCGCCGATCGCGGCCATGCAGTCGCGCGCCGCCCCCTGCCCCGGGAACACCACCCGATGGGCCCGGCGGATGTAGCCCGGGTCGTCGGTCACGCGCACCTCGGCGTCGCCCGCCACGTGCTCGATGGCCTTGGCCACCGAGCGCAGGTTGCCCATGCCGTAGTCCACAACGGCAATCTTCTGGCTCATGATGCGATTCCTACAGCGAACCCTTGGTGGACGGGACGACCTCGCTCATGCGCGGATCGGGCTCCAGGGCCATGCGCAGGGCGCGGCCGAAGGCCTTGAACACCGTCTCGGCCTGGTGGTGCGCGTTGCTGCCGCGCAGGTTGTCCACGTGCAGCGTCGCCAGGGCGTGGTTGACGAAGCCCTGGAAGAACTCATGCGCCAGGTCGACATCGAAGCTGCCGATCATGCCGCGGCTGAATTCGACGTGGTACTCCAGGCCGGGGCGCCCGGACAGGTCGAGCACCACGCGCGAGAGCGCCTCGTCCAGCGGCACATAGGCATGGCCGTAGCGGCGGATGCCCTTCTTGTCGCCCAGGGCCTGGGCGAAGGCCTGCCCCAGGGTGATGCCGATGTCCTCCACCGTGTGGTGGGCGTCGATGTGCAGATCACCGTCGGCAACGATGTCTAGATCGATCAGGCCGTGACGCGCGACCTGGTCCAGCATGTGTTCGAGAAAGGGCACCCCGGTCTCGAACCGGGCCTTGCCGGTTCCGTCGAGGTCCAGCGAGACCTGGATGCGGGTCTCGAGGGTGTTACGTTCCACACGGGCTTTGCGTGACATGCAGGGCGTCCTCCCGGACATTACCAAGCGGCCATTTTATGCCAAGTCGGCCACTCATGTCTCCAGCCAGAAGGTCACCGGGCCGTCATTGAGCAGCTCCACCTGCATGTCCGCCCCGAAACGCCCGCTGGCCACCTCGGGATGGGTCTCGCGCGCCCGACGCACCAGATGCTCGAACAGACGCCGTCCCAGATCCGGCGGGGCCGCGCTGGAAAAACTCGGGCGCGCGCCCTTGCGCGTGTCCGCGGCCAGGGTGAACTGCGACACCAGCAGCAGCCCGCCGCCGACCGCGTCCAGTCCCAGATTCATCTTTCCCTCCGCGTCCGCGAACACCCGGTATCCCAGCATGCGCCGCAGCAGGCGGTCGGCGCTGGCCTCGGTGTCATGCCTCTGCACGCCCACCAACGCCAGCAGGCCAGTGCCGATGGAGGCGATGCACTTCCCCTCCACCGAGACCCGGGCGCGGGTCACTCTCTGGATCAGGCCGATCATGTCTTTTTCCGGTTTCTCAAGTCGTTGTGCAATCTGCCGATGGTAAAACCCCGCCCATAAGATTATATTTTGGCCCCAGAGAACGCGCTACGGAAAGCTGATGAAAGAAGCGGCCACCCAAATCCTCGCCAAATGGCACAACCGCACCATGCAGCGGTTGTGCGATGGTCTCAATCTGCTCCTCGACAATGTCGGGGAGACCCTGGTCGATTTCGCCGCAAAGTCCGAGAGCGTCGACCTGCAGACCGCCTTCTTCGACGCCCAGCACCTGCTGGCCATGCAGGGCGATACGGTACAACGCAACTTTCGCGAAGAACTGGATCACACCGAGCAAGACCCCTTTAACACCCGCCCAACACACCCGGCTCCCGGTGAAGAGACCCTCAGCTTGCTGGAGCGCGACGCCTACGAGCGCTCGGTGGCGCTGGAGACCATCGCCAACAACTGCATCCTGCGCAACCAGCAGAACTTCCATGCCCTCAAGCAGCGCCTGTCGGCCATCTACGGCGGCAAGAAGTTCCAGGTCGACACCCTGCCGCTGAACCCCAAGCGGATCGCCACCAGCTTCGAGAAGGCCATGGAGCCGCTGGACGTGCCCAGCAAGGTGCTGCTGATCCTGTTCACCCTGTTCGACCGGTATGTAATGAGCGAAATGGATATCGCCATGTCGGAGATCAACCACGAGCTGGCCGACGCCGGCATCCTGCCCACGGTCAAATACACCATCGTCGGCTCCAAGGGACGCAACGGCGCGACGCGGCGGGACAGCAGGACCGACACCCGGGATTCCGAAGACTCCGACCTGAACGATTACGCGGACCCTCCCTCCTTCTTCGAGGGCGACGCGCCCAGCGGCATCGACGCGCCCTCGGCGGAGCAGACCATGCGCGCGATCACCGAGCTGGTCGCCGCCAAGCGCCGCCGCGAGCGCTACCGTGCATTGGGGCGAAACCCTACTGAGTACCCCCCAACATCTCCAGTGGAAAGCCGGCGGCGCGTACTTACCGCCTTGGACTCACCAAAGATTCTGCAACAGGCGCCCAACCCCGCCACCCAGCTGCTGACCACGCGCGACAACAAGGTGGTGGTCGACAAGGAACTGCTGCTGCGGGTGCGCAACACCCTGCGCAAGCAGCGCCAGATCATCAATTCCCTGATGGGGGGCGCCAAGAACATCGGTGAACGCGAGCAGACCGCGATCGACGTGGTCGGCATGCTGTTCGAGGCCATCCTCGACGACCAGACCCTGCCGCCCCAGCTCAAGACCCTGCTCAGCCATCTGCACACCCCCTATCTGAAGATCGCGGTCAGCGACCCGCGCTTCCTCAACGACGCCAAGCACCCCGCGCGCAAGCTGCTGGACCAGATGCTGCAACTGGGCATGCGCTGGCTGGACCCGGAACACCTGAGATCAGGCATCTACCCCACCCTGCAGTATTGCGTGCGCAAGGTGATCGACGCCTCCGGCAAACCGGATTATGACCACCTGGAAGGGGAACTGATGCGCAAGGCCAGCCAGCTGGAACAGGCCAAGAAGATCTCGGAAAAGCGCACCCTGGAGGCCGAAAAGGGCAAGACCATGCTGGCCCGGGCGCGCGAGACCGCCGAGTCCGCCACCCAGACCCTGCTGCAGTCCCATGGCCTGCCGAGCAGCGCGCGCATCTTCTTTCAGACCATCTTCACCGACTACATGAGCCTGTTGCTGCTGCGTAACGACCTCAACCCCCAACACATCAACTGCAAGGCCTCGCTGGACGTCGCGGTGCGCCTGATCGAGAGCCTGGAGGCCAATGATTTACGGCAGGCGCAAGAGGCCGGCGAGCAACTGCGCGAACTGATCGTGATGCTGTTGCCGCACTACCAGGACAAGATCGAACTGTTCCTGCGCAACCTGGGCAAATCACGGGAGGGCGTGAGCGAGGCCCCGGACGCGCCGACGGGAACCCCCGCCCATCCGGACAGGGAACCGCCCCTGGACGAGCAAGAGGCCCAGCGTATCCTGAAGATCCCGGCCGGCACCTGGTTCACCCTGCAACGCAATGCCGACGAACAACCGCTGATGGTCAAGCTGCTGTGGGCCAACCCGCACACCCAGCGCGCCCTGTTCGTCGATCAACACGGCCTCAAGCGCGCCCGCCTCAGCCTCAAGGAGGCCGTCCGCAGGCTGGATGACGGCAGCCTGAAGCAGGTTGAGGTGAAGCCCGAGGGACTGTTTGCACAGATCCTCGGCTCGATCAGAAAGAGACTGGAATCCGCTCCCGCCACAGGAACCCCGCAATGACCGAGGAACGCCGCCGCGAACCCCGCATCGACACCATCTCCCTCAACCTCTTTGCCCACGACAACCTGAGCAATGAGCTGCTGGGCACGGTGGTCAACCTGTCGCGCCGCGGCATCATGCTGCTGACCCGCGCCCAGGCCGACATCGGCGGCGTGCTGCAAATCGACCTGCGCGAGGCCGACCAGCCGGACAAACCGATGTTCTCCATGGGTATCAAGGTCGGCTGGATCTCCCCCGCCCAGACCCCGGGCAACTTCTGGCTCGGCGGGCGCATCGTCGGCATCACCCCGGAGGACTCGGACAGGCTCCACGCGCTGCTGGTGCAGGCGCACGCCCCGGCACAGCAGGCCTGAGCTCAGAGCCGGTCCGCAAAGAAGCGCGTGGCGCGCGCCAGGGCCGCGCTGATCTCCGGCTCGCCCGCCGAATGACCGCTGTGCGGCTGAATGCTCAGCTCACTGCCCGGCCAGGCCCGGTGCAGGGCCCAGGCGTTCTCCACCGGACAGATCATGTCGTATCGGCCATGCACGATCACACCCGGTATGGCGGCCAGGCGATACGCATCCTCCAGCAGCTGGTTGGGCCGCAGAAAGGCGTCATGCATGAAATAGTGACACTCGATGCGCGCCATCGCGGTGGCCACCCTCGGATCCTTGAAATGCGCCACCACCTCCGGGTTGGGACTGAGGGTCGCGGTCCGGCCCTCCCACACCGACCAGGCGCGCGCGGCCGCCATGCGGCGCAGCTCGTCATTGCCGGTCAGCAGCTCATGGTAGGCCTGTAACAGATTGCCACGCCGCTCCGGCTCCACCGGCGCGATGAAGTCCTCCCAGTATTCGGGAAAGATGCGGCTGGCCCCTTCCTGGTAGAACCAGTGGATCTCGTGCGGACGGCACAGAAAGATCCCGCGCAGGATCAGGGCGCTGACCCGCTCCGGATGCGTCTCGGCATAGGCCAGCCCCAGGGTCGAACCCCAGGAACCGCCGAACACCAGCCACTGCTCGAAACCGAAATGCCGGCGCAACCACTCCAGATCCTCGACCAGGTGCCAGGTCGTGTTGTCCTGCAGATCGGCATGCGGCGTGGAACGCCCCGCGCCCCGCTGATCGAACAGGATCAGGCGATAACGGTCGGGATCGAAGAACCGCCGGTGATAGTCCTCGCAGCCCGCGCCGGGACCGCCGTGCAGAAACACCGCCGGGATGCCCGCGGGATTCCCCACCTCCTCCACATACAGGGTATGACGGCCATCCACCTTGAAGGCATGGCGGGCATAGGGCTTGATAGGCGGGTACAGGGCGTCCATGGAATCAGCAGTTTAGGGCAGATCCGGACGCCCTGCACGCGGTATCTCGCCGGCCCCGTCCGGGACCGCCGACTGGTTTCAATCGCGGCGGGCGCGTTTGCGCTCGTGGTCCTTGAGCAGCTTCTTGCGCAGACGGATGGCGCCGGGGGTGATCTCGACCAGTTCATCGTCCTCGATGAACTCCAGCGCCATCTCCAGGGTCACCGGGATGGGCGGGGTCAGGGCGATGGCATCGTCCTTGCCCGCGGCGCGCACATTGGTGAGCTGCTTGCCCTTGAGGGGGTTGACCACCAGGTCGTTGGCGCGTGAATGGATGCCGATGATCTGTCCTTCGTACACCTCGTCCCCGTGCGAGGTGAACAAACGGCCCCGCTCCTGCAGGTTGAACAGGGCGTAACCCAGGGCCTTGCCCTGGCCGTTGGAGATCAGCACCCCGTTCTTGCGCGGGGCGATACCGCCACTCTGGGCCGGGCCATAGTGGTCGAAGACGTGGTACATCAGGCCGGTGCCCGAGGTCATGGTCATGAAGTCGGTCTGAAACCCGATCAGGCCGCGCGAGGGCACGATGTAATCAAGGCGCACCCGGCCCTTGCCGTCGGGCACCATGTCCTTGAGTTCGCCGCGACGCTCGCCCAGGGCCTCCATCAGGGCGCCCTGGTGCTGCTCCTCGATATCGATGGTCACCTGCTCGTAGGGTTCGCACACCTCGCCGTCGATCTCGCGGAAGATGACCTCGGGGCGTGACACCGCGAGTTCGAAGCCCTCGCGGCGCATGTTCTCGATCAGCACCGACAGATGCAGCTCACCGCGCCCGGAGACCTTGAATTTCTCGGGATCGGAGCCTTCCTCCACGCGCAGGGCCACGTTGTGGATCAGTTCGCGCTCCAGGCGCTCCTTGAGCTGGCGCGAGGTGAGGTATTTGCCCTCGCGCCCGGCGAACGGCGAGCTGTTGACCTGAAAAGTCATGGACACGGTCGGCTCGTCCACGCTCAGCGGCGGCAGGGGCTCGACGTGCTCCGGGTCGCACAGGGTGTCGGAGACATTCGGCGCCTCGATGCCGGTGATGGCGATGATGTCCCCGGCACTGGCCTCGTCCACCTCGTGCCGCTCCAGTCCCAGGTAGCCATAGACCAGGCCGACCCGGGCCCGGTGTTCCTGGCCATCGCGCTTGACCACGACCAGGTTCTGGTTGGGCCGGATCTTGCCGCGGGTGACCCGTCCCACCGCGATGGCGCCGACATAGCTGTTGTAATCGAGATTGGAGACCTGCATCTGCAGCGGGCCGTCCGGATCGACCTCGGGCACCGGACAGTGCTCGACGATGGCCTCGAACAGCGGCGTCATGTCCCCCTCGCGCACATCGTCCTCCAGCGAGGCATAGCCGTTGATCGCCGAGGCATACACGATGGGGAAGTCCAGCTGCTCGTCGCTGGCGCCCAGGTTGTCGAACAGCTCGAATACCTGGTCGATCACCCAGTCCGGGCGCGCGCCGGGCTTGTCGATCTTGTTCACCACCACGATGGGACGTAGGCCGTGCTGGAAGGCCTTCTGGGTGACGAAGCGGGTCTGCGGCATGGGGCCCTCCTGGGCGTCGACCAGCAGCAGGACCGAATCGACCATGGACAGCACCCGCTCCACCTCGCCGCCGAAGTCGGCGTGCCCCGGCGTGTCGACGATGTTGATGCGATAGTCGTTCCAGCGGATCGCGGTGTTCTTGGACAGGATGGTGATGCCGCGCTCACGCTCCTGGTCGTTGGAGTCCATCACCCGTTCGACCTCGCCGAAGCGCTCCCCCAGGGTGCCGGACTGCTTGAGCAGTTCGTCGACCAGGGTGGTCTTGCCGTGGTCGACGTGGGCGATGATGGCGATGTTGCGCAGATTCTGTATCACGATAGGGGTCCGGCCGGAAAAACGCGCGATTATACGCCCCCGTCCCCGGCAGGTATATCAGAATATCCTGATGCGAACCCGGGGCGGCGGGGCCGCGCGCGTGACGGCCTGACAGGTCTGCCAAATATCCGGCGCCGATGGCCCTGCACCGCCGCAAACCTGTGGATAACTTTGTGGAGAAAGATGTCAGGGAAATCCCGCAGGCGGCGCGCTGGCGTCAGTCGGCGCACCGGCATATCAAAAAATATCTTGAATTACCGTCTGTTACCGGCATGTCCTGCGGCTGAATATGAGATCATGCCGCCAACTTGGGCTATCGAGGACAAACCGGCCTGTGAATAACCGGCGGCCCCGTTCAGTCCAGGGGCCAGCGACGCAGGGTCGTCTGCCAGGCCGGATTCGGCGCACCCCGGCCCAGGGCCACATAGCGCCCCACCTCGTTCTCGTACCAGTAATCGTGGCCCTGGTTGGGTTCGTCGGAGTAGCCCCACCAGGCCCCGGAGGCGTCCTGCGCCACCCAGCGGACCCAGCCGGGCACGGGTTGCCCGAACACCCCTCTCAGGCGCCGGAAGAACCGCAGCTGGTGTTCTTGGAGCCGGTCAGATCCCAGGAGAAGGTGCAATCCAGCTCCGAGAGCACCGCGATCATGCCGCCCTCACCGCCATTGAGGATGATGGACAGCGGCGTGCGCCGGCCGAAGCGCCGGTGCGGCTGTTTGATCCAGCGTCCGCCCATGCGCGGATTGCGCGGATAGGTGGTGCGCAGGGCATCCGCGATGCGCAGCAGGTAATGGGCGCGGCGCAGCACCTCGGGCGAGTCCGGCAGCACATCCTTGCCGTCACGAAACTTCTGGAAGGCGCGGGCGCGCACATTGCTCGGCAACATCAGCAGCCCCTGCATCTCGCTGGTGTCCAGCTGCCAGCCGTCCATCAGATGCATCACCGCCTGGGTGATGTGCAGCAGGGCATCGTGCTTGGACTCGGCCGTTTGTGTCTGTTCGCTCATCTCGTTCTACCTCGGGGTAATAACTTAGTATTTTACTCGGATTCATCCACAATACCAGCCCCGGCACGCCCGGGCCATTTATAATGCCCGTTTTCAACCACCGGAAGCGCCATGTCCGCCGTTTATCAGACCGATCTCCCGCTGCCCCTGTTGCACAAGGGCAAGGTTCGCGACATCTACGACATCGATGAGCAGCACATGCTGATCGTGACCACCGACCGCCTCTCCGCCTTCGATGTGGTCCTGCCCCAGCCCATCCCGGGCAAGGGGGCGGTGCTCAACCGGGTGGCCCGCTTCTGGTTCGGTCGCACCGCCGGGCTGCTGCCCAACCACCTGTCCGACATGCCCCTGGACGCCGTGATCAGCGACCCGCAACAGCGCGAACGGCTGGGCGACCGGGCCATGATCGTGAAAAAGCTCAAGCCGCTGCCGGTCGAGGCCATCGTGCGCGGCTATATCATCGGCTCGGGCTGGAAAGACTACCAGCGCAGCGGGGCGGTCTGCGGCATCCCCCTGCCGGCGGGTCTGCAACTGGCCGACCGCCTGCCGGAACCGATCTACACCCCCTCGACCAAGGCCGCGGTCGGCCAGCACGACGAGAACATCGATTTCGCCGCCACCGAAGGCCTGCTCGGCGCGGACATCGCCGCCCAGGTGCGCGATATGAGCCTGCGCATCTATAGCGAGGCCGCCGCCTATGCCCTGGAGCGCGGCATCATCATCGCCGACACCAAGTTCGAGTTCGGTCTGGACCCGGCCGGCCGGCTGCACCTGATCGACGAGGTGCTGACCCCCGATTCCTCGCGCTTCTGGCCCGCCGACCAGTACCGCCCGGGGATCAGCCCACCCAGCTTCGACAAGCAGTTCGTGCGTGACTATCTCGAGACCCTGGACTGGGACAAGACCCCACCCGGCCCCGAACTGCCCGAGGAGATCATCCGCAAGACCGCGGAGAAATACCGCGAGGCGGAGCAGCGTCTGACCGGGCAATGAGCAGAGCGCCGCGCATCACCCTCTACAGCACCCGCCGCTGTCCGCACTGCCGCCAGCTCAAGGCCTGGCTGCGCCAGCGCGGCCTGTCCTTCCGGGAACTCGACATCGAACGCAATGCCCGGGCCTTCCGGGAGTTTCAGCGCTTGGGCGCGCGCGGCGTCCCGGTGCTGTTGGTCGGCGACCGGCGCGTGGACGGCTTCGACCCCGCCCGGCTGCGACGGCTGCTTTCCTGAGCACCGCCACCCCGCGGCCCGGCCGGCGGGACGCCGGCGCTCCCAGAGACCGCCCCGGCAAGCGCCCGGCGAGCCACGAAAAAAGCGCCCCGAAGGGCGCTTTTGCGGTCTGCGATCCGGTCCGCGGATCAGAGGCCGTAATAGGCCTGCATGGTCTCCAGCGACTTGACCTTGATCTTGTCAGCCATGCCCGCGGAGCCAAAGGCCTCGTAGCGGGCCTTGCAGATACCCGACATGGCCTCGGTGGCCGCCTTGAGGAACTTGCGCGGGTCGAAGTTGCTCGGGTTTTCGTGCAGGTGACGGCGGATGGAGCCGGTGGAGGCCATGCGCAGGTCGGTGTCGATATTGACCTTGCGCACGCCGGACTTGATGCCCTCGACGATCTCCTCGACCGGCACGCCATAGGTCTGGCCCATGTCGCCGCCGTAGTCGTTGATCACCTTCAGCCAGTCCTGCGGCACCGAGGAGGAACCGTGCATGACCAGGTGGGTGTTCGGCAGCTTGGCGTGGATCTCCTTGATGCGGTCGATCCGCAGGATCTCGCCAGTCGGCTCCTTGGTGAACTTGTAGGCGCCGTGCGAGGTGCCGATGGCGATGGCCAGGGCGTCCACGCCGGTCTTTTCGACGAAGTCGGCGGCCTGGTCGGGATCGGTCAGGAGCATGTCCAGATCCAGTTTGCCCTCGGCCCCGTGACCGTCTTCCTCGCCCATCTCGCCGGTCTCCAGGGAGCCCAGGCAGCCCAGCTCGCCCTCCACGGACACGCCGCCGGCGTGCGCCATCTCGACCACCTTGGCGGTGACCTCGACGTTGTACTCATAGGTGGACGGGGTCTTGCCGTCGGACATCAGGGAGCCGTCCATCATCACCGAGCTGAAGCCGGACTGGATGGAGCGCAGGCACACCGAGGGGGAGGCGCCGTGGTCCTGGTGCATGCACACCGGGATGTGCGGATACATCTCGATGGCGGCGGAGATCAGGTGACGCAGGAAGGGCTCGCCGGCGTAGGCGCGCGCGCCCGCGGAGCCTTGCAGGATGACCGGGCTGTTGACCTCGTTGGCAGCCTGCATGATGGCATGCACCTGCTCCATGTTGTTGACGTTGAAGGCCGGCAGGCCGTAGTTGTTCTCAGCCGCGTGGTCCAGCAGCTGGCGCAGAGTAATCAGTGCCATGAGTAGCTCCTTACGTAGTTACGATCAAGTTCGTCAGAAATCATTTTTCGCCGATGATGTGCTCGCCCACGCGGATGATCTTCATCACGTTGGTCCCACCGGCCACGCCGTTGAGGTCGCCCTTGGTGATGATGACCAGGTCGTCGTCACGCACGGCGCCACGGCGTTGCAGTTCCTCGATCACCTCGGTGTTGGCCTGCTGCGAATCGATGCCCGCCTCCAGCTGGAAACTCACCGGGTAGACGCCGCGGAACAAAGTGACCCTTCTACGGGTAGAGACGTGATTCGTCAAGGCGTAGATGGGAATACCCGAAGAAATACGTGACATCCACTTGGGCGTGGAGCCGGACTCGGTGAGACAGGCGATGGCCGCCACCCCGAGGTGGTTGGCGGTGTACATGGTGGCCATGGCGATGGACTCGTCGATACGGCCGAACACGGTGTGCAGGCGGTGGTCGGAACGGCGCACCGAGGTCTGCTTCTCCGCCTCCTTGCACACCCGGTCCATGGCCTCCACGGCCTTGGCCGGGTACTTGCCGGCCGCGGTCTCGGCCGAGAGCATGACCGCGTCGGTGCCGTCGAGCACCGCGTTGGCCACGTCGAACACCTCGGCGCGCGTGGGGATGGGGTTCTCGATCATGGACTCCATCATCTGGGTGGCGGTAATCACCACGCAGTTCTGGGTGCGCGCGTCATGGATCAGGCGCTTCTGCACCGCGGGCAGCTCGGCGTCGCCGATCTCCACCCCGAGATCGCCGCGCGCGACCATGATCACGTCCGAGGCGTCGATGATCTCCTCGATGCAGTCCAGGGCCTCGGCGCGTTCGATCTTGGAGACCACGCCGCCGTGACCGCCGGCCTCGCGCAGCAGGTGGCGCGCCAGCTCCACATCGGCCGCGGAACGCACGAAGGAGACCGCGATGTAATCGGCCTCCAGGCGCGCCGCGAACTCGATGTCCTCGCGGTCCTTGTCGGTCAGGGCCGGCGCGGACAGACCGCCGCCCTGCTTGTTGATGCCCTTGTTATTGGACAGGATGCCGCCGACCACCACCTTGCAGCGCACCTCGGTGCCCGTGACCTCTTCCACCCACAGCACGATGTGCCCGTCGTTGAGCAGCAGGGTGTCGCCGCGGCGGCACTCCTGGTTGAGGGTGGTGTAGGTGGTGCCGACCCGCTCCTTGTTGCCCTTGAGCGGGTCCCAGGCGGTGTCGATGGTGAAGTGGTCGCCAGGCGACAGTTCGACCTTGTCGTTCTCGAAGCGGGCGATGCGGATCTTGGGGCCCTGCAGGTCCACCAGCACGCCCACCTGGCGGCCACTGGCGCGGGCGCGGTTGCGGACCCATTCGGCGCGGCGTTCGTGCTCCTCGTAACTGCCATGCGACATGTTCAGCCGCACCACGTCCACGCCGGCCGCGATCACCTCGTCCAGCACCTTGGGGTCATCGGTGGCCGGGCCCAGGGTCGCCACTATCTTTGTTCGTCTCAACATGCTCTCTCTTCAATCTGACCGGTTCGGTTCGCCATCATACTCCGCCGGACGGACGGCGGCAGGCCAAATGCAGGAGGGCAGCCAGCCTGCCCTCCCACTCGTTCAGCTGTTGCGCGCGGCGGCCTCTTCGAGCATGGCCACGGCGGGCAGTGTCTTGCCTTCCAGGTATTCGAGGAAGGCGCCGCCCGCAGTGGAGATATAGGACACCTTGTCGTAGATGTCGTATTTCTGGATGGCCGCGATGGTGTCGCCGCCACCTGCCAGGGAGAAGGCGCTCGAATTGGCGATGGCCATGGAGATGGTCTTGGTGCCCTCGCCGAACTGGTCGAACTCGAACACGCCGACCGGTCCGTTCCACACCACGGTGCCGGCCTTGGCGATGATGTCGGCCAGTTCCTGCGCGGAACGCGGACCGATGTCGAAGATCATGTCGTCATCGGCCACCTCGTCGGCGTCCTTCAGGGTGGCCTCGGCGTTCTCGCTGAACTCCTTGCCCACCACCACGTCGACCGCGATCGGGATATTGGCGCCGCGGGCCTTCATCTTTTCGATCAGGGCCTTGGCGGTATCCACCAGGTCCGGCTCGTACAGCGACTTGCCGACCGGGTGGCCGGTGGCCGCCAGGAAGGTGTTGGCGATGCCGCCGCCGACCACCAGCTGATCGACCTTCTCGGACAGGGCCTCGAGCACGGTCAGCTTGGTCGAGACCTTGGAGCCGCCGACGATGGCCACCATGGGGCGCGCCGGGTCGGCCAGGGCCTTGGCCAGATTGTCCAGCTCGTCGGCCAGCAGCAGGCCGGCGCAGGCCACCGGAGCGAACTTGCCCACGCCGTGGGTGGAGGCCTGGGCGCGGTGCGCGGTGCCGAAGGCGTCCATCACGAACACATCGCACAGGGCGGCGTATTTCCTGGCCAGGGCCTCATCGTCCTTCTTCTCGCCGACATTGAAGCGCACGTTTTCGAACAGCACCACCTCGCCCTCGGCCACTTCCGGGGCGTTTTCCAGATAGTCCTTGATCAGGCGCACCTCGCGGCCCAGCTTGGCCGACATATCGGCGGCGATCGGCGCCATCGAGTTCTCCTCGTCCACCTCGCCCTCGGTCGGACGACCGCGGTGCGACATCACCATCACCCGGGCGCCCGCCTTCATGCAGTGTTCGATGGTGGGCATGGAGGCCGTGATACGGGCATCGGAGGTCACCTTGCCGTCCTTGACGGGGACGTTGAGGTCGGCGCGGATCAGGACGCGCTTGCCAGCGAGATCGAGGTCGGTCAGCTTGATGAAAGCCATGTTGAACTCCCTATGGATGATTTGTCTGCTTGAAAGTGTTCGGGTCAGCCGTGGCTGGCCGGAAGACTCTCGGTGACGGGGGAAGGGCCCGGAGCGCCAGGCACTCCGGGCCCTGCCGGGCCGCCCCCACGACACATGGAGGCGGCGCGGCGGCCGTCAGCCCGCGACGTGACGCGCGAAGCGCAGCATGTTGCAGGTGTAGCCGTACTCGTTGTCGTACCAGGACACGACCTTGACGAAGGTGTCGTCCAGGGCGATGCCGGCGCCGGCATCGAAGATGGACGAGTAACCACAGCCGCGGAAGTCGGTGGAGACGACCTTCTCGTCGGTGTAGCTCAGGGTGTCGCCGATACCGGCGGTCTCGGAGGCGGCCTTCATGGCGGCACAGATCTCGTCATAGCTGGCCGGCTTCTCCAGCTCCACGGTCAGGTCTACCACGGACACATCGGAGGTGGGCACGCGGAAGGCCATGCCGGTGAGCTTGCCGTTCAGCTCGGGCAGCACTACGCCCACGGCCTTGGCGGCGCCGGTGGAGGACGGGATGATGTTCTCCAGGATGCCGCGGCCGCCACGCCAGTCCTTCATGGAGGGGCCGTCAACGGTCTTCTGGGTGGCGGTGGCGGCGTGCACGGTGGACATCAGGCCACGCTTGATGCCCCAGTTGTCGTGCAGCACCTTGGCCACGGGGGCCAGGCAGTTGGTGGTGCAGGAGGCGGCGGACACGATGGCCTGGCCGTCGTAGGTCTCGTGGTTGACGCCGTACACGAACATCGGGGTGCCGTCCTTGGAAGGCGCGGACATCACCACCTTGGGGGCGCCGGCGTCGATGTGCTTCTGGCAGGCCTCGGCGGTCAGGAAGAAGCCGGTGCACTCCAGCACCAGATCGACGTTGATGTCGCCCCAGGCCAGGTTGGCCGGATCACGCTCGGCGGTCAGGCGGATGGTCTTGCCGTTGACCACCAGGTTGCCGCCCTCGGCCTTCACGTCACCCTTGAAGTTGCCGTGCACCGAATCGTACTTCAGCATGTAGGCCAGGTAGTCGGCGTCCAGCAGGTCGTTGATGCCGACCACTTCCAGATCGTCGGAGAAGTCCTGCGCGATGGCGCGGAAGGCCATGCGGCCGATACGGCCGAAGCCGTTGATACCAACTTTAATCGTCATATTGATTGCTCCTCAACTTGTCAGTCTTGGTGATGAATTCGTGAGGCCGGCGGCATGCCGCCGGCCAGGCAGGATCAGGCGCAGACCTCGTCGATCGCCTTGCTGACGTTCTCGACGGTGAAACCGAACTCCTTGAACAGCTCGCCCGCCGGCGCGGACTCGCCGAAGGTGTCGATGCCGAGCACGCGGCCATTGCAGCCGGCGTATTTCCACCAGCCCTCGGTGCAGGCGGCCTCGACCACCACGCGGTTCTGTACCGCCGCGGGCAGCACGGATTCGCGATAGGCGGCGTCCTGGGCGTCGAACACATTGGTCGAGGGCATGGACACCACGCGCACCTGCTTGTCGCTGGCCCTGGCCGCGGCCGAGGCCAGCTCGACCTCGGAACCGGTGGCGATCACGATGCAGTCCGGGGTGCCCTCGCAGTCCTTCAGGAT
>JALVTT010000141.1 GCA_027024025.1 Sedimenticola sp.
TGCTCCGGGCTCACCGTGCTGAACAGGCTGTCTTGCTGTATGTCGGGACCGCGCATCGCCAATATCACCGTATCGATACGTTCAGGTTGATCTTGCGGAAATCTGGGGGTTTTTCAACAGCCTGTTAGAGATGATGACTGACCTGGAAGCGGGGGACGTGCTCCATCAGCATCCTGAAGGTCTCGCCATCCATCTGCACCAGATGCTCGTGGTCGCCGGCCTCGAAGTAGATCTGTTCCTGGCGGACCAGGGTGGTATCCACGACGGTGTCCACGCCATAGGCCTCGCCCAGGGCCGGAATCGCGTCGGCGTCACAGTCGCGAAAGGCCATCGAGACCTCGTCCTCGTCCACCACCTCCAGATTGCGTGCCATGAGCTGGTTGAGCCGGTCCAGGTCCAGGCGGTGGCTGGCCGGGATGATGGCCAGCAAGTAGTTGATGTCATCGCCCAGTAGCACCGGCCGGGCCATCTGCTCGCGCGGCACCTGCATCAGTTCGGCGGCCTGCCTGGGTGATTCGGTGTGTGGGTGTTCAATGATCCGGTAGCCTGCCTGGTGGCTGTCCAGATATTCCTGAACGGTCGCTGCCACGCCCATTTTGGTCCTCCCTATTGGCTGGGTTAGGGGATTGTGTGTGTACGGCCTGCTTGAAGTATAGTTGGCGCACAGCAATTGCAAATCCGTGACGAGCATGGGCAGGATCAAGCAAAAGAAGCGCAAAAAGCCGGACATGGCGGCCACCGCCGACCGCCACCGCCTGTACGAACTGTCGGTACAGTGCGCCGAATCGGAGGTCGATTTCGTCGAACAGACCTTCCAGGAGCTGCGCGGGCGCAAGCCCCGCCATCTGCGCGAGGACTTCTGCGGCACGGCCAATGTGTGCTGTGAATGGGTGCGGCGCCGCGCGCGCAACACCGCCGTGGGCGTGGATCTGGACGGCGAGGTGCTAGACTGGGGCCGCCGCCATCATGTGGCCGGACTGGACGACCGGCAGCGGGCCCGGGTGGCGCTGATCCAGGACAATGTGCTCAGCGCCGACACCCCGCCGGTGGACATGATCCTGGCCATGAACTTCAGCTACTGGCTGTTCAAGGAGCGTGACGATCTACTGCGTTACTTCCGCGTCGCGCGCGAGCACCTGGTGGAGGACGGCATCCTCTTCCTGGACGCCTATGGGGGTTACGACAGCTTTCGCGAGATCGACGAGGAGCGCGAGATCGACGACGGCGACGAGGGCTTCACCTATATCTGGGACCAGGAGCGATTCAACCCGGTGAACAATAACCTGATCTGCCACATCCACTTCGCCTTTCCCGACGGCTCGGTCATGGAACGGGCCTTCAGCTACGACTGGCGGCTCTACACCCTGCCCGAGATCCGCGACCTGCTGCGCGAGGCCGGTTTCTCCAAGACCACGGTGTACTGGCAGGGCTGGGACGAGGACGGCGAGCCCAGCGGCGACTTCTATCCCACCGAGGAGGCCGACGCCGACGCCGGCTGGATCTGTTACCTGGCGGCGGAAAGATAAAGGCCGGCGACCCACGGCCACCGGCCCCTGGCGCGGCACCGCGTCCTTACCTGCCGAACAGACCTTTTAAGCCGTTACCCAGCGGCCCCTTGAGTTTGTTACCTAATGAACCTTTGAGCTTGTTCCCTAGAGCCTTCTTAACCTTCTGTTCAACCTTCTTACGAACCTGCTGCTTGGCCTTCTCAGAGAGGATGGCGCCGATGTCCAGCGAGTAACCCGGCTTGTCCAGCGGGCCCTTAATCTTGACCGGGATGGGCACGCCCTTGAGTTGGTCAGCTGCCTTGCCGCCCTGCCCCTGCAACGAGGCCACCAGCTTGGCCGTAGCCAGATAATTGATGCGGTTGCCCGCCAGATCCACCGTGCCCTTGCCGGTGAGGCGCAACAACGGCGATTTGGCCGACAGATCGTGGTTGCTGATCACACCCCGACGCGCGGTGAAAGACGCCTTCAGCTCGGAGAACTCGGTCTTGTCCTGCGAATTACCCGCCTGGGTCTTCGCGCCCTGCCCCAAGGCAGACTTAATCATCTTGATAATGTCCACCCCTTTATAGGCCCCGTCAGTGAACAGCAGGCTGCCCCGGCCGCTGAGGCTGCGGCGCACCTCCTGTTCCGAGAGCCCCACGGTGCGCAGATCCAGGCGCACATTGCCGCGTCCAAGCAGCTTGTCCTCGCCCATCACGTCCTTGAGCAGGGGGCCGATCTCGATGCCCACCAGGTTCTGCACCGCATGGGTGCTGGGCGTGCGCCGGCGCGCGTCCAGGGTCAGGCTGCCATCCAGCTTGCCCTGATACAGCCTGGCCGCGATCGGCGCCACCTTGAGCACGCCTCCCTTGCTCGCGATGCTGACCCGGACGTCCTGCATGCGGGCCTTCTTGACCACCAGCCGGCCGATCTTGATATCGGCCTTCAGGTCCAGCGGACGCAGGCCGGCGAAGGGATCGTCCGCCGTCTTGCCCGCGCCGCCCCCGGCGCTCGCCTGTGCCCCTGCCTTGCCGGCTTGCCCGGCCGGTGCCGGCGGCGGCAGATAGCGGTCGAGATCGATGGCGTCCACGTCCAGACGCGCGCGCACCACCGGCCCCTGGGTGCTGAGGACACGCACAAAGCCCGAGGCCTTGGTGTCGTCCAGGGTGATATGGAAGGGATCGAGCCGGGTGGCGCTGCCCTCGTGCGCCAGGTGGATGGTCGCGCTGACCCGTGTCAGGGCCTTGGGATCGGTGGTCTCGACCGGCGTACCGAACAGCTTGGCCAGCTGCTTGATATTGGTCTCGGACAGCTTCAGATCCCCGTTCAGCTGCGGGGCCTTCTGCAGATGCGCGACATCCAGGGCGCCGCTGATCCGGGTCTCCGGACCGCTCAGTTGCAGCGCATCCACCTTGAGGCTGTCCCTGGCCAGATCCAGCACCACCCCGGCCGCCAGCTTGAGTTTGATCCCGTTGGCGGGCAGGCCCTCGCCCTTGCCGTCGATGTCGACCTGCAGGCCGTCGAGCTGGATGCGCTTGTAGTCCTGACTGGCGCTGGCGGTGGTATTCAGGTCCAGCACCACCTCCAGTCGGGGCTTCGCGCTGCTGAGGGTGAACCCGGCCTGCACCGGGACAGCCGCGCCGGCGCTCAGGGCCCCGGTCTTGAGGCGTACCCCGTCGAGCACATAATGCGCGCCGGACTGGGCGTCGTCCCAGCGGATGCGCGCGTCACTGAGCTCGACCCCCTGGACATGAAACGCCGCCAGCGCCGGGCCGCCGGAGCCGCTCGCGCCGGACTGCTGCCCGCCACCGCCGGCCCCGGCCAGGTCGTCCCAGTTGGCCACGCCCTTGGCGTTCTTCTGCAGGTTCAGCCGGGCGCCTTCCAGCACCAGGGTATCGACCTCCAGACGGCGGCTCAGCAGGGGCATCAGCTTGACCCGCACGCCCAGTTTGCGCACCTTCGCGAAGGGCCGCTCGCCAAAGCCCGGGGCGTTGCCGAAGGTCACCCCGCCGGCCTCCACGCCCAGCCAGGGAAAGACCGACAGCTTCAGCGGCTCGGCGATCTCCAGGTCGCGCCCGGTCTGTTTCTTGACCGCGGCCAAGATCTCATCCTTGTAGTCGTTGGGATCGACCACCATCGGCAGCGCCACGGCGGCCGCCACGACCAGCACCACCAGGGTGACGATGATGCCCAGCACCCACTTAAGCAGTTTGCCCATGATTCTTTCTCCGTCTGACCAATAATCTCCCAATCATGCCTTGGATAGCGGGCAAATCAGGCCACCTTGTATAGGTTGACATCACGCGTCGGATAGGGAATTCCTATACCTTCCTCATCGAAACGCAATTTGACCGCCTCGGTGGTATCGAAAAACACCCCCCAATAATCGGCGTTCTTGACCCAGACCCGGACCACGAAGTTGACACTACTATCTGCCAGTTCCCCGACCGCGATCATGGGCGCCGGATCGTCGAGAACACGCTCATCGGCGCTCACGATATCCTTGAGTATCTCACGCACGTTCTTGATATCAGCATCGTAGGAAACACCAAAGGTGAAATCGACCCGCCGAGTCTCCTTGGCGGAATAATTGACGATATTGTTATTGGCTAGATTAGCGTTTGGCACGATGATGGTCTTGTTATCGCCAGTCCGCAAAGTGGTGGTGAACATCTCGATCTTCTCCACCACGCCCATGACCCCCGCGCCCTCGATTAGATCACCGACCTTGAACGGCCGGAAGATGATCATCAGAAAACCGGCGGCAAAATTCGACAGCGAGCCCTGCAGGGCCAGGCCGATGGCCAGGCCGGCGGCGCCCAGCACGGCGATGAAGGAGGTGGTCTCGATCCCGAGCTGCCCCAACGCGGCCAGGACCACGAAGGCCATCATGGCGATATAGGCCAGGCTGCTGACGAAGCCCACGATGGTGGCATCGGTGCCGCCTTTACTCATCAGGCGCGTCACCAGGCCCCGCAGCCAGCCCGCGACGATGCGGCCGACGATCAGGATGGCGATCGCCGCCACTACCTTCAAACCGTATGTGGCGAGGTAGGTCTGCAACAATTGAAACGTATGTCCCGTATTACCCATTGTCATGACTCCTCTCTCAGTTATTCACCCTTGGGATTCATTTCAACGTCCAAAAACCCGCTTCAACAGCTCAGTACTGCGCGCCACCGGATTGGTGCGGATGGCCTTCTCCTCCGCGGCCAACTTGAGGAACAGGCCGTCCAGGGTCTTGTTGGTGACATACTCATCCAGATCCAGGCTGCTCTGGCCGCCCATCAGGCCGCCCAGACCGCCCAGGCTGTTCTGCGTGCTGGAGACCAGGCGCTTGTACGCGGCGGTGGCGCCCGCCTGGTCGGTGGCCTGGGCGACGATGGGCCGAATGGCCTTGCGCAGCGAATCCCCGGCCTTCTCGCGCAGGTAACGGGTGGCGGCGTCATCCCCGCCGCTGAGGATGCCGCGCACGTCCTGCAGGCTCATGTTGCGCACCGTGTGCTTGACGATGTTCAGAGTCTTGGGGATGGCCTTCTCGGCGGCCCGGTTGACCGCCACCTCGAAGTCGTCCACATACCGGCCCTGGCCCAGGCTGCGTGCCACCTTGGCGGCCTTGCCCAGCACCCCGGGCAGCGG
>JALVTT010000142.1 GCA_027024025.1 Sedimenticola sp.
TCTGCGCCCGCCCCCGAGGCCGGGGGCGGGCGCAGAAGTTTACGCCCCTGCGGGGGAAGTGCAAGCGACCCATGTGTGTCGCCCGCACGACACCAGATCCTACAGGAAGGTGATTCGGAAACCGCGCACACGGGGTCCGGGGTCGGCCAGGGTCAGCCGGGTCTGGACCACCTCGTGGGGCAGGGCCACCTGGGGGCCGGACCAGGACGGCGGAAGGTATTCGCCGGGGCCGAAGGTGCGGCGCGCGACCAGGGTGCCGTTGCTGTCGAGCAGCTCCAGCTGCAGGCGCGGCAGGGGCTGGGGATGGTCGGCGTCGTTGCGGAAGCTGAGTTCGAACCGCAGGGCGCCGGGGCGCTCGGGCACCGCCACCATGGCGCGTTCGACCACGTGATAGAGGTCGGGCCGCGGCTGGCGCGGCGGCACGCACTGCAGCCAGGCGCACAGCTGGCTGGTTTGCGGCAGGTTGGCCCAGAGATCGCGCCGCAGCCACAGGGTCTGTGCCGCCAGGGTCAGCGCGAGCAGCCCCACCAGGGCCTTCTGCCAGCGTGGGGTGGCGGGCTGGGTCGAGGGATATAGGGTGTCGCTGACCTTCAGCGCTACATTCTCGGACGGTGTCAGCTCTGACATTTGTTCAGGCATCTCGAAGGGTAGCGGCGCGGACTTGGGGGATGACTCTGGCGCGGTGTCTAGTCTGGCTCCAGCGGTGTCTAGTCTGGCTCCATCAGAGGGGGTGTCGGCTGGAGTGGACGCCGCTGGTGTATTGGTGGGGCAGTTCTGCTGCTCCTGCTGGGCCGTATGCAGGGCGTACCGATAGCCGTCGAAGATCTCGTCGCAGTTGAAGCAGCGCGCCAGGCCGCGCGCCTCCTCCAGCAGTTTGGGGTCGACATCGTAGATGGTGCCGCATGCCGGGCAGCGGGTCTTCATGGCTCAGCCGGGGCGGCGGGCGTGCAGCAGCACCCAGCCGTCCCGCTCCCGTGGGGGTTCGAATTGCAGCTCACCCGCGTAGGCATCCATCACCTCGTTGGCCTGTTCGCGCAATATCCCCGAGAGTACCAGTTCGCCCCCCGGGACGACCAGTGGCGCGATCCGGTCGCGCAGCGCGATCAGCACATTGGCCAGGATGTTGGCCAGCACCAGGGGCACGGGCCGGGTGGGGAAGTCGCGGTCGCTAAACAGGGACAGGCGCCCGGCCACGCCGTTGCGGGCGGCGTTTTCGCGGCTGGCGCTCAGGGCCTGCGGGTCGTGGTCCACGCCGATGGCGGCGGCCGCGCCCAGACGCAGGGCCGCGATCGCCAGGATGCCGGAGCCGCAGCCGAAATCGACCAGCTCGCGGCCCTCCAAGTCGGCGCCGTCCAGCCATTCCAGGCACAGGGCCGTGGTGGGGTGGGTGCCGGTGCCGAAGGCCAGGCCGGGGTCGAGATCGACCACCACCGCGCCGGGCTGGGTCACCTGATGGCCGGTGGGGCGGATCCAGAGGCGCCGGCCGAAGCGCATGGGGGCGAAGCGTTCCAGCCAGGCCCGTTCCCAGTCGCGGTCCTCCAGGACCTCCAGGCGCAGGTGGCGGCCGGTCTCGCGGTCCAGGGCGGCGTTGATGGCCGCGCGCAGGGCGTCGGTGTCGGTATCGCCGGGAAACAGGCCGCTGACCCGGGTGGCCGTCCACAGCGGGGTCTCGCCGGGGGCGGGTTCGAGCATGGGCTCGTCGCCGGCGTCGCCGAGCGTGATCGAGAGCGCGCCCAGGTTCTCGAACAGCAGCTCGATCAGCGGGGCGCGCGACTTGTCGACGACGAGGTGGGTCTGGATCCAGGGCATGGGCGCTCGATGCGGTAAATGTTGGACCACGAAGGTCCGCAAAGGTGATGGCCGCGACCAGGAAAACCCCTGCGTTCACGGCGGTGAATGATCATGGCCTGCGGCAACCCCGCTTTGCGTTCGGACCTTTGGCGTGACGGGCTAGAGCCCGAGTTTTTTTTCGAGGTAGTGGATGTTCACCCCGCCGGCGGCGAAGTTGCCGTCGGCCATGATCTCGGCCTGCAGGGGGATGTTGGTCTTGATCCCGCTGATCACCATCTCGGAGAGGGCCCCGCGCATGCGCGCGATGGCCACGTCGCGGTTTTCGCCGTGGGTGATGAGCTTGCCGATCATGGAGTCGTAATAGGGCGGCACGCGGTAGCCGTCGTAGACATGGGTGTCCACGCGCACGCCCGGGCCGCCCGGCACGTGCAGGGCGGTGATGTCGCCCGGGCTGGGCATGAAGGTCTCGGGATCCTCGGCGTTGATGCGGCACTCGATGGCGTGGCCGCGCACCTGGATGTCGTCCTGGGTGTAGCTCAGCGGGGCGCCTCCGGCGATCAGCAGCTGTTCCTTGACGATGTCCACCCCGGTGATCATCTCGGTGACTGGGTGCTCGACCTGGACCCGGGTGTTCATCTCGATGAAGTAGAACTCGCCGTTCTCGTACAGGAATTCGAAGGTGCCGGCGCCGCGGTAGCCGATCTGGCGGCAGGCCTCGGCGCAGCGCTCGCCGATTTTGGCGCGCAGCTCCGGCGAGATGCCCGGCGCCGGGGCCTCCTCCACCACCTTCTGGTGGCGCCGCTGCATGGAGCAGTCGCGCTCGGCCAGGTGGATGGCGTTGCCGTGTTCGTCGGCCAGGATCTGGAACTCGACGTGGCGCGGGTTCTCCAGGAACTTCTCCATGTACACCGTATCGTTGCCGAAGGCGGCGCCGGCCTCGGCCCGGGTCAGGGAGATGGCGTTGAGCAGGGCGGCCTCGGAGTGGACCACGCGCATGCCGCGTCCGCCACCGCCGCCGGCGGCCTTGACGATCACCGGATAGCCGATCTCGCGGGCCAGGCGGATGCTGCGTTCCTTGTCGTCGTCCAGCGGGCCGTCGGAACCGGGCACCGTGGGCACGCCGGCCTTCTTCATGGCCTCGATGGCGGTGATCTTGTCACCCATCAGGCGGATGGTCTCGGGGCGCGGGCCGATGAAGGTGAAGCCGGAACTTTCCACCCGCTCGGCGAAGTCGGCGTTCTCCGAGAGAAAGCCGTAGCCGGGATGGATGGCCACCGCGTCACACACCTCGGCGGCGCTGATGATGGCGGGCACGTTGAGGTAGCTCTCGGTCGAGGCGGCGGGGCCGATGCACACCGACTCGTCGGCCAGGCGCACATGCTTGAGATCGCGGTCGGCCTCGGAGTGGACGGCCACGGTGGCGATGCCCAGCTCGCGGCAGGCGCGCAGGATGCGCAGCGCGATCTCGCCCCGGTTGGCGATGACGACTTTTTCCAGCATGGCCTTACCCTATGACGAACAGCGGCTGGTTGTACTCCACCGGCTGGCCGTTCTCGACCAGGATCTGCAGCACCTTGCCGGCCTTGTCCGATTCGATCTGGTTGAGGATCTTCATCGCCTCGATGATGCACAGGGTGTCGCCCACGCCGACCGTGCTGCCCTCCTCGACGAAGGGCTTGGAGTTCGGCGAGGGCGCGCGGTAGAAGGTGCCGACCATGGGCGAGCGGATGATGTGGCCCTCCGGCTCGGCCGGTGCCGCGTCGGCGGCCGGGCCCGGGTTTTCGGCGGGCGCCGGCGCGGGCGCCGGGGCGGCGGCCACCGGCGCGGCCACCGGCATGGGCATGGTGCTGCTGATGCGGCTGATGCGGACCGATTCCTCGCCTTCGTGGATCTCGATCTCGGCCACGTCCGATTCTTCGAGCAGTTCGATCAGTTTCTTGACTTTGCGGATGTCCATACGGGGTTCCTGGTGTTGGGTTTAGCCGATGCGCTGCAGGGCGGCGGCAAGGGCCAGCTCGTATCCCTGGGTGCCCAGTCCGCTGATCACGCCGACCGCGATGTCCGACAGGTAGGAGTGGTGGCGGAAGCTCTCGCGCGCGAACACGTTGGAGATGTGGATCTCGATGAACGGGATGTCCACGCCGAGCAGGGCATCGCGCAGGGCGACGCTGGTATGGGTCAGGGCGGCCGGGTTGATGAGGATGAAATCCACGCCATCCGGCCGGGCCTGGTGGATGCGTTCGATCAGCGCGGCCTCGTCGTTGGACTGAAAGAAATCCAGCCCGTGGCCTTCGGCGAGCGCGCGCAGGCGCTGTTCGACATCGCCCAGGGTGGTGTGCCCGTAGGTCTCGGGTTCGCGTGTTCCCAGCAGGTTGAGATTGGGTCCGTTGAGAACCAGTATGCGCGCCATTGACCTCGGATGCCTCCCCTTGGGCTGGGGTAATTGTCGTTATCTGTGCCGAAATTGCACTGAAATCGCGCTAATTGTGGGCCAGTCCGGGCGGCTTGTCCAGCCTGCGCGGTCACGTTTCCGGGGTCTCGCTCCGGGAATCAGATTCGCTCGGGCGCGCTGAAGGTGCGGCGGCTGTCCTCGATGGCCTGCTTGAGCACCGGCTCCAGTTCCTTGCGCCCGATCCCGCCCTGGTGGCGCAGGATGATCTTTCCACCCGGCATGGCCACCACGGTGAAGGGCAGGCCCTCGAAGCGGTTGCCCAGCTTCTTGGACAGCTCGATGGCCTTCACATCGCCCAGCAGGATGGGGTATTCGACCCCGTTCTCGTCCACGAAGTCCTGCACCGGTTGCCTGTCGTCGATGGCGATGCCGACGAAGCGCACATTGTCATGCGCGTATTTCTCCTGCAGTTCCACCAGCAGCGGCGTCTCGGCGCGGCAGGGCGGACACCAGGCGGCCCAGAAGTTGAGCACCAGGATGCGGTCGCGCCACTCGCCGGAGTGGCGCAGCCTGCCCTCCAGGTCGGGATAGCTGAACGAGGGCAGCGTCTCCAGGGCCGGCTCGATGCCGGCCACCGGGGCGCTCTCGGCGGCCTTGTCCGATTTCAGGAAGCGGATGCCGAAGCCGGTCGCGGCCCCCAGGAACAGCCCCAGCACCGCCACCATGAGGATGCGTGTCGGTTTCATCGGGCGGCCCTCGCGGCATGGTCCACCACCTGGGCGATGGTCGGCTCACCCACCAGGCGCAGCTCCTTGTGCAGGCGGCCCTGGCGGTCCCAGAAATAGAGCGCGGGCGGCGCGGGCAGGCCCAGGTATTCGGTCAGGGCGGTGTCCTGCGCGTCCATGTGGGTGATGTCCGCCTGCAGCAGGACGAAGTCCTTGACCGCGGCCCGCACCCTGGGGTCGGGGAAGATCTCCTTCTCCATGGTCTTGCAGTAGGTGCACCAGTCGGCGTAGAAGTCCAGCATCACCGGCCGGCCCGCGGCGCGGGCCTCGGCGAGGGCGCGCTTCAGCCCGTCCACGCCCTTGACGCGCTGGAAGCTCAGATGGCTCTGCGCGACCGCCCCGCCGGCGCCCCCGGCGGGCAGGATGCCGCGCAGCGGCTGCAGGGTGTCGCGCCCGCCCGCGGCCACCCCGATCAGGAAGGTGGCGCCATAGATCAGCAGGGCCAGGCCCAGGCCCTTCCACAGCTTGAACCAGCGGCTGGCCTCCGGAGGCAGCTGGCGCAGCGCGCCCATGTAGACCGCGACGCAGATCAGCAGCACGCCCCAGGCCAGCATGATGGCCGGGGTCGGGATGTAGGTCGGGCTCATGCGCTCGAGGAAGCTCAGCGCCAGGGCCAGCATGATGACGCCCCCGGCGGCCTTGACCGTGTCCATCCAGGTGCCGGCCTTGGGCAGCAGGGCGCCGCCGCCCGAGCCCATCACCAGCAGCGGCAGGGTCATGCCGGTGCCGAACAGCCACATCACCAGAAAGCCGTGCAGCAGGTGGTCGGAGGAGGCGGCGAAGGCCAGCATGGCCAGCAGCACCGGCCCGCCGCAGGGGCCCACGATCAGGGCCGAGATCACGCCCATCAGGCCCACCCCGATCACCGAGCCGCCCTTCTGGTTGTTGCTCAGGGCGTTGAGCCTGCTCTGCAGCGTGGTGGGCACCTGGATCTGGTAGAAGCCGAACATGGACAGGGCCAGGGCGATGAACAGGATCACCGAGGGCACCAGCACCCAGGGGGTCTGCAGCGCCGACTGGATGCCCAGAGACTTGCCCACCCCGGCCATGATCACGCCCAGCACCCCGTAGGTCAGCGCCAGGCCCTGGGTGTAGGCCAGCGACAGCTCGAAGGCCCGTCCGGCGGTGATCTTTTCCGCATGGCCCATGATCAGCGAGGACAAAATGGGGATCATGGGATACATGCAGGCGGTGAAGGCCACCAGCAGGCCGAAGCCCAGGCTCATCAGCAGGGCCAGCCAGAACGAGGAGTGGTGCAGGCGGTACAGCAGCTGGTCCTGCTCGGTGCCCGGGGGCGCGGCCTCGGCGGCGGGGGCCGGGGCCGCGGTCTCGGGCGGCGCCTGCCTGGCGGACGCTTGCACGGCGCCGGTCGCCGGGGCGCTGGCCTGGTCCACCGCCGGCAGGGTGAGCCTGAAGGTCTTGCGCTGGGGCGGGTAGCAGATACCGCGCTCGGCGCAGCCCTGATAACCCAGCATCACCTCGGCCGGGGTCTCGCCGGTGGCGCTGCGCAGCAGCGGGATCTCCAGCGCCAGCTGGTGGTGATAGACCGCCACGTCGCCGGTCGAGCCGTCGGGCTTGATGGCGTTCTTCTTGATGTCCGCCTTGGGCAGCGTGTACCGGCCCAGCTTCACCCCCTCGGCGCCGAGGCGGATGCGGATCTTGTCCTGGTACAGATAGGTGCCCTCGGCGATCTCCCAGCGCACCCGCAGGGTCTTGCCGTCCGGACTCTCCACCGAGGGCCGGTAGGCCTTCTCCGGGGGGATGATGTCGTCTTCCACGCCGCCCAGGCCGAGCCCGCCGCCGAGCGCGGCCAGCTCGTCGAGCGCGCGGCCGGCCGGGGGCGGCGCCTGTTCCGCGGCGGCCGGCGCGGGCGCCGCGCTGTAGGCCAGGCTGACCTTGCGGGTCTGCGGCGGGTAGCAGATGCCCTTGTCGGCACAGCCCTGGTAGCGCAGCCTGAGCGCGATCTCGCGCGTGCCGGGCGGCACCTGTTCCACCGGCACCCGCAGCTCGGCCTGGCGGTGATAGACCTTGACCGCGCCGAAGATCGGATCCTGCTTGGTCTGCGGCGGGGAGAAGCGGGGCTCGCCCAGGCTCACGCCCTGGGTCTCGGGGCTGACGCGGAACTTGCTCTGATAGAGATAGTAGCCCTCGGCGATGTTCCAGCGCAGGACGATCTCGTGGTCCTCCAGCCGCGGCGGTTGCGGCACGAAGGCCTTGTCCGGGTGCAGGAACTTGTGTTCGCCGCCCTGGTGGCTGGCGAGGGCGGGGTTGGCCAGGCCGGCGAGCAGCAGCAGGCCGGTGAGCATGAGCGGGATCAGTCTCTGGTGCATGAATGGACCCATTCGATGTATTCGTTCAGGCCGCCCTGGACCGGCAGGGCCAGGATCTCGGGCAGCTCGTAGGGATGTTGTTGCCTGATGAAGGCCTCCAGCGCCGGGTAGCGGCCCTGCCGGGTCTTGATGACCAGCGGGTGCTCGCTGTCGCGCTGGATGGCGCCTTCCCAGGAATATACAGACGTCACCGGCGCGTGAATATTCACACACGCCGCCAGTTTTCGTTCGACCAGCGCCTGGGCCAGACGTTCCGCGCCGGCCCGGTCGGGAAAGGTGGTGAGCACGATGATGGGTGAATCGGGCATTGATTATGGTTGCCTGTGGCCCTATATAGGGAGGGCATTCTAACCCGCAAATCCACGCTGCCCGGTACTTTCTCCATGATCCCGCCCTTTTTCGTGTTTCTCCTCATCTTCGTGTTCGCGCCGCTGGCCGAGCTGTACCTGCTGATCGAGGTGGGCAGCCGCATCGGCGCCCTGCCCACCATCGCGCTGTCGGTGTTCACCGCGCTGCTCGGCGGCCTGCTGGTGCGCCTGCAGGGCTTCACGGTGCTGTTCCGGGTGCAGGAGGCCCTGGCGCGCGGCGAGATGCCGGCCCTGGAGCTGATGGAGGGCGCCATGCTGCTGGTGGTGGGCCTGGCCCTGCTGCTGCCCGGCTTCGTCACCGACACGGTCGGCTTTCTGCTGCTGATCCCGCCGCTGCGGCGCGCGGTGATCCTGTGGTATCTGCGCCGCCGCGGCATCCTGCGTCCGGGCGCGCGGCCGCCCGGTGGCGGTCCGTCCGGCGGCTACATCGAGGGCGAATTTCACCGCGACGATTGATCGCGGGCATGGGTGTTTGAAAGAATGTGCCTCCCACGCAATGTTTTCCGGGAGTCGAAATGTCCTTGATCAAGCCCTTTACCGGCCTGCGCCCCGTCAGCGGACGCGAGGCCGAGGTCGTCGCACCGCCGTATGATGTCATGAACCGCGCCGAGGCCAAGGCCATGGTCGAGGGCCGGCCCTGGAGCTTTCTGCATATCTCGCGACCCGAGATCGACCTGCCCGACGAGACCGACCCCTATGACCCCGCGGTCTATGCCAAGGGCCGCGAGAACCTCGACCGCATGATCGCCGAGGGCATCCTGGTGCGCGATCCGAAACCGGCCTTCTACGCCTATCGCCTGACCATGGGCAAGCACGTGCAGACCGGCATCGTGGCCGGGGCCTCGGTGGCCGCCTACGACGCCGACCGGATCAAGAAGCACGAATTCACCCGCCCGGTGAAGGAGGACGACCGGGTGCGCCAGATCGACGCCCTGAACGCCCAGACCGGGCCGGTGTTCCTGGTGTACCGGGCCGATCCGGAAGTGGACGGGATCCTCGCCGAAAAGGCGGCCGGACAGCCGGACATGGACGTGACCGCCGCCGACGGCGTGCGTCACGAGATCTGGGTCATCGACGACGAGGCCACCGTGGCGCGCCTGGGCCGGGCCTTCGACGCCATGGACGCCCTGTACGTGGCCGACGGCCACCACCGCTCCGCCGCCGCCTCGCGCGTGGCGGCCGCGCGCAAGGCGGCCAATCCCGACCACACCGGGGAGGAGAGCTACAACTACTTCCTGAGCGTGATCTTTCCGCACGACCAGATGCAGATCCTCGACTACAACCGCGTGGTGCGCGATCTCAACGGCCTGGCGCCCGAGGACTTCCTGGTGCGCCTGACCGAGCGCTTCGACATGGAGCCGCGCGAGGCCGCGGTGCGCCCCATCGGCAACGGCCGCTTCGGCATGTATCTGCAGGGCCAGTGGTACTGCCTGGTGCTGAAGGACGCCTACCGCAGCGACGACCCGGTGCGCGGCCTGGATGTCAGCCTGCTGGCGGACAACCTGATCGAGCCGGTGCTGGGCATCTCCGACCCGCGCCGCGACGAGCGCATCGACTTCGTGGGCGGCATCCGCGGTCTGGGCGAGCTGGAGAAACGGGTCGATTCCGGCGACTGGGCCGTGGCCTTCGCCCTGTATCCCACCAGCATGGAGGCCCTGATGGCGGTGGCCGACGCGGGCGAGGTCATGCCGCCCAAATCCACCTGGTTCGAGCCCAAACTGGCCGACGGCCTGGTCAGCCACGTTCTCGATTGAGCCTCTCACAACCACGAAGGGCACAAAGAACACGAAGTGGAAAAAAGGAGGTGAAACCTCGCTTCCTCATAATGAAATCTTTGTGTTTTTCGTGTCCTTTGTGGTGTCTCTCGTCCGTTTGACGATTTTTCAGGTTTTCCTGCGCAGTCTCCCTTGACTTTCCCTAAACCGTCCCTACTATTAGCACTCACTTTTGGCGAGTGCTAACAATGGCGCTCAACCGGAAACGTCAATCCATCGGAGACCTGATGCAATGAATATTCGTCCGCTGCACGACCGTGTCGTGATCCGTCGCAAGGAAGAGGAAACCACCAGCCCGGGTGGCATCGTGTTGCCGGATTCGGCCGCCGAGAAGCCGATCCAGGGCGAGGTGATCGCTGTCGGCAATGGCAAGATCCTGGACAACGGCGATGTACGCCCGCTGGACGTCAAGGTCGGCGACACCGTGCTGTTCGGCAAGTACTCGGGCACCGAGGTCAAGCTCGGTGACGACGAGGTGCTGGTCATGCGCGAGGAAGACATCATGGGTGTGATCGAGGCCTGAGCCGCGCACGCCCTTACAAAATCACATTTGAATTCAACGAATTAAGGAGCAGATCATGGCTGCCAAAGACGTACTGTTCGGCGACGACGCCCGGACCCGCATGATGCACGGGGTGAACATCCTGGCCAACGCGGTCAAGACCACCCTGGGCCCCAAGGGCCGCAACGTGGTGCTGGAGAAATCCTTCGGCGCGCCCACCATCACCAAGGACGGCGTGTCCGTCGCCAAGGAGATCGAACTGAAAGACAAGTTCGAGAACATGGGCGCGCAGATGGTCAAGGAAGTGTCTTCCCAGACCAACGACGTGGCCGGTGACGGCACCACCACCGCCACCGTGCTGGCCCAGGCCATGGTGCGCGAGGGCCTCAAGGCCGTGGCCGCCGGCATGAACCCCATGGATCTCAAGCGCGGCATGGACAAGGCCGTGGGCGCCGCCGTGGAGCAGCTCAAGAGCATGTCCGTGCCCTGCGCCGACACCAAGGCCATCGCCCAGGTGGGTTCCATCTCCGCCAACTCCGACACCAGCATCGGTGACATCATCGCCGAGGCCATGGACAAGGTCGGCAAGGAAGGCGTCATCACCGTGGAAGAGGGCTCCGGCCTGGACAACGAACTGGACGTGGTCGAGGGCATGCAGTTCGACCGCGGCTATCTGTCGCCGTACTTCGTCAACAACCAGCAGAACCAGACCGTCGAGCTGGACGATCCCTACATCCTGCTGCACGACAAGAAGATCTCCAACATCCGCGACCTGCTGCCGGTGCTCGAGGCCGTGGCCAAGGCCGGCAAGCCGCTGCTGATCGTCGCCGAGGACGTGGAGGGCGAGGCCCTGGCCACCCTGGTGGTCAACACCCTGCGCGGCATCGTCAAGGTGGCCGCGGTCAAGGCGCCCGGCTTCGGTGACCGCCGCAAGGCCATGCTGCAGGACATTGCCATCCTCACCGGCGGCACCGTGGTCTCCGAGGAGGTCGGCCTGACCCTGGAGAAGGCCGGTCTGAACGAGCTGGGCACCGCCAAGCGCGTGACCATCTCCAAGGAAGAGACCACCATCATCGACGGCGCCGGCGCCGAGGGCGACATCAAGGCCCGCTGCGAGCAGATCCGCGCGCAGATGGAGGAGACCTCCTCCGACTACGACCGCGAGAAGCTGCAGGAGCGCCTGGCCAAGCTGGCCGGTGGCGTGGCCGTGATCAAGGTCGGGGCCGCCACCGAGGTGGAGATGAAGGAGAAGAAGGCCCGCGTCGAGGACGCCCTGCACGCCACCCGCGCCGCGGTCGAGGAAGGCATCGTGCCCGGCGGTGGCGTGGCCCTGGTGCGCGCCCAGCAGGCCCTGAACGAGCTGAGCGGCGACAACGCCGATCAGGACGTGGGCATTAGCATCGCCCGGCGCGCCATGGAGGAGCCGCTGCGTCAGATCGTGGCCAACGCCGGTGACGAGCCCTCCGTGGTGCTCAACAAGGTCGCCGAGTCCGAGGGCAACAACGGCTACAACGCCGCCACCGGCGAATATGTGGACATGGTCGAGGCCGGCATCCTGGATCCGACCAAAGTGACCCGTTCCGCGCTGCAGAACGCCGTCTCCGTGGCCGGCCTGATGATCACCACCGAGGCCATGGTGGCCGACGAGCCGCAGGACGAGGCCGCGGCCCCTGCGGCCCCGGACATGGGTGGCATGGGCGGCATGGGTGGCATGATGTAAGCCGGCCCCGCGCCCCAGTAGAAACCCCGCGTCAGCGATGGCGCGGGGTTTTTTGTTTCCGTTCATCGCCCAAGCGCTCACGCGGGAGGCTGTCGTCCAGGGAGAATGAACAAGGCACCCCGGAATGCCGGCGGGACGCCGGCGCTCCCGGGTTTGGGGATCAGGCCACGGCCTGCCGCGCGGCGGTCTCTGCGGCCAGGACCTCGATCACCGAGATGTCGTCCGAGGCCGGCGCCAGGTTGGTGAATTCCAGCAGTTCCTCTTTGAGCCGGTCGAGCACCGCCTCGCCGGGGCGGGCGGCCTGCAGCAGTTCGGTGAGCCGCTCGCGGCCCCACATCTCGCCGTCGACGTTTTCCGCCTCGGTGAGCCCGTCCGAGTAGGCCAGCACCCGGTCTCCGGGGCCCAGGGACCATTGCGAGCAGCGGGCCGAGAAGTCGGCGTCGGCGACCACGCCCAGGGGCAGGTTGTCCGCGGCCACCTGCTTCAGGCCGGTGCCGTCGGGGCACTGGATCAGCACCGGCGGCAGGCCGCCGTTCCACAGGGTCAGGCAGCGCCGGTCGGCCGACAGGCGCATCAGCACCGCGCAGCAGAAATAGCCGGTCGGCAGCAGGGTGTAGAGCTTGCTGTTCAGTTCGCGCGCGATCACCGGCACGTCCAGGCCCTTGTGCACCATGGTACGGAACACGCTGGAGGCGGGCAGGGCGCCCAGCGCCGCCGGCAGGCCGTGTCCGGTGAAGTCCCCCAGGAACAGGAATACATCGCCCTGCGGGGCGAGCGCCGCCTGGATGAGATCGCCCGACAGGCTGCCCATGGCCTGATTCCAGGTATGGACGCCGGGGATGTCTTGATCCGAACTCAGGGTCAGCTGGTGGAACACATGGCGCGCGATGTGCTCTTCCTGTTGGATGGTCTTGTGCTGCTCGGTGAGCCGGCGGTTGGCCGCCTCCAGCGCCTGCTGCGCGTCCATGGCCTGGTGCAGGGCCCGGGCGTGGCGGTGTGCCATGATGTCCAGCATCAGGCCGAGGATGGCGAACATCACGAAGTCGATGGCGACCCCGTCAGCGCCGTGCCGCCAGCCATGCGCGGCCAGCAGGGCGCCGATCAGGCCGAGCAGGAAGGCGCGGTAGTGGTCGGGGCGCAGGCCATAGCTGGAGATGGCCGCGGTGGCCACCAGGGCGGGCGCCAGCAGGGGATAGATCTGCAGGGCCTGCGGCAGATACCCGGTGGGAAAGGCCGCGAGCAGGCCCCACAGGATGCCGGACAGGATGCCACTCCATTTGTGCCGCTCCAGCCAGCGGGCCTGGTCGGCCGGCGTGCCGGGACGGGCGCTGAAGCGGCGGTGGAAACCGCGCCGGGCCAGGGATACCAGGATGACGCCCAGGGCCCAGGCCAGCAGCCAGGGCGTGGGGTGATACCAACCGAGTACGGCCAGGCTCACGCAGGCCGCGCCGATGGCGAAGCTGGCGGAGGTCCCGGCCTGTTGCAGCAGCAGTTTGATTTTTTGTTCTTGCATGGGGCTCTGCTCAGGACCAGACAGTCAGTCGGTCGGCCGGGCGCGCGAAAACTTTAGCCCGGGTTAATATGCGGGGTCTGGAGGCGGGGTGTGAGCGAGCGACAGACACAAGACGACAAGCTGGAGGCCGCCTGGGCCGCGCTGCCGGGCGCGCGGGATCTGGACCCGGCGCTGGCGCGCCAGCGACGCCGGGTGTGGGCGGGCAGCGAATTCGTGGCGCGCGAGACCCTGCGCCACCCCGGAACGTTCTTCGAGCTGGCCGAACAGGGGCTGCTGGGCCGCGCGCGCGATCTGGACGAGCTGGACAGCGAGCTGCGCCGCTGGCTGCGCGACTGTCCCGACGAGGCCGCGCTGGGGCGGATCCTGCGCCGCTTCCGCAACCGCGAGATGGTGCGCATCATCTGGCGCGACCTGGCCGATCTGGCGCCGCTGGACGAGACCCTGGCCGAGCTGTCGGAGCTGGCCGAGGTCTGTATCCGCCAGGCCCTGGCGCTGTTGCATGGCTGGCTGGCGGCGCGCCACGGCGAGCCGCGCGACCCGGCGGGCCGCGCCCAGCGGCTGCTGGTGCTGGGCATGGGCAAGCTGGGCGCGCGCGAGCTGAATCTGTCATCCGACATCGATCTGGTGTTCTGCTTCCCGGCGCACGGCCACAGCGACGGCCCCCGGCCGCTGGAGAACGAGGCCTTCTTCGTGCGGCTGGGACGCCAGCTGATCCGTGTGCTGGGCGAGCAGCGCGAAGACGGCTTCGTGTTCCGCGTAGACATGCGTTTGCGCCCCTTCGGCGATTCGGGGCCGCTGGTGGTCAGTCTGGATGCGATGGAGCAGTACCTGCAGGGCCAGGCGCGCGACTGGGAGCGCTATGCCATGGTCAAGGCCCGCCCGCTGACCGGCGAGCCGGCCGACCGCGAGGCCCTGACTCAGATGATCCGCGCCTTCGTCTACCGGCGTTATATCGACTTCGGCGTGATCGAATCCATCCGGCGCATGAAGCGCATGATCGAGCGTGAGCTGCGGCACAAGCGCCTGGAGGACAACGTCAAGCTGGGGCGGGGCGGCATCCGCGAGATCGAGTTCATCGGCCAGTCCTTCCAGCTGGTGCGCGGCGGGCGCGACCGGGCGCTGCAGATCCGCCCGATCTGCCGGGTCCTGGAGCGTCTCGGCGACCGCGGTCTGCTGCCGGCCTACGCGGTGCGCGAGCTGCTGGCGGCGTATGCCTTTCTGCGCCGCGTGGAGAACCGGCTGCAGGCCTGGCAGGACCGCCAGACCCATGTGTTGCCCGACGACCCGACCGGCCGGGCGCGCCTGGCGCACAGCATGGGGTTCCGTGACTGGGAGGGCTTCGCCGTGGCGCTGGAGGACCACCGGCGGCGCGTGCAGTCGCACTTCGAGCGGGTGTTCGAGGCCCCGCAGGCCGAGCCGCCCGAGGCCGGGGACGAGGACTGGGAGGGCGATGCGGGGGCCCTGGCGGAGGCGGGCTTCGCCCAGCCCGAGGCCCTGGCGCAGCGCCTGCGGGCCTTTCGCCAGGGGGCCGCGGTGCGGCTGCTGCCGGCGTCCGCGCGGGTCCGCCTGGACCGTCTGATGCCCCTGGTGCTGCGGGCCTGCGCGGCCAGCACCCACCCGGACCAGGCCCTGCAGCGGGTGCTGGTGCTGCTGGAGGCCATCGTGCGCCGCACCGCCTATCTGGATCTGCTGCTGGAGAACCCGCTGGCCCTGTCCCAGCTGGTGCGCCTGCTGGCCGAGAGCCGCTGGATCGGCACCCAGTTGGCGCGCATGCCGCTGCTGCTGGACGAGCTGCTCGATCCGCGCCGCCTGTACGACCCGCCGCGCGGCGAGGCCCTGGCCGAGGAGCTGGCGGTGCTGCTGCGCTCGGTCGAGCCGGGCGATCTGGAGCAGGAGATGGAGCGGCTGCGCCAGTTCGCCCTGGGCAACCGCCTGCGGGTCGCCGTCGCCGACCTGGTCGGTGCCCTCCCCCTGCCGGTGGTCAGCGACCGCCTGAGCGACATCGCCGAGGTGACCCTGCGCCAGGTGTACGAGAGCGCCTGGCGCGACCTGACGGCGCGTCACGGCCGGCCGCGCCAGCTGCCCGAGGCCATGCGGCGCGGCTTTGCCGTGATCGGCTTCGGCAAGCTGGGCGGGCGCGAGCTGGGATACGGCTCCGACCTGGACATGGTGTTTCTGCACGGCAACACCCGCGCCAGCGCCACCACCGACGGGCCGCGCCCCCTGGGCAATGATGTGTTCTTCGTGCGCCTGGGGCAGCGCATGATCCACATGCTCACCACGCGCACCCCCTCGGGCATCCTGTACGAGGTGGACATGCGCCTGCGGCCGAACGGCGATTCCGGCCTGCTGGTCAGCGCCCTGGGCGCCTTCGAGCGCTATCAGGCGCAGGCGGCCTGGACCTGGGAGCACCAGGCCCTGGTGCGGGCCCGCGCGGTGGCCGGCGACCCGGCGCTGATCGCGCGCTTCGAGGCCGTGCGGCATGCGGTACTGTGCCGGGCGCGCGAGCCGGCGCAGCTGCGCGCCGAGGTGCGCGCGATGCGCGAACGCATGGCCGCCTCGCTGGACCGCAGCGATGCCGAGTGGTTCGATGTCAAACAGGGTCGCGGCGGGGTGGTGGACATCGAGTTCCTGGTCCAGTACGCGGTGCTGCGCTGGGCGCACGCGCATCCCGCACTGACCGAATGGACCGACAACGCCCGCCTGCTGGCCCGGCTGGGCGAATACGGTCTGATCGAGACCGGGCTGGCCGATGCCCTGTTCGAGGCCTATCAGGCCTACCGTCGGGTCATCCACCGCGCCGCCCTGCAGGAGGCCCCGGCGCGGGTGGCGCAGGACGCCCTGCGCGAGGAGCGGGCCCTGGTGCGGGAGACCTGGGCGCGGTTGCTCGGGGCCGGCTGATCCGTGCCGGAGCGGTCCGTGTGCCTGGCCCGCTTTGCGGTTACAATGCGCGGGTTGTTTGTGGCCCGCACGGGGGCCGGATCAGCTGTTTCCTGGAGTATGCAATGCAAACCATGGCGGATCGCGACGGCGTCATCTGGCTGGATGGCGAACTGGTCGAATGGCGCGAGGCCAAGACCCATGTCCTGACCCATACCCTGCACTACGGCATGGGCGTGTTCGAGGGGGTGCGCGCCTACCACACCGACGCGGGCCCGGCGATCTTCCGGCTGCAGGAGCATACCCGGCGCCTGTTCGATTCGGCCCGCATCCTGGGCATGCCCATGCCGTATGACGCCGACACCATCAACGAGGCCCACAAGCTGGTGGTGCGCGAGAACGGCCTGGACTCGGCCTATTTCCGCCCCATGTGCTTCTATGGTTCGGAGGGCATGGGGCTGCGCGCGGACAATCTGCGGGTGCACACCATGGTGGCGGCCTGGGAGTGGGGCGCCTATCTGGGTGAGGACAATATGAAGAACGGCATCCGCATCCGGGTCTCCTCCTTCACCCGCCACCATGTCAATGTGACCATGTGCCGGGCCAAGGCCAATGGCAACTACATGAATTCCATGCTGGCGCTGCAGGAGGCGCTGAGCTGCGGCTATGACGAGGCCCTGCTGCTGGATGTGAACGGCTTTGTCATGGAGGGCTCGGGCGAGAATATCTTCATCGTGCGCGACGGGGTGATCTACACCCCCGACCTGACCTCGGCGCTGGACGGCATCACCCGCCGCACCGTGATCCAGCTGGCCCGGGAGGCCGGTTACGAGGTGGTGGAAAAGCGCATCACCCGGGACGAGGTCTATATCGCCGACGAGGCCTTCTTTACCGGCACCGCGGCCGAGGTCACCCCCATCCGCGAGGTCGACGACCGGGTGATCGGCGCCGGCGGGCGCGGTCCGGTCACCGAACAGCTGCAGAGCCGGTATTTCGATGTGGTGCACGGGCGCAGCCCCGAGCACCGGCACTGGCTGACCCTGGTCTGACGAGGAAATCCATGAGCGAGAGCGCAAGAAAAGAAGGTGTACGCACCGTGATCCAGGTCAGACGCGACGAGTTGCCGTTGAGCTGTCCGCGTCCCGGCGAGGCGGTCTGGAACATGCACCCGCGGGTCTATCTGCCGATCGAAAAGACCGGTGACGCCGTGTGCCCCTACTGCGGGGCGCGCTATCACCTGGTCGACTGAATCCCGTCGGCGAAAGGGCTCCGGTTTGGGGTACTGGCGTCTTGTTTGATTGTCGCGCCTTGGTATTGCGTGCAAAGGTGGCCGTTACCAGATGATGCGTAGGTCCTGATTGCAATCATTCACGGCAGCGTCACCTTCCAGTCCACCAGCCGACCGGCTTTGTCGAACTGCAGGCGCATATAACCCCCGTTCCCGGCGATGTCCTTGCCATTGGTGTAATACACCCCCTCTTCCGCATTTGGATCGATCACCCGGTAGCCGAGCAGGCCGGCGACGAAGCGGCCCATTTCGAAGTGCGTGGGATAGGGTAAATGCCGGGCGCGCGCCAACATGGATGGACTTCCGTTGGGGGTATATACGATAAAGGGTACTGTGGCAACCGTGAGGTCGAGGACGGAGTGCCCCCAGCGCCCCTTGTCCCCTAGCAGCTCGCCGTGATCGCCGGTGAAGATGAAATAGGTCGGCAGGGTGCTGCGGGCCATTACCTGGCGGATGATCTGATCGTGCACATGGTCCGAGAACAGGATGGAGTTGTCATAGCTGTTGATGCGGAAGGTGTCGGTATCGTCCACATCCTCGGGAAAGACGCGGAAGTCGTCGGTGTGATAGCGCTCATAGGGCGAATGCGAGCCACGCTCGTGCAGCACCACGAAGTTGGGCCGGCTGAAATCGACCTGTTTGAGCAGATCCAGCAGCACCAGATCCTTGCGCTTCTCTATCTCGTCGAGATGATCCTCGCGCGATTCGAAATGATCCACCGCGCCGCCATCGGCATAGGTCGCCAGGTTGCCGTTCTGGGTGGACAGGAACCAGGTCTGCATGCCGCGTGATTTGGCCAGCTTGAACAGGTTGGCGTCGCCCCGGTACATGACCTGCACATTCCGCGGCTCGCGCTTGAGATTGAAGAAGGACGGCACCGAGACCTTGGTCGAGACCCCGCCCGAATAGATCTTGCGGTAATAGAAACCCGGCTTGCCCTTAAGCGCGCTGAAATGCGGGGTGGTATTGCGCGTGTAGCCAAATAGCCCCATGTGGTTCGGGTTCAGGCTCTCGCCCATCACCAATACGATATTGGCCGGCAGGGCCGAGGCGATCGCTTCGAGTCGATAGGGCTGAAAGTGCAGAGCGGCGTGTTGTCCACTGAGCCGGCGCGGCACCTCCTTGCCTAGGAACCAGGCCACCGCGTACAGGGTGTTCTTGATTGCATAATGCCGGGGGTTGGGATAGAAGACCTGCGAGCCGGTGCTGTGCCAGGCCTTGACTGGCAGTACCACGCCCAGCAGTAGTACCAGCAGGGTCGGTCCCAGAGGGATGCGCACCCGGTAATCCTCCATGCGACCCACGATCCACCACAGCAGCGCATAGCTGGCCAGCACCAGCCCCAGCGGCGCGAGCAGGGCCTTCCAGATGCCCAGCAGCGACAGGGTGATCTCGTCCATCTCGCTGCTCACCAGCCCCACCTCCTGGGGCGAGATCAGGGTCCCGAAGTACACGAAATGCCAGAACTGCGCCAGCTGTAGCACAGCGAAAAACACCAGCAGGACATGGACCGCCGTGAGCCGCCGCGCCGACAGGGCCAGAAAAGCGGCCAGCCAGACCGCGGCGATGGTCTTGGGGGATAATGCGACCTGGTAATTGGGGTACAGGTGGGCAAATAGGTGATCTGGACCTAGGGATCCGATGGTTAATCCAGCTGCTACTAACAGATGACCTAGAAGACGGGCTAGCCAGATTGGCTTATTGATGGGGTACTTCATTGATTTTCCAGCTATAACCTAGATTTTCTTGGCCCTTGGGCTTCACCTGCGAGGGATGGTGTGGATAGCATGGGACCGAGAGAATGCCCGTGAAGCTAGCTTATCGATCATTTAGCGGCAACTGTGTTTTCGAAGTCGGCTAGTCGCCCTGGTCGCTGCCATGCGCAAGCTGCCGACCATCATCAACGCAGTGTTTCGAAGTGGTGAGCCTTATCGCGTTCTCCAGGCCGATTAGCCGACTTCGAAAACACAGTTGCTGCTAAGCCGGAGTTTCGAGCGCGAATGCTTTATCCTGCGTCCCATGGAAGACACGCAGTACAACCCGATGATGCGCGAGCGCTTCCGCGGCTATCTGCCGGTGGTGGTGGACGTGGAGACCGGAGGCTTCGACGCGGCCACCGACGCCCTGCTGGAGATCGCGGCGGTGACCCTGCGCATGGACGAGGCGGGACTGATCCACCCGGCGGAGTCCTTCTTCGAGCATGTGATCCCGTTCGAGGGCGCGCGCCTGGACCCCAAGGCCCTGGCCTTCACCGGCATCGATCCCTACAACCCCCTGCGCATGGCCAAGCCGGAGAAGGAGGCCCTGGTCAGTCTGTTCGCGCCGATCCGCGCCGCGGTCAAGGCCAGCGGCTGCAAGCGCGCCATCCTGGTGGGACACAACGCCTTTTTCGACCTGGCCTTTCTCAATGCGGCGGTGGCGCGCTGCAACTACAAGCGCAACCCCTTCCACCCGTTCAGCACCTTCGACACCGTGACCCTGGCCGGCATGGCCCTGGGGCAGACCGTGCTGGCGCGTTCGGTGATGGCGGCGGGCATCGAATGGGACGCGGCCCAGGCCCACGGGGCGCTGTACGACACGCAGAAGACCGCCGAGCTGTTCTGCCACATCGTCAACCAGTGGCAGACCCTGGGCGCGCCGCAGCCCTGGAAGGAGGCCCCGAAGGAGGAGGCCTGAAGGCCGGCGCCCGGCCCCGGAACTACTCCTCTTCCCCGCCCTCGCTGGGCCAGTTCTTGGCGGCCTCCTTGACCATCTTCTGCAGATCGCCGCTGGCGTGCATCTCCAGGGTGATGTCGCAGCCGCCGATCAGCTCGCCGTTGATATAGACCTGCGGGAAGGTCGGCCAGTCGGCAAAGCGCGGCAGGTTCTCGAAGATCTCGGGGTCGGCCAGCACGTTGACATAGGCGAATTTCTCACCGCAGTCCTGCAAGGCCGCCGCGGCGCGCGAGGAAAAGCCGCACTGCGGGAACTGCGGGGTCCCCTTCATGTAGATGATGATGGGGTTGGACTCCACCTGTTGCTTGATCCGGTCCAGTACGTCCATTGCAGGAACACCTCTTGCCTGTGAGAAAACATCCACCATCTGGGGGTGGCGCTGCGCGATTTCAAGGGCATGTTAACCGCCACGCCGCCCCCGAAAAACCGTGGCTTGCTGCGGATATAGCGCCGCCCGTCCGGCTCAGATCCCGTGCCGCTGCAGCCAGAACTCCAGCAGGGCCAGGTGCCACAGCTTGCTGCCCATGATGCGGGTGTGATGCATCTCGGGCGCGTCCAGCAGCCTCTCCACGTAGTCGCGCTGGAACAGCCCCCGCTCGCGGCAGGCCCGGGAGTTGAGGATGTCGCGCATGAATTCGAGGAACTCGCCGCGCACATATTTCAATGCCGGCATGGGGAAGTAACCCTTGGGCCGGTCGATCACCGCGTCCGGCACCCGGCCGCGCGCGATCCGCTTGAGCAGGTGCTTGCCGTCGGAGCGCAGTTTGATCTCCGCCGGGCAGCGGGCCGCGGCCTCCACCAGCTCGTGATCGAGAAAGGGCACCCGCGCCTCCAGACCCCAGGCCATGGTCATATTGTCCACCCGCTTGACCGGGTCATCCACGATCAGGGTGGTAACATCCAGCTTCAGCACGGCATCCATGAAGTCATCGCTCAGGCCGTCCCGCAACCGCGCCTCGATGTAGCGCCCGGTGTGATCCCCGCCCTGGTAGGCGGGCGCCAGCATGCGCAGCATCTCCTCGTGGTCGCGGTCGAAATAGTGCCTGCGGAAGCGTTCCAGGCGCGTGCCCCCGGTCTCCGCGGCCATGCGCGGATACCAGAAATAGCCACCGAAGACCTCGTCCGCGCCCTGCCCCGACTGCACCACCTTGATGTGCTTCGAGACCTGCTCCGACAGAAGGTAGAAGGCCACCGCGTCCTGGCCGAACATGGGCTCGGCCATCGCGTCCACCGCCTCGGGCAGGCGCTTGAGCACCTCCTCGTTGGGCACCAGAAACTTGTGGTGGACGGGATGGAAGCGTTCGACGACCTGGTCGGAATACTCGAACTCGCTGCCCTTCTCCTCCGGCTGGTCCTCGAAGCCCACCGAGAAGGTATGAAAGCCCTCGACCCCGATCTCGTCCAGCAGGGCCACCAGCAGGCTGGAATCCAGGCCGCCGGAGAGCAGCACGCCGACCGGCACATCGGCCACCTCGTTGCGCCGCCTGACCGCGGCCAGCAGGCGCTCATGGATCAGCTCCACCCACTGATCCTCGTCCAGCGCCAGGTCCCCGCGGCGCGCGTCCAGATCCCAGTAGCGGCGTTTCTCCATCCGTCCGTCCAGGCCGACCGTCATGCTGTGCGCGGGCTCCAGCTTGCGGATACCGCGCAGGATGGTGGTCGGCGCGGGAATGACCGCGTGCAGGCTGTACTGGAAATGCAGGCCGACCGGGTCGATGCGGGTATCCACTCCGCCGGCGTCCAGCAGGGCCCGGGTGTTGGAGGCGAAACGCAGCCAGCCCGCCCCCTGTGCGTAATAGAAGGGTTTGATGCCAAAACGATCGCGCGCCGCGAACAGGCGCCGCCGGGCGCCGTCCCAGATGGCGAAGGCGAACATGCCGTGCAGGCGCGCCGGGCAATCCTCGCCCCACTCCCGGTAGGCCTTGAGGATGACCTCGGTATCGCCCTCGGAGACGAAACGGTGGCCGCGCGAGCGCAGCTCGCGGCGCAGCTCGCGGTAGTTGTAGATGGCGCCGTTGAACACCAGCGTCAGCTCGCCGTCGCGCATGGGCTGGTGGGAACGCGCCGACAGGTCGATGATGGACAGGCGCCGGTGCCCCAGGGCCACCGCGCCATCGGACCAGCGGCCCTCGTCGTCCGGGCCGCGCCGCGCCAGCGCCGGCAGCATGCGCGCCAGCGCATCGGGAGAGGCCGCCTGGCCGTCGAATCTCAGTTCACCACAGAGTCCGCACATCGTTTCAGCTCCCCTCCGGCGTGCCCCAGGCGCCGCCGCCCGGGGTCTCGATGGTCAGGCGATCGCCGGCCTGGGCCCGGCCCTCGCACTTGCCCGGCAGCGACCGCCCGTTCAGGCGGTTGCGTCCCGGCTCGCCCGCGCCACCGCCCGCCAGGCCCCAGGGGGCATGACGCCGGCGCTCGCTCAGCAGGGTGAAACGCGCCGGGGCCAGGAACTCGAACTCACGCACCAGGCCGTCCCCGCCGCGATGCAGACCGGCACCGCCGCTGCCGCGCCGGACGGCATAACGGCGCACCCGCAGGGGATACTGGGTCTCGAGGATCTCGACCGGGGTGTTGAGGGTATTGGTCATGTGGGTCTGTACCGCGTCCAGGCCCGGGCCGGCGGCGTGCGCGCCCATGCCGCCGCCCAGGGTCTCGTAATAGCTCCAGCCCGACGCGCCGTCCGCGCCCATGGCCAGGTTGTTCATGCTGCCCTGGCTGGCCGCCGGGATAACCTCCGGCATGGCGCGGGCCAGCGCCCCCAGCAGCACGTCCACCACCCGGGTGCTGGTCTCCACATTGCCGGCCGCCACCGCCGCCGGGCGGCGCGCGTTGAGCAGACTGCCCTCGGGCGCGTGGATGCGGATCGGGCGGAAGGCCCCGGCGCAGGCCGGGGTCTGGGGCGGCATCAGGCAGCGGAACACATACAGCACCGCGGCCGCGGCCACCGCCAGCGGGCAGTTCACATTGCCCACGACCTGCGCCGCCGTGCCGCTGAAATCCACCTCGACCGCACCGCCGTGCAGACGCAGAATGAC
>JALVTT010000143.1 GCA_027024025.1 Sedimenticola sp.
CCGACACCGAGGGCCGCGATCACGGCCTTGGGCATCTGTCCGACAGGATCGTTCATGCCCGAAGCATAGCAAACGTGGGAAATGTTTACAGTATCCAGTCGCGCGGGATCTCGTGCGCGGCCAGCGGCCGGACCGAGAGCGGCTGGACCCGGCCCTCGGTGTCGGTGTATTCGAGCTCCACCCGCTCGGCCTGCTTGCCCTGGCTGTAGCGCGCCACGATACGCGCCGCCAGCTCCAGCTCCTCGGGCGAGACCTCGCCGTCGATCAGGGTCAGCGGCCCGCCGTGGCTGATGGTGCGCAGATGGGGATACTGCCTGCGATAGCCCTGCAGGAAATTGCCCTCGCCCTCCTCGCGCGCCACGATCAGCTTGAAATGCGGGGCGGGCCGGATATGCCGGCCGACCTTGAGCAGCATGATGTCGTCCAGCTCGTACTCGCGCCGCCCGCGCGCCTGCCACAGGTCGGCCAGCTTGACCGAATACTGTTCATCGGTGAGGAAGCAGCAGCCGCCGGCCGGCTGGGCATAGTCGGTGAAACCGAACTGCCTGGCCAGGGCCATCTGCGGCTTGCGCCCGCGTCCCGAGAAGTCATACAGCTTTTCGCGGTCCACCCAGCCCTCGCGCTCGGGCAGGGTGGGGGGCAGATTCCTGGCGCACAGCGGACGCAGCAGGCGGTCGCCGATGCCGGAGTCGCGCTGCACCACGGGCATGGTGTCCTTGCGCTGCGACTTGGGCCGCTGTCCGACCACCTCGCCGGTGATGACGAAATCGAAATCATGGGCCTCGATCCACTCGGCCGCCTTGCGCACCATGAAGATCTTGCAGTCCAGGCAGGGGTTCAGATGGGCGCCGTAGCCGTATTTGGGGTTGAACACCACCTGCTTGTATTCCTCGATGATGTCGATGATGTGCAGCTTGATGCCCAGCTGCTCGGCGACCCACAGGGCGTTGTTGCGCTTGGGTTTGGCGCGGTCCTTCCTGCGGATGGCATGGGTGTGCCCCTCGACACAGAAGCCGGTGAAGAAGTTGACGCCCTCGACGTGGATGCCCTGTTCCTGGATCACCTTCGCCGCCAGCAGCGAATCCAGGCCCCCGGAAATCAGGGCCAGTGCCTTGCGTTGTCTGCTCATGGAGATGCCAATCCAAGCCGTGGTGGTGACTGTGCACAGTATAAGGTCAATCCCCGCCGGCAGGCTGTATAATCCCTCTCTTTTACCGGGTAGGCGGCGCCGCCCGAATCACCAAGAGATCCGCATCGCATGAGCCAAGGTACCGATGTATCGACATTTCAGGGCCTGATCTTCGCCCTGCAGCAGTACTGGGCCGGGCAGGGCTGCGTCATCCTGCAGCCCTACGACATGGAGATGGGCGCGGGCACCTTTCACACCGCGACCTTTCTGCGCTCCATCGGGCCCGAGCCCTGGAACGCCGCCTATGTGCAGCCCTCGCGCCGCCCCACTGATGGTCGCTACGGCGAGAACCCCAACCGCCTGCAGCACTATTACCAGTTCCAGGTGGTGATGAAGCCCTCGCCGGCAGACATCCAGGATCTGTACCTGGGCTCGCTGGAGATGCTGGGCATCGACCCGCTGGTACACGACATCCGCTTCGTCGAGGACAACTGGGAATCGCCCACCCTGGGCGCCTGGGGCCTGGGCTGGGAGGTCTGGCTGAACGGCATGGAGGTCACCCAGTTCACCTACTTCCAGCAGGTGGGCGGCCTGGAGTGCCGGCCGGTCACCGGCGAGATCACCTACGGCCTGGAGCGCATCGCAATGTACCTGCAGGGCGTGGAATCGGTGTTCGACCTGGTCTGGACCCAGGGTCCCCAGGGCCCGGTCACCTACGGCGATGTGTTCCACCAGAACGAGGTCGAGCAGTCGGCCTACAACTTCGAGCACGCCGACGTGGACTTTCTGTTCGGTCTGTTCGACCAGTGCGAGAAGGACTCCGAGCGCCTGATCGGACTGGGCCTGCCGCTGCCGGCCTATGAACAGGTGCTTAAGGCCTCGCACGCCTTCAACCTGCTGGACGCGCGGCACGCCATCTCGGTCACCGAGCGCCAGCGCTACATCCTGCGCGTGCGCACCCTGGCGCGCGCGGTGGCCCAGGCCTATTACGAGGCGCGCGAGAAACTGGGCTTCCCCATGCTGAAAGACCAATCCAAAGAGGTGGCCAATGGCTGACGGTGCCGATCTGCTGTTCGAACTGGGTACCGAGGAACTGCCTCCGGTCGCCCTCAAGCGACTCTCCGACGCCCTGACCCGGGAATTCGTGGCCGGCCTGGAGGCCGCCCAGCTTGCGCATGGCGAGGTGATCGGCTACGCCAGCCCGCGCCGGCTGGCGGTGCTGGTCAAGGATCTGGCCAGGCACCAGCCCGACCGCGACGTGGAGCGGCGCGGCCCCGCGGTGCAGGCCGCCTTCGACGCCGAGGGCAATCCGACCAGGGCGGCCGAGGGCTTCGCCCGCTCCTGCGGCACCACGGTGGACCAGCTGCAACGCCAGCAGACCGAAAAGGGCGAATGGCTGGTGTTTCGGATGCACCAGCCGGGGCAGGCCGCGAGCGCGCTGCTGCCCGGGATCGCCGAGCAGGCCCTCAACCGTCTGCCCATCCCCAAGCGCATGCGCTGGGGCGATTCGGACGCCCAGTTCGTGCGCCCGGTGCACTGGCTGGTGTTCCTGCACGGCGACGAGATCGTCGAGTGCGAGCTGCTGGAGGCCCGCGCGGACCGCGTCACCCGTGGCCACCGCTTCCATCACCCCCAGGGCATCACCCTCTACGATCCGGCGGACTATGCGGCGGTGCTCGAGAATGTCGGCAAAGTGGTCGCTTACTTCGACGACCGGCGGGCGCGCATCCGCTCGCAGGTGGAGGCCACCGCGCGCAAGCTCGGCGGAGTGGCGGATCTGGACGAGGCCCTGCTGGACGAGGTGACCGCGCTCAATGAATGGCCGGTGCCGGTGGCGGGCAGCTTCGAGGCGCGATTCCTCGAGGTGCCGCACGAGGCCCTGGTCACTACCATGAAAAGCAATCAGAAATACTTCCCGGTGTTTGACGCCGAAGGCCGGCTGATGAACCACTTCATTACCATCGCCAACATCGAGAGCCGCGACCCGGAGGTGATCCGCGCCGGTAACGAACGGGTGGTGCGGCCGCGCCTGGCGGATGCCATGTTCTTCTGGGAACAGGACGGCAAGCGGCGTCTGGCCGATCACATCGAGGCCCTCAGGGAGGTCGTGTTCCAGAAGGATCTGGGCTCGATGTACGACAAATCCCAGCGCGTGGCGGCTCTGGCCGTGTGGATCGCGCAACAGACCGGGGCCGATGTGGAACGGACGCGCCGCGCCGGGGAACTGAGCCGCTGCGACCTGATGACCGAGATGGTCGGCGAATTCCCCAGCATGCAGGGCATCATGGGCCGCTACCAGGCCGCGCGCGACGGCGAGGATCCGGAGGTCGCCCAGGCCCTGGACGAGTTCTACATGCCGCGTTTCTCCGGCGACCGCCTGCCGCAGACCCCGACCGGCATCGCCATCGCCCTGGCCGAGCGCATCGACACCCTGGTCGGTATCTTCGGCATCGGCCTCAAGCCCACCGGCGACAAGGATCCCTTCGCCCTGCGGCGTGCCGCGCTGGGCGCCCTGCGCATCATGAGTGAACACTCACTCTCTATCGACCTGTCGGAACTGCTGGAGCAGGCCCGTGAACAGCTCGGCAGCCATATCAGCCAGGCGGACGTGGTGGAGCAGGTCCGGCGCTTCATGCTGGAACGCCTGCGCGGGCTGTATGCCGATCAGGGCGTGGCCGGCGATCTGTTCGATGCCGTGGCCGCGGTGCGGCCGCGCACCCTGCCCGATTTCGCGCGGCGCATCGAGGCCGTGGCCGGTTTCCGCGCCCTGCCGGAGGCCGAGGCCCTGGCCGCGGCCAACAAGCGGATCGGCAACATCCTGAAAAAGGCCGGGGAGCCGGTCCCCGAGCAGGTCTATCCACGGCTGTTCGAGGGCGTGCCCGAGTCGGAACTGTGGGGCCATGTCGAGCACCTGGAAAAGACGGTGAAACCGCTGCTCGAGCAGGGGGATTACACCGGCGTGCTCAAGGCCCTGGCGGGCCTGCGCGAACCGGTGGACCGCTTCTTCGACGAGGTCATGGTCATGGCCGACGACCCGGCCCTGCGCGGCAACCGCCTGGCCCTGCTGGCGCGTCTGCAGGCCCTGTTCCTGCAGGTGGCCGATGTCTCCTTGCTGCAGGTGAACCGCACATGAGCGACACACACCCCAACCCGGATTCCTGGGACGCCATGCTGGCGGCCGTGCAGGCCTTCCATGACAAGCACGATTTCCGCAACACCGGCGGCGAGGAGCTGACCTACCGCGTGGCCCTGATGGCCGAGGAACTGGGCGAGATCTCGAGCTGCGTGAGCAAGGGTAAAAGTAAGGAATCACTATCGGAAGAGGTCGCGGATCTGCTGATCCTGCTCATGGGCACCGGCATCGCCGCCGATTTCGATCTGAAACAGGCCTTCTGGAAGAAGATGGACCGGCTGATGCAGCGCGAGTCGCGCATGGTGAACGGCCGCATCCGGGTCTCCGAATTCCGGGACATGGACTGAGACCATGGCTCAGCTGATCATTCTGGGACGCGACGGGGTAATCAACGAGATCGTCGAGGGCGGGCTGCTTCAGCCCGATCAACTGCAGCCCATCCCCGGCAGCCTGGAGGCCATCGCCCGCCTCAACCACGCCGGCTGGCGGGTCGCGCTCGCCGGTAACCGGCCCGAGCTGGCCGACGGGCGCCTGGACATGGACGGCCTGGACGCCATCCACGGCCGTCTGCAGCAGTTGCTGATCCGGGTCGGCGCCCATCTCGACGGCCTGTTCCTCTGCCCGCACGCCCCGGATGCCGGCTGCGACTGCCGCAAGCCCGCCCCCGGCCTGCTCCAAGCGGCCAGCGAACGGCTTGCGGTACCGTTGGAGCGCACCTGGCTGATCGGCGGTATCGTCGCCGATCAGCCA
>JALVTT010000144.1 GCA_027024025.1 Sedimenticola sp.
GTCCCCGGGGCTGCCGGGCGCATCCCCCACTCGCATCGGCAGCCCCGGGGACTGCTGCGGCGCGGGCGGCACCCATCTCCTGAGCCAGCGCGAACAGGCCGAGCGCCTGCGCCAGCCCCTGCTGGAGGCGCTGCTGGCACTACGGCCACGCTATCTGCTGACCACGAATATCGGCTGCGCCCTGCACCTGGCCGAGGGCGCCCTGGCCCAGGGGCTGGAGATCGAGGTGCTGCACCCGGTGGAACTATTGGCGCGCAGTCTCATCACCAAAGTCTGAGCCAGTTCACCCCCACACTCCCTCACAAGCAGGGGAGGGGATACAATACGAATATGAGCACACGACACTATTCCACCGCCGACACCCTGCTGCTGGGCCTCGACCAGGCCCTGCGCACGCTGTTCGGCCAGCCCAAGACCACCGGCCGGCCCAATCCCGCCGAGGGCATCGAGGAGGCCGATCTGGACGAGCGCCAGCGCGATCACATCGGGCGCCTGATGCGCATCGACCATACCGGCGAGGTCTGCGCCCAGGCCCTGTACCAGGGCCAGGCGCTGACCGCGCGCGACCCCGCCACGCGCGACGCCATGGAGCAGTCGGCCGACGAGGAGAACGACCACCTGGCCTGGTGCGAACAACGGGTGGAAGAACTGGGCGGCCGCCTGAGCCTGCTCAACCCGCTGTGGTATGCCGGCTCGTTTGCCATCGGCGCCACGGCCGGGGTGATCGGCGACAAATGGAGCCTGGGCTTCGTGGCCGAGACCGAGCGGCAGGTCGAACGCCACCTGCAGTCCCACCTCGACCAGATCCCGGCCGAGGACCGACGCTCCCGGGCCATTCTGCAGCAGATGAAGATCGACGAGGCGGAGCACGGCCGCAAGGCAAAGGCCCAGGGCGGCGCCGAGCTGCCCGGGCCGGTCAGGGCCGCGATGCGGTTCAGTTCGAAACTGATGACCAAGTCCGTGTATTACATCTAGGACAGCACCGGCCTGGGCGCCCTTCTGCCAGCTTCACATGCCGAAGAGTCCATATTCATCCTCGACGCCGGCCAGCGCAAACTCGCGCAGGGCGCTAAACAGCGGGCCAAGGTGCTTCCTGTATGGCTTCCAGCGTGCTATGGAAGTTGTATAAAGTTTCTGGCGAACCTGCCATTTACTCACGGTCTGAACCTGGCGATCTCGTTCGTAGAAGCGCCCCATCGCATCCTCCACCACGATGCCCAGAAAATCTGCCAGGCGTTGAAGCGTGCCACTGAAATCGGTTACCAGTTCCTCGTAGTTGAGGGTAAATATCGGATTGGGCAACACCGACTTCCAATGGCGCATCAGTCGCTCCTGCTCCCAGTACTGGATAGCCAAATTCTTCAGGTCGTAAGCGTAAGGATGATAGCTGCCAAAATCCTGAAAGTAGATTGACAACAGATTGTCCCGGGGATCACGCCGAACATGGATTACTGGCGCCCTGGGAAACAGCAGCGAAAAAAGGCCTAACTGCTGAAAATTATGTGGTAATTTATTGGTGACGAAATCAACGCCTTCACAAGCCACTCGCTCAACACAAGACGTATAATTGCGCGCCAATTCGGACACCGCTTCCTTGTCCAGATGCTCCACGGACTCCGCCGATTCATCTACAGGTGGCGCCTTGTACATATCCGAGCTGGCTAGTGCAGTGACGCTCCCCAGCTCTCCCGCGCCAAATATCTTCGTATGACAGGACAGAATCTGCTCGAGCAGTGTCGTTCCCGACCTGGGCATGCCGACGATCAACACCGGAAAGCTGCTATCATTCCCCCAATCTCGCCGTCCTTCAAAAAAGGCGGGAGTGTACACCTGGATCGTCTGCCGCACCCACTGACTGTAGGCGGAACGATCCCAGACATAGCCCTTGAGTCGATTGGCTTTCCTGAAATAGCGAAAGGCCTTGTCATGCTGACCCACAGACCGGAAATGGTTGCCTAACGCAAACCCCATGGCGCATCTGTCATCGCGCGGGATCATGTTCCTATCGATATGGCGCACCATGAACGCGACGCCTTGCTCATCCAGCTTACGCCCCGGAGCAGAGACCATGGCCACCCGGGCCCCGATGTTATCCGGATCCTTTTCCAGGATTCTACGTAAACAGTCACCCTCTTTTTGAAAATCGCCAACAAGAGAATATAGCTCGGCAACAGCCAGCAGTGCGTCTGGCCGCATATCATCGGAGACTAAACAGTCCAACAGGTCGAGCCCCTCATCAGCGTGGCCGGTCGTGATCAGCACCTGCGCCTTCGTCAGCCGCGCCCGATGCAGGTCATACCCCATCGATTCTGACTTGTCATATGCCGCAACGGCTCGAGAAAACCGACCACGCCCCTGATGAATCCTTCCCCTCAGATACCATAACTCGCCATTGGACGGCGCCAACTCCAGTGCTCTACTTATTGCCTTATCCGCTTCTACCAACAAGGCCAGGGAAAGGTTCAAAGAAGCGATATCTCGCCAATGCTCCACCACATCGCCTGCCAAACCCTCAGCCTTTGTCAACGCCTCTCGCGCGCCATCACCATCCGCTAACTCCAGATTTATCTTGGCCAGATTAAGCCATGACTTGGCATCGTTGGGATACTGCTTGGCCACATTCTGAAAAACCGCCTTGGCCTCCTTCAAGCTACCCAACTGTTGCTGACATATCGCAAGATTATCCAAGACATCCCTACCCTGTAGGCCGAGCCGTATCGCCTGCTGAAACGCCTTTCGTGCCCGGTCATAATCTTGCTTCATAGCCAAGGCAAGGCCAAGATTGTAGTGATACGTCGGGGCCTTGGGGAAACGTGCTATCGCCCGTTCTATCCGGGATATGCCTCCATCCACATCACCTTGAGCAAGTTGTACATGTCCCGCCAAGTGAAGAAGATCGGGATGACCGGGGGCCTGTTGCATAGCCTGAACAAGCATGTCCTTGGCCGCCGCCAGATTACCTGCCGCCAAATACTGCCCGACTTGTGAGACGACTAGCGGTATGTTCATTTGTCCCACCATACACCGCCCTGTTATCGTCTTAATCGTGATACTGCCGACTCAGCCCATGCACCGCCTCGACCATGGCGGCGGCATGCTCGACCGGGATCTCGGGGTGGATGCCGTGACCGAGGTTGAACACATGACCGGAGCCCTTGCCGTAGCTTTCGAGGATGCGGCCCACGGCGCGGCGGATGGAGTCCGGCGAGGCGTACAGGGTGCAGGGGTCGAGGTTGCCCTGCAGGGCGACCCGCTCGCCGACCCGACGGCGGGCCTCGCCGATGTCGATGGTCCAGTCCAGGCCCAGGGCGTCGGCGCCGGTGTCGGCCATCATCTCCAGCCAGCCGCTGCCCCCCTTGGTGAACAGGATGACCGGCACCTTGCGGCCTTCGGATTCACGGGTCAGACCCTCGACGATGCGCTGCATGTAGGCCAGCGAGAAGTCGCGGTAATCGGCCGTGGTGAGCACCCCGCCCCAGGTGTCGAAGATCATCAGGGCCTGGGCGCCGGCGGCCACCTGGGCGTTGAGGTAGGCGGTGACCGCGTCGGCCAGCTTGCCCAGCAGGGCGTGCATCAGCTCGGGGGCGTCGAACATCATGCCCTTGGACAGGGCGAAGTTCTTGGTGCTGCCGCCCTCGACCATGTAGGTGGCGAGCGTCCAGGGGCTGCCGGAGAATCCGATCAGCGGCACCCGGCCGTCCAGTTCGCGGCGGATGGTGCGCACCGCGTCCATGACATAGCCCAGGTCGTCCTCCATGTCCGGCACGCCGAGGGCGTCGATTGCCGCCTTGTCGCGTACCGGGCGCTCGAACTTCGGCCCCTCGCCCTCGCCGAAGTACAGGCCCAGGCCCATGGCGTCGGGGATGGTGAGGATGTCGGAGAACAGGATGGCCGCGTCCAGGGGGAAGCGCTCCAACGGCTGGATGGTGACCTCGCAGGCCAGCTCGGGGTTCTTGCACAGATCGAGAAAGCTGCCGGCCTTGGCGCGCGTGGCGCGGTATTCCGGCAGATAACGCCCCGCCTGGCGCATCATCCAGACAGGCGTCGTATCGACGGGCTCGCGCAGCAGGGCGCGCAGGAAACGGTCGTTTTTCAGTTCAGTCATCTATTTTTCACCACGAAGAACACAAAGAGCACAAAGGCTTTTCATCAAACGATAACCCAGGCTGCAGATCATTGCCCCAGCCAAGTAGCCCGGATGGAGGCCGCAGGGCGAAATCCGGGGAGGTTTCTCCTGGATTCCGTTTCACTCCATCTCATCAGGCTACCCGCTGTTGCATTTATCCCTTCGTGTTCTTCGTGCCCTTTGTGGTTTGAGAAGTAGTCAGCGCGGCAGGTCGGAGCTGCCCATCAGGTATTCGTCCACCGCGCGCGCGGCCTGACGGCCTTCGCGGATGGCCCAGACCACCAGCGACTGGCCGCGGCGCATGTCACCGGCGGCGAACACGCCGTCGATGGAGGTGTGATAGGCGCGGCGGCCCTCGGTGCTGCCGGCGACGTTGCCGCGCGCGTCCAGCGCCACGCCCAGTTCCTCGATCATGCCCTCGTGCACCGGGTGGACGAAGCCCATGGCCAGGGTCACCAGGTCGGCCTTGAGCTCGAACTCGGAGCCCTCGACCTCGGACATCTGCCAGCGCCCCTGTTCGTCCTTGTCCCAGCGCACCAGCACGCAGCGCAGGGCGCGCACATGGCCGTTGCCGTCGTCGAGGAATTCCTTGGTCAGCACGTTCCACATGCGCTCGCAGCCCTCTTCCTGCGAGGTGGAGGTGCGCAGCTTGTTCGGCCAGTCGGGCCAGGTGAGGCCCTTGTCCTCTTTCTCCGGCGGCCTGTCCAGGATCTCGATCTGGGTCACCGAGGCGGCGCCGTGGCGGTTGGAGGTGCCGATGCAGTCGGAGCCGGTGTCGCCGCCGCCGATGACCACCACGTGCTTGTCCCTGGCGCTGATCAGATCCTTTTCAGCGCCGGGCACGCCCTGCACCACCTTGCTGTTGGCGCGCAGGAAGTCCATGGCGAAATGCACGCCCTCCAGATCACGCCCGGGGACCGGCAGGTCGCGCGGCTGCTCCGAGCCGCCGGTGAGCAGCACCGCGTCGAACTCGTCCACCAGCTGGCGCGCCGGGATATCCACCCCGATATGGGTGTTGATGTGGAATTCCACGCCCTCGGCGCGCATCTGCGCCACCCGACGGTCGAGCAGCTTCTTGTCCAGCTTGAAATCGGGGATGCCGTATCGCAGCAGGCCGCCGATGCGGTCCTGGCGCTCGTACACCACCACGCTGTGACCCGCGCGCGCGAGCTGTTGCGCCGCGGCCAGGCCGGCCGGGCCGGAGCCGACCACGGCGACCCGCTTGCCGGTCTTGTGCGCCGCCACCTGGGGCTTGATCCAGCCCTCTTCCCAGGCCTTGTCCACGATGGCGCATTCGATGGTCTTGATGGTCACCGGCTCGTCGGTGAGGTTGAGGGTGCACGACTCCTGGCAGGGCGCCGGGCAGATGCGGCCGGTCACCTCGGGGAAGTTGTTGGTCGAATGCAGCACCTCGATGGCCTCGCGCCACTGACCGCGGTACACCAGGTCGTTCCAGTCCGGGATGATGTTGTTCACCGGGCAGCCCTGGTGACAGAAGGGAATGCCGCAGTCCATGCAGCGCGCGCCCTGGGCGCTGAGCTGCTCCTCGCTCAGCGGGATGACGAACTCGTGGAAGTGGGTGATGCGATCCGCCACCGGCGCATAGGTGCGATCCTGGCGTTCGATCTCTTTGAAACCTGTTGGCTTGCCCATTGTTTGTTACCTGTAACTACTTTCACCCTCCCCGCTGGCGGGGAGGGCCGGGGAGGGGAACCGAAATCGTCGCCCCCCTCCCGGCCTCCCCCGCAAGCGGGGGAGGGGCGTTTGTGTTTATGCCGCCGATCTGGCCTTCTGTTCCTGCATCTCCTTCAGGGCACGGCGGTATTCGACCGGCATGACCTTGGTGAACTTCGGCAGATAGCCGGCCCAGTCGTCGAGGATGCGCCGCGCCACCGCCGAGCCCGTCTGTTCCAGATGGGTCTCGATCAGCTGGCGCAGGCGGATGGCGTCGAAGCGGGTCATGTCGTGCGAGACATCGACCTTGCCGTGGGCCTCGAGGTCGCCCCCCTGGTGACCCAGGGCCTCCAGGGCGTCGTCCTCCTCGGCGATCGGCTCCAGCTCGACCTGAGCCAGGTTGCAGCGGCTCTCGAAGTCGCCGGCCTCGTCCAGCACATAGGCGATGCCGCCGGACATGCCCGCGGCGAAGTTGCGCCCGGTCGGCCCGAGCACCACCACCACGCCGCCGGTCATGTACTCGCAGCAGTGGTCGCCGGTACCCTCGACCACCGCGGTGGCGCCGGAGTTGCGCACCGCGAAGCGCTCGCCGGCCACGCCGCGGAAGTAGCATTCGCCGCTGATGGCGCCGAACAGCACGGTGTTGCCGACGATGACATTGTCCTCGGCGCGCTCGATACCGCAGTCATCCGGCGGGGCGATGATGAGCTTGCCGCCGGACAGGCCCTTGCCGACATAGTCGTTGCCCTCGCCCGCCAGGCGGATGGTCACGCCGTGCGCCAGCCAGGCGCCGAAGGACTGGCCGGCGGTGCCCTTGGCGTTGATCACGATGGTGTCGTCCGGCAGCCCGGCATGGCCGTAGCGCTCGGCGACCCGGCCCGAGAGCAGGGTGCCGAAGGTGCGGTTGGTGTTCTCGATGTTGATCGAGATCTCGACCGGCTCGCCCTTTTCCAGGGCCGGCGCGGCCTGCTCGATCAGCCGGTTGTCCAGGGCCTTTTCGATCCCGTGCTCCTGCGACTCGGACCAGTACAGGGTATCGCCTTCGGCCGCCTGGGGCTTGGCCAGCAGGCGGCTGTAGTCCAGACCGCGCGCCTTCCAGTGGTCGATGCAGCGGCGCATGTCCAGGCGGTCCATCTGCCCGACCATCTCGTCGAAGGTGCGGAAGCCGAGCCTGCTCATCAGCTGGCGCACCTCCTCGGCGACGAAGAAGAAGTAGTTGATCACGTGCTCGGGCTTGCCGGTGAAGCGCTTGCGCAGCTCCGGGTCCTGGGTGGCCACGCCCACCGGACAGGTGTTGAGATGGCATTTGCGCATCATGATGCAGCCCTCGGCGATCAGCGGCGCGGTGGCGAAGCCCACCTCGTCGGCGCCCAGCAGGGCGGCGATCACCACGTCGCGCCCGGTGCGCATGCCGCCGTCGGCCTGCACGCAGATGCGCGAGCGCAGGCGGTTGAGCACCAGGGTCTGGTGGGTCTCGGCCAGGCCGATCTCCCAGGGGGAGCCGGCGTGCTTGACCGAGGTCAGCGGGCTGGCCCCGGTGCCACCGTCATAGCCGGCGATGGTGACGTGATCCGCGTGCGCCTTGGACACGCCCGCGGCCACGGTACCCACACCCACCTCGGAGACCAGCTTGACGCTGATGCGCGCCTTGGGATTCACGTTCTTGAGATCGTGGATCAGCTGCGCCAGATCCTCGATGGAGTAGATGTCGTGGTGCGGCGGCGGGGAGATCAGGCCCACGCCCGGGGTCGAGTGGCGCACCCGCGCGATCTGCTGGTTGACCTTGTGCCCGGGCAGCTGGCCGCCCTCGCCCGGCTTGGCGCCCTGGGCCATCTTGATCTGGATGTCGTCGGCGTTGACCAGGTATTCGGTGGTCACGCCGAAGCGGCCGGAGGCCACCTGCTTGATGGCCGAGCGCTCGGGGTTGGGCGAGCCGTCCGGCAGCGGGTTGAAGCGCTCCGGCTCCTCGCCGCCCTCGCCGGTGTTGGACTTGCCGCCGATGGCGTTCATGGCGCGCGCCAGGGTGGAGTGCGCCTCGTAGGAGATGGAGCCGAAGGACATGGCCCCGGTGGCGAAGCGCTTGACGATCTCCGAGGCCGGCTCGACCTCGTCCAGCGGCACCGGCTGGTCGGCGAACCTGAACTCCATGAGGCCGCGCAGGGTCAGCAGACGCTCGTTCTGCTCGTTGATCAGGCGCGAATACTCCTCGTAGGTGCGGGCGTCGTTGCCGCGCACCGCGTGCTGCAGCTTGGCGATGGTCTCCGGCGTCCAGACATGGTCCTCGCCGCGGATGCGGTAGGCGTAGTCACCGCCCACGTCCAGATGACGGCGGTAGATCAGGGCCTCGCCATAGGCATTGCGGTGCCAGCGCACGGCCTCGGCCGCCACCTCGTCCAGGCCGATCCCCTCAATGGTGGTGGCGGTGCCGGCGAAGTATTTGTCCACGAACCCGCTGGACAGGCCGACCGCGTCGAAGATCTGCGCGCCGCAGTAGGACTGGTAGGTGGAGATGCCCATCTTGGACATCACCTTGAACAGGCCCTTGCCCACGGCCTTGACGTAGCGCGCGCAGGCCTCCTCATAGCCCGGCGCGTTGTCCAGCGAGGGCAGCAGGGCCTGGATGGTCTCGAAGGCCAGATAGGGGTTGACCGCCTCGGCGCCGTAGCCGGCCAGGGTGGCGAAGTGATGCACCTCCAGGGCGGCGCCGGTCTCGACCACCAGCCCGGACTCGGTGCGCAGGCCTTGGTCGATCAGGTAGTGATGCACCGCCGAGGTGGCCAGCAGGGCCGGGATGGCGATGTGGTCGGCATCGACCTTGCGGTCGGACAGGATCAGGATGTTGTAGCCGCCCCGGACCGCCTTCTCGGCGGCGCGGCACAGCGCGGTGAGCGCCTTTTCCATCCCGGCCTCGCCCTGCTCGGCGGGATAGGTCATGTCCAGGGTGCAGGTGCGGAAGGCCCCGCCCGAGGTGTCCTCGAGGTTGCGGATGCGCTCCACATCCACATTGCTGAGCACCGGCTGGCGGCATTCCAGGCGCATGCTCTCGCCGCCGGATTCCTGGTCGAGCAGGTTGGGGCGCGGCCCCACCAGCGAGACCAGCGACATCACGATCTCCTCGCGGATCGGGTCGATCGGCGGGTTGGTCACCTGGGCGAACAGCTGCTTGAAGTAGTTGGACAGGTGCTTGGGCTTGTTCGACAGCACCGCGGGCGGGTTGTCGGCGCCCATGGAGCCGGTCGCCTCCATGCCGGTCATCAGCATGGGGGTGAGCAGAAACTTGATGTCCTCCTGGGTGTAGCCGAAGGCCTGCTGGCGGTCGAGCAGGGTGTCCTCGTCCGGGGCCATCACGCCGATGGCCTCGGGCAGCTCGTCCACCCGCACCTGGGTCCGGTCCAGCCAGGCCTGGTAGGGGCGCGCCGAGGCCAGTTGGGCCTTGATCTCGGCGTCGTCGATGATCCGCCCCTGCTCCATGTCGATGAGGAACATCTTGCCCGGCTGCAGACGCCACTTCTTGACGATCTTGTCCTCGGGGATCTGCAGCACGCCCATCTCGGAACCCATCACCACCAGGTCGTCGTCGGTGATCAGGTAACGCGCCGGGCGCAGGCCGTTGCGGTCCAGGGTGGCGCCGATCTGACGGCCGTCGGTGAAGGCCACCGCGGCCGGGCCGTCCCAGGGCTCCATCAGCGCGGCGTGGTACTCGTAGAAAGCGCGCCGTTCGGCATCCATCTGCGGATTGCCGGCCCAGGCCTCGGGGATCAGCATCATCATGGCGTGCGCCATGGAGTAACCGCCCATCACCAGCAGTTCCAGGGCGTTGTCGAAGCAGGCGGTGTCCGACTGCCCCTCGGGGATCAGCGGCCAGATCTTGTCCAGATCCTCGCCCAGGATGTCGGAGGCCATGGAGTGACGGCGCGCCGCCATCCAGTTGACGTTGCCGCGCACCGTGTTGATCTCGCCGTTGTGCGCGATCATGCGGAAGGGATGCGCCAGGTCCCAGGTGGGGAAGGTGTTGGTGGAGAAGCGCTGATGGACCAGCGCCAGGGCGGAGACCATGCGCTCGTCGTTCAGGTCCTGGTAGTACTCGCCGACCTGGCCGGCCAGCAGCATGCCCTTGTAGACCAGGGTGCGCGAGGACAGCGAGGTGAAATAGAAGGCGTCGCCGCCCTCCAGGTTCAGCGCGCGCACCCGGTTCTCGATCTGCTTGCGGATCACGAACAGCTTGCGCTCGAAGGCGTCCTGGTCCGCGCAGTTGTCGCCGCGACCGATGAACACCTGGCGGATCTGCGGTTCGGTGGGCAGCACGCTGTGGCCCAGGCCGCTGTTGTCCACCGGCACATCGCGCCAGCCGATCAGGCGCTGGCCCTCGGCCCCGATGAACTGCTCGACCACCTCGACCGCGCGCGCGGCCGCGGCCTCGTTCCGCGGCAGAAACAGCATGCCCACCGCGTACTCGCCCTCGGCCGGCAGATCGAAGTCCACCACGGCGCGGAAAAAGGCATCGGGGATCTGCATCAGCAGGCCGGCGCCGTCCCCGGCGCGCGGATCGGCGCCCACGGCGCCCCGGTGATGCAGGCGTTCCAGGATGGTCAGACCCTGGCGGATGATCTCGTGACTCTTCTTGCCTTTGATGTGCGCGACAAAACCGACGCCGCAGGCATCGTGCTCGTTCGCAGGGTCATACAACCCCTGTTTCGGCGGCAGGGCACCGTAACTCATCGCAAACCTCTTTAATTTGAATGCTGAATGCAGGCCGACCGCGCGGCCCGGGCAGAAACCGTGTTCCCGGGGGGAACGCGCGTCACCTGGCCAGTCTTCGCCGGGACGCGCGCGGGTCCGGCGCAACCGGAGACCCGCGAACCCGCTAGGATAATGGATTCCTTATATGCGGGCCAGCACTTTATCGGCCCCAGGACGGACATGCCGGGGCAGCGCGGCCGGGGCCGGGCCCGCCCCCTCAACGGGCGCTGTCGCCCATCTGCCCGCGGATGGAGGCGAAGGTCCGCGGCCAGACCCCGGACAGCCCCTTGAAACGGCGCGCCCGGGCCGCCACGGCGCTGTCGTGGTCCGGATAGCTGCCAGCCACCAGCGAATACCAGGGCTTTCCACCCAGTTCGCGGGAGAAGACCGCATAAGGCGGACGGATCCGGTGCTTTTTGACGAACTTGTCGATCGAGGCCCGGTCCCGGGCGCCCACCAGCTGGAGCGTATAGCGGCCCGCGGCCTGGGTCTTCAGCCAGGCCAGGCCGCTCGGCCCGCTGTAGGGCCTCGGCCGGGGCCTGGAGACGGGCTTTGCCCGCGCCACGGCCGGTTTCCTGGGGGCGGCAGGCTTGCGGGCCGCCGTGACGGGCGGAGTCCGGACCGTTGGGGACGCTTTCGTCACCTGGCCGGATGCCGCGGACGGGGCGGCCGGCGCCTGCGCTTGCGGGGCCTTCTTGGCCGCCTCCGGCTTCGGCGCCGGTTTCGGTTTGGGTTTCGAGGCCGGTTTCGGCGACAGCGTTTCGGCCGGGGATTTCGACGGGCCACTGACCGACGCCGCCCCGGACGGCTGCTGCGCAGCGGGCGCCGGCTGCTCGGCGGCCCGGATGGCCGAATCGATCACTGCGTCCAGCACCGGGTCGGGAGTATCGTCCACCGCGCTCTCGGCATCCCCGGTGGAACCAACGGCGGACTCGGAGCGGACCGGTGTCTGCGGGGCCTGGCCCGAGCCGGCCGCTGTGGCGGGCGCGCTTGCGGGCGCAGCGGTCCGCGGGCCTGCCGGGGGCTTGCTCACCGGCGCGATACGGCTCTTGAAGACTGGCGCCTCGGCAGGCTCGGGAGCAGACTCGGGCGCGGGAGGAGCCGGCGGCTCCGGCCGGGATGCCCCGGCCTTTTCGATCTGCGGCCCGGGCTCGAACCAGCCGTTGATGGCGTCCTGAAAGACCAGGGCCAGGACCAGCAGCCCGATGAGCAGCCCCCCGAGCGCCAATAGCGCCCAGGAGATGCGCAGCCCGCCCCTGGGGGGCGGACTGCCGGCGGGCAGATCACCCAGGGCATCCAGCAGCGGCCCGGGCAGGCCGCCGGCGGCACGGTGCAGGCGGATGGCCATCTCGTTGTCGATGGCCCCCGGATGCAGCTGCCCCTGGGCCTGGATGAAGTCGCGGGTCTGGGCCTCGCTGAAGGGCGGCAGATCGATGAACTGCAGATCCCACTCGCCCTGGGTGTTGACCAGGCCGCCGGTGCCGATGAGCAGGATCTTGACCCCGGCCCGGTGCAGATCGAGCAGATCGGCCAGCTCGGCCAGTTGCAGGCCGTCGGCGTCGTCCACCATCAGCAGCAGGGACTTGTCGCCCTGGCCGTCCAGGACCGCGCTCGGCCAGGGCGCCCCCCCTTCCAGCCCCAGCTCGTAATAGAGCTGGTCGCGCAGGGGCAGCGCCGCCCCCACCAGCAACCACACCAGCTGGTAGTCCGCCTCCAGCCGCGCCGCGGCCTGGCGTGCGAAGCGGGTCTTGCCCGCGCCCAGGGGCGCGCGCAGATAGGGGATCTTCTCGGCATTGTTGAGCAGGTGGATGAGCAGCTGCAGGCGTTCGCTGCGCTCGGGGGTGTCGAAATAGGCGGCGTCACTCATGAGCGGAAGGCGTCCAGGCTGGCGCGGAGCGTGTCGGAGGAGAAGTCGTCAGTGACCCGGGCCCCGCCGATGCCCTTGAGCAGGACCAGGCGCAGGCGTCCGGCCATGACCTTCTTGTCCACCGCCATCAGCTCCAGGAAGCGTTCACTGTCGATCTCCGGGGGCGGGGCCGCCGGCAGGCCGGCCTTGTGCAGCAGACGGGTGATGCGCTCGCAGTCGCTGTCGTCCAGCCAGCCAAGACGACGCGACATCTCGGCCGCCATCGCCATGCCGGCCCCCACGGCCTCGCCATGCAACCAGGCGCCGTAGCCCATGCCGGTCTCGATGGCGTGACCGAAGGTGTGACCCAGATTGAGCAGGGCGCGCTGCCCGGCCTCGCGCTCGTCCGCCGCCACGATGGCCGCCTTGTCGGCGCAGGAGCGCTCGATGGCCTCGGCCAGCAGGGTCTTGTCGCGCGACATGAGCCCGTCGATATGGGCCTCCAGCCAGGCGAAGAATCCGGGGTCGTTGATCAGACCATACTTGATGACCTCGGCCATGCCGGCGGACAGCTCGCGGTCGGGCAGGGTGTCGAGCACGCCGGTGTCGGCGATCACGGCCTGGGGCTGGTGGAAGGCGCCGATCATGTTCTTGCCCAGCGGGTGGTTGACGCCGGTCTTGCCCCCTACGGAGGAGTCGACCTGCGACAGCAGGGTGGTGGGCACCTGGATGAAATTCACCCCGCGCTGGTAGCTGGCCGCGGCAAAGCCGGTCATGTCTCCGACCACGCCGCCGCCCAGCGCCAGCAGGGTACAGCCGCGGTCGAAACGGTGTTCCAGCAAGGCGGTATAGACCTGGTCGAGCACCTGCAGGGTCTTGTAACGCTCGCCGTCGGGCAGCACCACCTGCGCCACCTGCAGATCGTCCGGCAGGCCCGCCAGCAGGCGCTCCATGTAGAGCGGCGCCACGGTCTCGTTGCTCACCACCATGAGCTGGCGACCGTGGATATAGTCGTCCAGCAGGCCGGCGCGACCCAACAGCCCGTCACCGATGAAGATGGGATAGGAACGCTCGCCCAGGTCGACCTCGAGTGTGCGCAATGCCGGCATGACCCTCTCTCTGAATTTGAGCGGCCGCCGCGGCGCGATCACGCGGCGGCCTCGTTTGTTCTGGATTCTATATCAGGCCGCCCCCGGTGATCCGCCGGATGCGCCGGGGGACAACGCGCATCCCGGGCGTTCTCAGCTCACCCGCTCCAGGATCTCGCGCGCCACTGCCGAGGCCGGACGCCCCTCGGTGGAGACCACATAGTCGGCCGTCTCGCGGTACAGGGGCTCGCGCTCGGCCATCAGCTCGCGCAGGCGCGCCAGGGGATCCTCGGTCTGCAACAGCGGCCGCCTGCGGTCGCGGTAGGTCCGCTCGTACTGCTGTTCGGGCGAGCAGGCCAGATAGACCACGATGCCCCGCGCTGACAGATTGCGCCGGTTCAGCGGTCGCAGCACCGCACCGCCCCCGGTGGCGAGCACCCGCTGGTCGAGCTGGGTGAGTTCGTCGATCACCGCCTGCTCGCGGTCGCGGAAGCCCTCCTCGCCCTCGTATTCGAAGATGGTCGGGATGTCCACGCCGGTGCGCGACTGGATCTCCTGATCGCTGTCGATGAAGTCGAGGCCCAGCTGCCGCGCCAGGTTCTTGCCAATGGTCGTCTTGCCGGCCCCCATGGGACCGATGAGGAAGATACGGTTCGGTTTAGCCATCCGACAGATATGCCAGAATCCATCCCCGCAGGCAAGCCCGGAGGCCGCCGCGGGGATGGCGTTTGGGTGACTCAGCGCAGGGTCAGGGTGTCCTTGAGGATGCGCGGGGTGACGAAGATCAGCAGCTCGCTGTTCTTGTCCTGCGTCTGCTCCTGCTTGAACGCCCAGCCCACATAGGGCAGGTCGCCGAAGAAGGGCACCCGGCCGATGTTCTTGGACTTGGTGCGCTCGAACACGCCACCCAGGACCACGGTCTCCCCGTTGTCCACCAGCACCGAGGTCTCTAGCGAGCGGGTGTCCACCGGCGGCACGCCCAGCACGGCACGGGTGAAGTCCGGGTTGTCCTTGTTCACCTTGAGATCCATGATCACACGGTCATCCGGGGTGATGTGCGGCGTGACCTCGAGCTGCAGCACCGCCTCCTTGAAGGCGACCGAGGTGGCCCCGCTGGAGCTGGCCTCCTGATAGGGGATCTCCACGCCTTGTTTGATGGTGGCGGTGTTTTGATCCGAGGTAATGACACGCGGGCTAGAAACAATCTCGCCCTTGCCCTCCTGCTGCATGGCGTTGAGTTCGAGGCGAAGCAGGTGCGAGCCGATCTTGCCCAGCACGAAGTTAATGGCTCCTCCACTCCCGGCGGCCAGGGTTTGAGGTAAATTGACCAGCAGATTCTCGTTATTGCCTCCCCCAGTCGTAATAATAGGTGCACCAGTTACCCCGGTGGCGTTTAAGTCGCCAGGTAATCCACCACCCACAACCAGGGTGTTTTTGGTGCTACTCAGTTTTTTTGTGCCACTTAGTCCAAGTTTTACCCCAAGATCCTTGGCAAAGTCGTTGTTGGCGACCACGATCCGCGACTCGATCAGAACCTGACGCACTGGAATATCCAGACTCGAGATCAAATGGCGAATCTCGCTAATCTTGGCCGCGGTGTCTTGCACCAGCAGCGAGTTGGTACGCTCATCAACAGTGACGTTACCACGGCTTGAGAGCAGTTTATTCTCCTTGGACTTAAGCAGGACCGCAAGATCACTCGCCTTGGCATAATTGATCTGGATAAGTTCTGAATGCAGTGGCGCCAGCTCCTCGATCTGCTTTTGCGATTCCAGCTCCAGCTTCTCGCGCGCGGCGATCTCCTCTGTAGGCGCCACCAGGATCACATTGTCATTACGCCGCATGGACAGTCCCTTGGTCTTGAGGATGATGTCCATGGCCTGGTCCCAGGGCACATTCTTCAGGCGCAGAGTGATGCGCCCGGTGACCGTATCGCTGACCACCATGTTGAGGCCGGTGAAATCGGCCAGCAGCTGCAGCACCGAGCGCACCTCGATGTCCTGGAAGTTGAGCGACAGACGCTGCCCCTCGTAGACCTTGTGCTCACGCCGCTTCTTCTCCTTCTCGGCCCGGCTCAGGGCGCGGAATTCGACGGTATAGGTGTTGTCGCTCTGATAGGCCAGGTGCTCGAAATCGCCCTTGGTGCTGATCACCATGCGGGTGTTGCGCCCGGCCGGACGGGTCACGATCTGGGTGACCGGGGTGGCGAAGTCGGTGACATCCAGGGTACGCGCCAGCTTGGCCGGCAGGCGGGTATTGAGCAGATCGAGGACGATGTTCTTGCCTTCCTGGCGCATGTCCACCACCACCGAGGGGTCGCTGACGTCGATCTCGACCTTGCCCTGACCGTCGGTGCCACGGCGGAAGTCGATGTTGCGCACCTCCACGGCCTGGCCACTGGCCACCTTCATGCTGTGCGGACGCGCCTGCCTGGCGCTCATGGTGGCCATGCCCGCGCTGCCGCCGATATTCACCAGCAGGTGATTACCCTTAACCTTGATATCATACGGCACGGCCTCCACCAGATTGACCACCACCCGAGTGCGGTCGGCGGCCTCGATCGCGGCCACGCTGCGCGCCACGCCCACGCCAATCGGTGTAACCTTGCGCTTGAGCCCGCTGTGGGTGTCCGGCAGGTCGATGGCGATGCGCGCCGGGTTGTCCGTGGAGAACGAGGCAGGCAGGGCCATGGACTCGGTCAGCGTCAGGTCGATCTGGACCCGATTGCCCGGTAGGGTGGAAAAATGCACATCCTTGAGTTCATTGGCCCAAAGCGAGCTCGTGAAGCCCATCATGGCGACCGCCAGCCAAGGCATCAGACGATGTTTCAGTTGCTTGGGGGATGACATGAGATTCTCCTGTTACTCGCTTTGTTCGAGGCTTACCTCAGCCTCTTGTTCCTGGTATCCGGAACCGATGCGCACCAGTTCCACCAACTTGATCTTGTCTTCTGTGATCTCCACGATGCGGCCGTAGTTGCGGCCCATGTGGTTACCCGTGGTCACCCGATGGATGGTTCCATCCTTGTCCTTGACCAGGGCCCAGCGCTTGCCGTCCTGCTCCAGGGTGCCGACCATGCGCAGGCTGTCGAGCGGGAAGAACTCCAGCTCCTCCTTGCGCCGGTTGGGATCGGGACGCAACCCGGAATCGACCACGGTCTCGACCTGTTCATTCGGATTGGTGTCCGGGGTGAAGGGGTCGCGCCGGTCACCGGGCACATACAGAAAGGTCTCCACCTCGGCCGGCTCCGGCGGCGGACTGATGCCGCTCGGCGGCCGCGCCTTGACCTCGGCCACGTAGGCCTTAAGGTCCGACATATCGTGGTTACTGCACCCGGCCAGCAGGCCGGCAGCCAGAATCACTGCTAACCAACGCATCAACCGCCCTCCTCATCGAGGTAACGGTAGGTCTTGGCGGTGGCATTCATCACCAGGATCCCTCCTCCCTTGCCCTTGCGGCGCGAAATCGAGACATCGTATATGGTCACGATCCGCGGCAATGCAGCCAGGCCGCTGACAAATTGCCCAAATTCGTGATAGTTACCTGTCACCCGCAGCTTGATCGGCAGCTCGGCGTAGAACTCCCTCGGTTGCTCCTTCTGCGGTTGAAACAATTCGAATTCCAGACCCGCGGCCAGCCCGGTTTGTGACACATCCACCAGCAGGGCCGCGACCTCGGTCTTGTCCGGCAGCTGGCGCAGCATGGCGCCGAAGGTCTCCTGCATCTCCGCCAGTTGGGCCTTATAGGCGTCCAGGTTGGCCGCCTTCGCCTGCTTGTGCTCAAACTCATGACGCAGATCCTGTTCTTTGCGCTGAACCTGCGCCAGACGATTGTATTGATCTTCAATCAGCAGAAAGTACCCACCGGTCACGATCAGGCCACACAGCAGCAGGATCAGGATAGCCTTGACCCAAGCTGGCCATTCTCCAATATTGCTGAAATCCAATTCGTTGAGTTCTTCCAGCGTCATTTCTTGTCCCCCGCCTTGGGCACCACCTGCTTCATCGTCAGCGAGAAAGTGGGCGAACTTTCCTTGCCGCCCTGCTGCTGGATGATGCGTAGCTGTGGCTGTGCCAGCCAGGGGCTGGCGTCGATGTTACGCATATAAGCCGAGACCCGGGCATTCGACTCGGCATGGCCTTCGACGGTAATGGTATGTCCATGCTGCACCACCGAGGTTAGGTAGACACCGTCAGGCAGAGTTGCGACCAGTTCGTCGAACAGGTGCACAACCAATGGCCGTTGACTCTGCAAATCGGCAACGACCTTCATGCGCGCGACCAGCTGCTTGCGGGTCTTCTCCAAACCCTGGATCTCCCTGATTTGCTTATTGACCCTGGCGATCTCGTTTTCCAGGAAGTGGTTGCGCTGACTCTGGTAATCGATCTGTTGCTCGTTGTACTTGTACCAACCAAACAGGCCAACCCCAGTCAGCGCCACCGCCAGCAAAGCGGTCAGGCCGAATTCGCGTTTGCGCTGGGCCCGCAGTTCCTCGCGCCAGGGGAGCAGGTTGATATTCACCATCGCCTTCTCCTCCCTCAGCTGAAGCTTCTCAGTGCCAGACCGCAAGCGATCATCATCGCCGGGGCGTCATTGCTCAGCGCCTGCGGCTTAACCCGCGCGCCCACCGACATATTGGCCAGGGGGTTGGCAATCATGGTTTCTATGCCCAATCGCTCCTGAATCAGATCGTCGATGCCCGGCACCGAGGCGCAGCCCCCGGCCAGTACCACCAAATCGACATTGTTGTAACTGCTCGCCGAGTAGAAGAACTGGATGGAGCGGTTGACCTGCTGGACCATGGCCTCGCGGAACGGATCCAGCACCTCGGGAATGTAGTTGTCGGGCAGGCCGCCCTGTCGCTTGGCCATGCCGGCCTCCTCCATGGACAGGCCGTAACGGCGCTGGATCTCCTCGGTGAGCTGGCGGCCGCCGAAGTTCTGTTCACGGGTGTAGATGACCCGGTTGTCATAGAGCACGTCCAGGGTGGTGGTGGTGGCGCCGATGTCGGCCACGGCCACAACCATGTCCTCGCCTTCGTTCGGCCACTGCTCGGACAACTGGGAACAGGCCCGCTCCATGGCGTAGGCCTCGACGTCAACCACCTCGCAGCTGAGCCCAGCCAGCTCCAGCGCGGCCACCCGGTCGTCCACGTTCTCGCTACGCGAGGCCGCCAGCAGGACATCGGTCAGTTCGGGGCTCTTCTCATTGGGTCCCAGCACCTGGAAATCCAGGTTCACCTCGTCCAGCGGGTAGGGGATGTACTGGTCGGCCTCGAGCTCGATCTGGTTCTCCATCTCGCGCTCGGACAGCGAGGCCGGCAGCGAGATCACCTTGGTGATGACCGCGGAGCCGGACACCGCGACCGCCGCGTGCCGGTTGCGGGTGCCGGCGCGCTTGACCACCCGGCGCACCGTCTCGCCCACCGCCTCCACATCGGAGATGTTCTTTTCCACCACGGCGTTGGGCGGCAGCGGCTCGACCGCGTAGCTATCCACGCGATAGCGCACGCCCCCCCTTCCGGAGTGCTGACTGAGCTCCAGCAGCTTGACTGCCGTGGAGCTGATATCGAGGCCCAGCATCGGGGGCTTCTTTCGGGAAAATAGGCCCATCAGTTCTAATTCCAGCTTCCTTTGGATCACCCTATCGGGCTTATGTTCTTCGCAGTTTAGCGGGTCTTTAAAGGATTTTCTTTAAAAATTTCGCCTAAGTATATAACCAGATGCGCTTTTTTGTGAAATATAACCGAAAACGGTTGTTTTCCGCCCTTCCGGTCACGTCGGCTTGGCCCGACAATGGCGACCACCACCGACGATGTTAGTATAAGCGCCCTGTCAGACCCGGGGTCCGCCCCACTTCCCCTTATTTCTGTGACCGAATCGATGTCCTGGCTCAAGAAACTGTTCAAATACGGGCTCATCCTCGGCCTGGTCGGCGCCATCATTGCGACCGCGGCCACCCTGGGCGCCTATTACTATGTCAAACCCAAACTGCCGGATATCGAGGTCCTGCGCAAGATCCAGCTGCAGGTCCCGCTCAAGGTCTACAGCGCCGATCACAAGCTGATCGCGGAGTACGGCGAGAAACGCCGCACCCCGCTGCGCTACGAGCAGATACCGGAGCGCATGGTGCAGGCCATCACCGCCGCCGAGGACGCGCATTTCTTCACCCACCACGGTGTCGACATCCGCGGCCTGCTGCGCGCCGGGATCAAGCTGATCCTGACCGGCAAGCGCAAACAGGGCGGCAGCACCATCACCATGCAGGTGGCGCGCAACTTCTACCTGAGCCGAGAGAAAACCTATCTGCGCAAACTGTACGAGATCTTCCTGGCGATCACCATCGAGCAGAAACTCAGCAAGCAGGAGATCCTGGCGCTGTATCTGAACAAGATCTATCTGGGTCACCGAGCCTATGGAGTCGGCGCCGCGGCCAAGGTCTATTACGGCCGGCCGCTCAACGAATTGACCCTACCTGAGATCGCCATGATCGCCGGCCTGCCCAAGGCGCCCTCGGCCTACAACCCCCTAACCAATCCGCCGCGCGCCCTGGCCCGGCGCAACTATGTGCTGAGACGGATGCGCGAGCTGGGCTACATCACCCAGGCCGAATACGATCGGGCGGTGCAGGCGCCGATCACCGCGCGCCGCTATGCCCCCGACATCCAGGTCGAGGCGCCCTATGTGGCCGAAATGGTGCGCGCCGAGATGCTCCGCCGCTTCGGCAAGGACGCCTACACGGGCGGCTTCGAGGTCTATACCACCATCAATAGCATCGCGCAGACCGCGGCCAACGCAGCCCTGCGCCACGCCCTGCGCGCCTACAGCGAGCGCCACGGCTACCGGGGACCGCTGGCCCACGCCGACATACTGCCCGTGGATGACGCGGGACGCGACGCCCTGCTGGAGAAATACCGCTCGATCGGCGAGCTGCGCCCGGCCCTGGTCACCGCGCTGGACAAACGCTCGGCCAATATCTACCTGGGCGATGGCGAATCGGCCGAGATCCCCTGGAAGGGCCTGAAATGGGCCAGCCCCTACAAAGACGCGAACCACCGCGGCAAGGCGCCCAGACAGGCCGCCGACGTGCTGAGCCCGGGCGATGTCGTGCTGGTGCGCCAGGCCCATGATAAGAAGCTGGGCGATTACTGGCATCTCAGCCAAAGGCCCCGGGTGGCCGGCGCCTTCATCTCGCTGCGCCCGGATGACGGCGCCATGTTGGCCCTGGTGGGTGGCTATGACTACTACAGCAGCAAGTTCAACCGGGTCACCCAGGCCCTGCGCCAGCCCGGCTCCGGCTTCAAGCCCTTCGTCTATTCGGCGGCCTTGGAGCACGGCTTCACCGCCGCCAGCCTGATCAACGACGCCCCGGTGGTGTTCGACGATCCCAGCCTGGAAGGCGCCTGGCGCCCGGAGAACTACTCTGGCAAGTTCTACGGCCCGACCCGGCTGCGCTGGGCCCTGACCAAATCGCGCAACCTGGTCTCGATCCGCCTGCTGCGCGCCATCGGTATCGACTATGCGATCAAGTACGTCAGCCGTTTCGGCTTCGACCCGGCCAAGTTGCCGCACAACCTCTCGCTAGCCCTGGGCAGCGCCAACGTCCACCCGCTGCAGATGGCGCGCGGCTACTCGGCATTGGCCAACGGCGGTTTCCTGATCGATCCCTACCTGGTGAGCCGGATCCTGCGCAACGGCCAGCCGGTGTTCGAGGCCCGGCCCCGCACCGCCTGTCCCGACTGCCCCTATGATCCGGAAAAGGACAGCCTGCCGCTGCCCGGCGACAAGACCCATGCGCCGCGCATCATCACTCCGCAGAACCGCTATTTGATGTATTCCATGATGCAGGACGTGATCCAGCGCGGCACCGGGGTGCGCGCCCGGGTGCTGGGGCGCAAGGACATCGCGGGCAAGACCGGCACCACCAACGACCAGCGCGATGCCTGGTTCAACGGCTACAACCAGTCGGTCGTGGCCAATGTCTGGGTCGGCTTCGACAACAACGACAAGCTGGGGCGCGGCGAGGTCGGCGGTCGCGCCGCGCTGCCGGCCTGGGTGGACTATATGCGGGTGGTGCTGCACGGCACCCCGGACCGGCCGCCGCCGATGCCCGAGGGGATGGTGACCGTTAGGATCGACCCCAAGACCGGCCTGCGCGCCGCGCCGGACGACCCCGAGGCCATCATGGAGGTGTTCCGCCAGGGTCATGTGCCGCGGGAGAGCGACAACAGTGTAGGCCCGGCGACCGGAGCTGGCGGCGCTATATCCGGTGGCAACCCGGCCCAACCGGTTGACTTGTTCTAATCCTGGGGTGGCTCAGCGCGCCTCCAGCGGCACGAAGTCGCGCTTGTCCGGCCCGATGTAGAGCTGGCGCGGGCGCCCGATGCGGTGCTTGGAATCGTCCCACATCTCCATCCAGTGACTCACCCAGCCCGCGGTGCGGGCGATGGCGAACATCACGGTGAACATGCTCTCGGGGATGCCCAGGGCGCGGTAGATGATGCCCGAATAGAAATCCACATTCGGGTACAGGCCGCGCTCCAGGAAATACTCGTCGTGCAGGGCGCGCTCCTCCAGCCGCCGCGCCAGCTCGAACAGCGGGTTGTTGCTGTCGGCCAGCTTCTCCAGCACCTGCAGGCAGACCTCGCGGATGATCTTGGCGCGCGGGTCGTAGTTCTTGTACACCCGGTGGCCGAAGCCCATCAGGCGGAAGGAGTCGTCCTTGTCCTTGGCCTTGTCCAGGTATTTGTCGATCTGGCTGGCGTCGCCGATCTCCTCTAGCATGTTGAGCACCGCCTCGTTGGCGCCGCCGTGCGCCGGCCCCCACAACGAGGCGACGCCCGCCGCGATGCAGGCGAAGGGGTTGGCGCCCGAGCTGCCCACCAGGCGCACCGAGGAGGTGGAGGCGTTCTGCTCGTGGTCGGCATGCAGGATGAACAGCAGGTCCATGGCGCGCTCGGCCAGGGGATCGACCTGATATTCCTCGCAGGGGCGGCCGAACATCATCTGCAGGAAGTTGCCCACATAGCTGAGGTTGTTGCGCGGGTACATCACCCGCTCACCCACGTTGTGCTTGTAGGCCGCCGCGGCGATGGTCGGCATCTTGGCGATCAGGCGGAAGGCCGCCAGCTCGCGGTGGTCGTGATCCTGCATGTCGATGGAATCGTGGTAGAAGCCGGACAACGAGCCGACCACGCCCACCATCATCGCCATCGGGTGGGCGTCGTAATGGAAGCCCTCGAAGAAGCGCAGCAGCGACTCGTTGATCATGGTGTGGTGCATGATGATGTCGGTGAAGCCGTCCAGCTGCTCGCGGGTG
>JALVTT010000145.1 GCA_027024025.1 Sedimenticola sp.
GTGAAGTCATGAAAACCGCTGGAATCGCCATTTTACGTGATCACCATCGGGTGAACGAGTCTCAGGTGGTCGGCGAAGTCACGGATTCAGGCATTTCTCAATAAACCACCACCGAGTCCGGTTATTTCCGGATGCCGTGCCGGTCAGGCTGGACGGATGGACGCCGGATCGCGAGTCAGAAACGAAAAAGGGGGCGGGGCCCCCTTTTTCGTTTTTGAACCGGACCAGCCGGATTCAGTCTTCGGAGTGGGTCTCGTTCATCAGCTTGCGGGCCTTGAGGATGAAGAAGACGACCAGGCCGGCAGCCACGGCCACCGACAGATAGGATGCGATTGCTACCCAGTCACTCATGACGATTCCTCCCGTGAGTCAAAAACGGGGCCCCGCGGGGCCCCGTGAAAGGTGACGATTACTGACCACCGCCCAGTTCGTGGACATACACGGCCAGTTTCTTGATCTGGGTGTCGCTCAGACGACCCTTCCAGGCCGGCATCTTGGCCTTGCGGGTCTTGGGATCGGATGCATCGTTGACACCATGGGTGATGGTGTACTTGATGCTGGCCAGTTGATCCTTGGCCTTGAAGCGCCAGATCTTGTCGGTCAGGTTGGCCGAACCCAGGGCCTGGTTGCCCTTGGCATCCACGCCGTGGCAGCCCACGCAGCCCTTGGCCATGAACAGCGGCTCCTTGGTGATGGTGCCGTTGTAGATGGCATTGGCCAGCTTGTTGATCTCGTCAGCGCTCAGCTGCATGCCACCCATCTTGGGCATCATGCCGTGACGGCCGTTGGTGATGGTCTGCACGATGGTGTCGATCTTGCCGCCATACAGCCAGTCGTCGTCCACCAGGGCGGGGAAGCCCGGGTTGCCCTGGCCGCCGGAGCCGTGGCAGGCGGCGCAGTTGTCACCGAACAGCACCTTGGCCGAGCGGGTGACATACTCCTTGAGCTGGGAGTCGCCCAGAATGGCCGCGGCGCTCATCTTCTTGAGCTTGTTCTCGTAAGGTGCACGGATCGCGTTCACCTCCTTGAGAGACTGCTTGTACTCGCCGATGGCGGTCCAGCCGGCGATGCCCTTGAAGTGGCTGTGGATAAGCGGCCACGAGGGGTAATAGATGGTGTACAGCACCACCAGGATCCAGCTGGCGTGCAGACCAATCATCCACCACTTGGGCGGCTGGTTGGTCAGTTCCGCCAGGGTATCGTCCCAGACGTGCCCCGTGGTCTGACCATGAGGATTACTGTTTTCGCTCATTTTTCATTCTCCGAGTCGGAATTCTCTTCATCAAAGGGAATTTGACGTTGTGATTCAAATCGATCCTTGTTCTTCGGGTTGAAGGCATAGCTGTAGATCCACACCATGCCGAGGAAGGCGCCCACCGTGATGATGAGGCCCAGCCAGTCGTGCAGGGTCATGGCGGCCCAGTTGGTGTGGAAATACTCCCGAAGATTATTCACGATAATCCACGCCTTCTTTGAAGTTGACCATGGTGCCCAGCACCTGCAGGTAGGCGACTACCGCGTCGATCTCACGCTTGCCGTCCACCTTGGCGGCGGCCGCGATATCGGCATCGGTATAGGGCACGCCGACCATGCGCAGGCCTTCCATGTGCTTCTTCAGTTCCTTGCCGTCCACGGTCTGGGTGAACAGCCACGGGTAGTTCGGCATGACCGACTCCGGCACCACGCTGCGCGGGGCCTTGAGGTGCTGGTAGTGCCACTCATTGGAGTACTTGCCGCCCACGCGGGCCAGGTCGGGACCGGTCCGCTTGGAGCCCCACTGGAAGGGGTGGTCGTACATGGACTCGGCAGCCAGGGAATAGTGGCCATAGCGCTCCTTCTCGTCGCGGAAGGGGCGGATCATCTGCGAGTGGCAGAGATAGCAGCCTTCACGCTGGTAGATGTCGCGCCCGGCCAGTTCCAGGGCGGTGTAGGGGCGCACGCCGTCGCCCGGCTTCCAGGTGATGCTGTCGCCCACCTTGAAGTTGGCCACGCTGATCGGCTTGCCGTGGCTCTGCCAGACGATCTCCGGGTGCTTGTTGTTCTCCATGGTGTCGTCCAGGTAGAACAGCGGAACGATCTCCACCAGGCCACCCACGGAGAGCAGGACCAGCAGCATCACGAACATCACGAAGACGTTGCGCTCCGCCGTGTCCTGCAGTTTGGTCGAATAGATTTTTTCAGCCATTGTGTTTTTCTCCTGTAGTCCGTCAGGCACGTGCGGCAGCGGTGCTGCGCTGTGCGGCAGCCTGGCGAACGGTCATGATCACGTTGTAGAGCATGATGACGCCACCCAGCCAGTAGATTGCGCCACCGATGGCGCGCATGGCGTAGTACGGGTGCATGGCGGCGACGGATTCGGCGAAGGTGTAGGTCAGGGTGCCGAACTCGTCGTAGTCACGCCACATCAGGCCCTGCATGATGCCGGAGACCCACATGGCCGTGATGTAGACCACGGTGCCGATGGTGGCGGTCCAGAAGTGGGTGTTCACCAGCTTGGCGGAGTACATGCGGGTGTTCCACAGCTTCTCGACCAGGTGATAGAGCGAACCGGCGGCGACCATGCCGACCCAGCCCAGGGCACCGGAGTGCACGTGGCCGATGGTCCAGTCGGTGTAGTGGGACAGCGCGTTGACGGTCTTGGACGACATGACCGGACCTTCGAAGGTGGACATGGCGTAGAAGGCCAGGGACATGATCAGGAAGCGCAGGATGTAGTCGGTGCGCAGTTTGTCCCATGCGCCGGAGAGGGTCATCATGCCGTTGATGGCCCCACCCCAGGACGGGATGATCATGGCCAGGGAGACGGCGGCGCCCAGGGAGCCGGTCCAGTCAGGCAGTGCGGTGTATTGCAGGTGGTGCGCGCCCAGCCAGACATAGCCGAACATCAGCGCCCAGAAGTGCAGCACCGACAGGCGGTAGGAGAACACCGGGCGGTTGGCCTGCTTGGGCACGAAGTAGTACATCATGCCCAGGAAGCCGGCGGTCAGGTAGAAGCCTACCGCGTTGTGGCCCCACCACCACTGGATCATGGCGTCCTGCACGCCCGAGAAGATGGAGTAGGATTTCCACAGGCCGACCGGGATGGCCAGGCTGTTGACCACGTGCAGGTAGGTGATCATCACGAACATGCCCATGAAGAACCAGTTGGCCACGTAGATGTGGCTGGTCTTGCGCTTGGCGATGGTCATGATGAAGTTCAGGCCCCAGGACAGCCAGACCACGGCAATGGCCAGGTCGATCGGCCATTCCAGCTCGGCGTACTCCTTGGACTGGGTGATCCCCAGCGGCAGCGTGATGACCGCGGCCACGATGATCAGGTTCCAGCCCCAGAAGGTGAACCAGGCCATCTTCGGGCTCCACAGGGAGGTGTTGCCCGTCCGCTGCACCGCGTAGAAGGACGTGGCGAACAGCGCGCAGCCTCCGAAGGCGAAGATCACCGCATTGGTGTGCAGGGGGCGGAGACGCCCGAAGGTAATCTCGGCAATGTCCATATTGAGGGCAGGCCAAGCCAGCTCCGAGGCAATAAAGACACCCACCAGGGTGCCCACCACCAGATAGACGACCGCCATGATGGTGAACCATCGGACGACGTCGAAGTCATATTTTGTTTCTTCCACGGAAATCTCCCAAATCTCGAAAAAACAACCCAAAAGTTGAAAGCACGGGACGCGGCCAAGCCTGATTCCGGTCGGCGACCGATCTCGGGCCGGATAGTTCCCATCGCGACCAAATTATAGGGGGATCCCTGACAATGTCCTCTGACATAAATCAGTAAATCGCCATATTTTGATCTCGATCAATGCCTAGTTTAACGTCGAAATATGTCGGGTACGAGGAGATTTTTTGGGAAGTACCTAGTCGAGCGAATTTATCAAGGGCCAGTCGGCCAGGGATGGGGCCGGGCCGGCGGGGGCTCAGGAGCGCTTGTCCGCCTGGGTGTGGCAGGGGGTCTGGTGGCGCAGCAGGCCGCGCAGGCGGTCCATGTCCAGGATGCGCACATGCTTGCGTTCCACCTGCAGGATGCCCTGGTCCTGGAAGCGGGTGAACAGGCGGCTGACGGTCTCCAGCGCCAGGCCCAGATAGCTGCCGATGTCCTGGCGCGACATGGCGAGGAAGAAGTCGGTGGCCGAGAACCCGCGCCGCCGGAAGCGTTCGGAAAGGCTGATCAGGAACGAGGCCAGCCGCTCCTCTGCGGTGCTGTTGTTGAGCAGCGAGATCATGTTGGCCTCGGCGCTGACCTCCTTGCTCATCAGGCGCAGGAGCTGGTGCTGCAGGCTGGGGATGGAGGCCGAGAGCTGTTCCAGGTTGTCGAACGGCACCTCGCAGATGGCCGTGGTCTCGAGCGCCTTGGCGAAGCAGCCGTGGCGGTCGTCCTGGATGGCGTCCAGGCCCAGCATCTCGCCGGGCAGGTGGAAACCGACCACGTGCTCGTCCCCGGAGGGGGTCTGGGTGAAGGTCTTGACCGCGCCAGTCTTTATGACGTAGAGGCTGCGGAAATGGTCGCCCGGGCTGAACAGGATCTGGCCGCGCTGTACCGGGCGGTTGCGCTTGACGATCCGCTCAAGCCGGTCGACATCCTCGGATTCCAGGCCGAAGGGCAGACACAGGGAGGCCAGGCTGCAGTTGCTGCATGCGACCTTGATGCCGTCGATCGAAACGACCTTGGAATGTGTGCCCATCTGCCCACCTGCCTGCTGTTGGGATCCCGGCTGCAAGGTTATCAGAACCCCGCGTGCCCTGTGTATCAATATGACGCCGTTGACGGTGGATTCTGCAGGGAAACGGCGCCGCTTTCCAGTCCGCGGGCAAGAAAAAACCGCGGCCGGGGCCGCGGTCTTTCCAGCGCCTGTGCCGCTCAGCGGCCCTGGGTGGGCTGCTGTTGCTGCGGTGCCGGGGCGCGCTGCTGAGGCGGCTGCGGCGGTGCGGGCGGACGGTAGGCCGGCGGACGGTAGGCCGGCGGTGCCGGGGGGCGGTAGCCGGGGGCGCCCCAGGG
>JALVTT010000146.1 GCA_027024025.1 Sedimenticola sp.
CGTGCTGACCGCGCGCACCAGATCGGCGTTCTCGCTGCTGTTCTGGCGCAGCACGATGAACAGATCGGGACGCAGCGCGCGCGCGGTCAGCACGATGGACAGATTGTCGCTGTCGTCATCGGTGCCCGCGACCAGGCCCACCGCCTCGTGCAGGCCGGCGTCGACCAGGGTCTCGGCCTCGGTGCCGCGACCCTGCACCAGCCGGCCCGGCGGCGCGCCGGTGCGCTCCGGCTCGGCCTCGATCACCACCACCTGCATGCCCTCCTGCTCCAGGCGCTGCGCCATGGCCTTGCCGAATCGGCCATAGCCGCAGACCAGCCACAGGCCCTCGCGCGGCGGATACACCGGCTCGACCAGATCCGCGCCCTCCTCGCCCGCCAGCCAGCGCCACAACAGGTACAGGCAGGGCGTGCGCAGGGCCTTGGTCAGGTGGCGGGCGAAGGTGTCGAAGGGATCGACCACATGATCGGTGCCGAAGGAGGCCAGATTGGCCTCCACGTCGCGCCGGTCGGCGCGCGCGATCACCCGGATGTGCGGATGCAACAGCTTGCTGGCGATCGCGATCTTGAGATTGGTGGCATTGTCGTCGGTGACCGCGATCACCCCGGCGCAGGCCGCGTGCGGCAGCCCGGCCTCCTGCAGATGCAGCGGCACGCGCGCGTCCGCGGCCAGGGCCGGCACATATTCGCGCAGGTTCTGCAGCTGGATCTGGTTGATGCGCGCCTCGTCCAGATCCAGCACCACCACGTGCTGGGCGTGCTCGGTGAAGGAGCGCACCAGGGCCTGCCCCGTCTCGCCATAGCCGCACACCAGAAAGAAGGGCTCGCGCAGGCGCGACACCCGGCGCGCGAACAGGCGCTCGGCGATGGCGCGCTGGAACAGGCGGTCCTGCAACAGGGTGATGATGGTGCCGATGGCATACACCCAGCCGATGACCGCGAGATAAAGCGAAAAGGTCACCCACAGGCGCTGCGCGTCGGTGAACTCGTAGGGGATCTCGCCAAAGCCGATGGTGGTGGACATGAAGCTGACGAAATAGAAGGCATGGAAGATATCCATGTGCCAGACATGGCCCTGGGCGTCGCGCCCCGGGATCAGGGTCATGCCCAGCACCGCGACCGCGTACACCACCACCAGGGTCAGCAGGGGCGCGCGCATGCGCCGCAGGATCAGGAAGATGATGTTGTTCATCTCCGGGGACCGCCGCTCACCGGCGCAGCATGACCGTTTCGATGATCAGCAGGATCACGGAGATCACGTTCGCCAGCATGGCCCCGGCCGACAGGGACACGATGCTGGCGGTCACCACCGGCGTCATGCCCTCGCCGTTGACATGCACCGCCATGACCCATACCAGGGTGGCCGCGAACAGCTGCAGGATGGCCACCAGGCTGGTGGCCAGCAGCACCGCGCCCATCTGGCTGCGGTCGCCGAACTTGAGGATGGTGGCGATCACGTTCACCACCACCACCGCGAACAGCTCGTACACATGGTGATGGACCGGGTTGTCGATCTCACCCAGCACGAAGCCGAAGTTGAGTGTCAGCGAGAGAATGATAAAAAAGCCGAAAACGACCTTCTCTGGATTCATCGGGCTCCTCCTGGCCGGTGGTTGTCGCGCCGAAGTGTAGCGTTTTTTCGCCGCCAGGCCCGCGCCGGATACCGCCCGCCCGGCCCCGCCACCGGATTTGGATTGTTACCAAAGGTAACACTTGCTAGGCTTCGCCCATGGCCTCACCGGATCGCCCACCCGTCCACCACCACCGTGACCTGGCGGTGCTGCTGGCGCTGCTGATCGTGCTGCTGTTCGCCTCTCCGCTGGCGGACTGGTGGGCCGTCGCGGGCGCGCCCTGGTACCTGCCCTATCTGCTGTGGGGCGCGGTGATCGCGCTGGCCGGCCTGGCCACGGCGCGGAGAAGACCCGATGAACCATGACCTGGCCAGCCTGTTCAGCATCGGCCTGGCCTATCTCGGGGTGCTGTTCCTGCTGGCCTGGCTGACCGACCGCGGACACATCCCCTCGCGCTGGGTCCTGCACCCCCTGACCTATACCCTGTCGCTGGGGGTCTATGCCACCTCCTGGAGCTACTACGGCAGCGTCGGCCTGGCGCATGAATCGGGGCTGCTGTACCTGACCATCTACCTGGGTGTGACCCTGGCCTTCGTGCTCAGCCCGGTGCTGCTCAAGCCCATCCTGCGCCTGACCCGCGACTACCAGCTGACCTCGCTGGCCGACCTGCTGGCCTTCCGCTACCGCAGCCAGGCCGCCGGCGTGCTGGTGACCCTGTTCATGCTGATCGGCACCCTGCCCTATATCGCGCTGCAGATCCGCGCCGTGACCGAGTCGCTGCGCGTGCTCAGCCAGGAGGTGCCGACCGACATCCTGGCCCTGGGTTTCTGCGTCACCTGATCCTGTTCGCGGTACTGTTCGGCGCGCGCCACCTCAGCTCGCGCGAGAAGCACCGCGGCCTGGTCGCGGCGATCGCCTTCGAGTCCCTGGTCAAGCTGGTGGTGCTGCTGCTGATCGGGGCCTTCGCACTGGGCGGCGTGCTGGGCGGCCCGGGCGGGCTGCAGACCTATCTCGTGGATCACCCCGAGGCCCTGCGGAAGCTGTATGCGCCGGTCACCCAGAGCCCCTGGAACAGCCTGATCTTCCTGTCCTTCGGCGCGGCCTTTCTGCTGCCGCGCCAGTTTCACATGCTGTTCGCCGAGAACCTCGACCCGCGCGCCCTGCGCACCGCGAGCTGGGCCTTTCCCGCCTTTCTGCTGCTGCTCAACCTGCCGATCCCGGTGATCCTGTGGGCCGGGCAATCGCTCGGCCTGGACATCGACCCCGACTACTATGTCCTGGGCGTGACCCTGGCCGACGGTCCCTCCTGGCTGTCGGTGCTGGCCTTCATCGGCGGCCTCTCGGCGGCCAGCGCCATGGTCATCGTGACCAGCCTGGCGCTGGCCTCCATGAGCCTCAACCACCTGCTGCTGCCGGCCAGTTACCCCGACCCGGAGATGAACCTCTACCAGTGGATCCTGTGGGGGCGGCGCCTGCTGATCGCGCTCATCATCATGGGCGGCTACCTGGTGTATGTGAACCTGCGTCATGAACAGGGACTGGTACAGCTCGGCCTGATCTCCTTCGTCGCGGTGGCCCAGTTCCTGCCCGGCATCGCCGGCCTGCTGTACTGGCGACGCGCCACCCGCGCGGGCTTCATCAGCGGCCTGATCGGCGGCATCGCGGCCTGGGCCCTGGTGCTGCTGTCGCCCCTGCTGTACAGCTCCGGCATCCTGCGCAGCGCGCCGGACGTGGCCGGCTGGATCCAGGCCAGCGGCATGCACAAATGGGCCTTCGCCACCTTCACCACGCTGGGGCTCAACGGCCTGCTGTTCGTCACCGTCAGCCTGCTCACGCGCCAGGACTCGCGCGAACAGGCCGCCGCCCACGCCTGCTGCGCCGACACCTACACCCCGCTGGAAGGCGTGGTGGCGGCCCGCTCCACGCGCGAGTTCCGCGCCGGCCTGGCCGAGACCCTGGGCCGGGACATGGCCGACCGCGAGGTCAGTCAGGCGCTGGCCGACCTGCGCATGTCGCCCGATGAAAAACGCAGCACCGAGCTGCGCCGCCTGCGCGACCGCATCGAGCGCAACCTGTCCGGCCTGCTCGGCCCCCAGCTGGCGCACATGATCGTCAACCGCCGCCTGCTCCTGGACCCCGAGGCCAAGACCGCGCTGGCCGACTCCCTGCAGCACCTGGAGAAACGCCTGGAGGACTCCCGCTCGGAGCTGCGCGGCCTGAGCGCCGAGCTGGACACCCTGCGCCGCCTGCACCGCCAGATCCTGCAGGAACTGCCCCTGGGGGTCTGCGCCCTGGACGGCCAGGGCCGCATCGTGATGTGGAACCTGGCCGCCGAGATCATGACCGAGACCCGCGCCAGCGAGCTGCTGGGCCTGCGCCTGGAACAGCTGCCCGCGCCCTGGGACGGCATGCTGGGCGGCTTTGCGCGCGCCGCCGACGAGCATGTGTACCGCCTGGAGCTGAACCTGGCCGGGCGGCCGCGCTGGTTCAATCTGCACAAGGCCAGCTATCTCGGCCCGGAGGCCCTGGCCGGCGACGACCGCCAGGCGCCGCGCAGCGGCACCGTGATGCTGATCGAGGACATGACCGGCATCGGCCAGCTGGAGGCCGAGCTGACCCACCATGACCGCCTCGCCTCCATCGGCCGCCTGGCCGCCGGCATGGCGCACGAAATCGGCAACCCGGTCACCGGCATCGCCTCCCTGGCGCAGAACCTGCGCGAGGAGCGGGACCCGGCCGAGATCCGCGCCGCGCTGGGCGACATCCTCACCCAGACCCGGCGCATCGCCGACATCCTCAAGGCCCTGCAGAGCTTCAGCCGCGGCAGCCTGCATCTGGCGCGCAAGGAACGCTTCGCGCTGTGCGAGGCCATACAGGAGGCGGTGCACCTGGCCCGCCTGACCCACAAGCACCGCCGGGTGGAGATCCTCAGCGAGTGTCCCGGCGACATCCAGCTGGAGGCCAGCCGCCAGCTCATCGCGCAGGTCCTGGTCAATCTGCTGAACAACGCCATCGACGCCTCCAGCGACGGACAGCGCGTGCGCCTGGGCGCCCGGGTCGAGGATGAACAGGTCGAGATCCTCATCCAGGATCAGGGCGACGGCATCCCCGAGGGCCTGCGTCAGACCGTGCTCGAGCCCTTCTACACCACCAAGCCCACCGGCCAGGGCACCGGTCTGGGGCTGTCGCTGGCCTACCGCATCATCGAGGACCACCAGGGCAGCCTGGCGATCGAAGACGCCCCCGGCGGCGGCACCCGCATCCGCGTGCGGCTGCCGCTGCGCGCCCACCACCCCAGCACGGAGCCCGCATGAGCCGGATACTCATCATCGAAGACGAAGACGTGATCCGCGGCGCCCTGCGGCGCCTGCTGGAGCGTCACGGCCACCAGGTCAGCGA
>JALVTT010000147.1 GCA_027024025.1 Sedimenticola sp.
CCACTCCCAGCCGGTCCACAGCCTTCTGGGTCATCGCAATGGTCTCCTCTGTCACCGCCCCTCCCGAAATCAAAAGGGGACATTTTAGAATTGGACAAAGGGGACATTACGGCTTTGGGCTAACATCAGCAAACCCGGGCTTGGCAGACACGGCGCAAAGCACGACAATGCCGGCATGAGCCAGGTCCGACCCACGAATATCGTTCTGCACAAGCAGTCGCACGAGCTGGAAATCAGCTTCGACGACGGCAGCGCCTACACCTACCCGGTGGAGCTGTTGCGGGTTTATTCACCCTCGGCCGAGGTGCGCGGTCACTGGGGGCAGCATGCCAAGCTGCAGGTGGACAAGCAGGACGTGAATATCGACGACATCATCCCGGTGGGCCAGTACGCGATCAAGATCGTGTTCGACGACGGGCACGATTCCGGGCTGTACGACTGGGACTATCTGCACGACCTGGGGCGCAAGCAGGCGATGTACTGGACCGAGTATCTGGAGCGTCTGCACGAGGCCGGGCATGAGCGCAAGGCGCCCTCCTGGCAGGCGCCCGCGCAGGACGGCTCCGCTCAGGACAGCTGATAGTCGAAGCCGCCCTCCCGCAGGGCCTGCAGCAGGGCCTGGTAGGGGCGCTCGATCTCCTCGCCGCCCCGGTATCCCAACTCGACCCGGCGCGGCTCACCCAGGCGCGGCAGACTGAACAGCTTGTGCTCCGGGTATTCGGCGCTGAGCCGTTCCATCAGTGGCATCAGGTCGTTCTCGCTGACCCCATGCACCCACACCGAGCGCTGCCGCTGCGGCGCGCGGCGGGCGTAGTGCGTATCCAGCACCCATTCGGCCATGGGATGCGCCATGTCGGGAAAGCCGGGCAGGAAGTGGTGGTCGCGGATGCTGAAGCCGGGCACCCGGTTGTAGGGATTGGGGATGAGTTCGGCGCCCTGGGGCAGGTCAGCCATTCGGATGCGGTTGGGATAGGCCTCCTCGCCGAAGCGGCCCTCGATCTCGGCCACCGCGCCGGGGTGACGTTCCAGCGGCACGCCGGCCGCGCGCGCCGCGCAGGCGCGGGTGTGATCGTCCGGGGTGGCGCCGATGCCGCCACAGCTGAACACCGGCAGGCCGCCGCGCATGCTGCGCGCCAGTTCGTCCACCAGCAGTTCCGGATCGTCCGGCAGGATGCGGAACCAGGCCAGACGGTAGCCGCGTTCGCGCAACAGGTCGCCGATGCCCTCGAAATGCCGGTCGCGCCGCCGTCCGGCCAGGATCTCGTCGCCGATCACCAGCAGGCCGAATTCATCTGTTGTCTGCATCCGCCCCTCCTCGCGCGCGGTGCCGCCAATACGCCCATGCCGCGGCCTCGAAGGCCGCCCGTTGCGCCTCATCGCGCAGTTGCTCCTCGTCCGCCAGCGGCAGCCCGGGGAAGCGCGCCTGCACAAAGGCGGCGAAATGCCCCTGCCCTTCCCGGTCCTCACCGCCATCCTCGAGCCGGCGCGGCACGGCGCGCACGCCGCAGCTGGGCGAGCGGGCCTTGAAGACATAACCGTCCAGGGTGTGCAGCCAGGGCAGTTGCGCCCGGGCGAAGTCGTCCAGGGCCGCGGTCAGATCGCGCGAGGGGTCCGCCACCCCGCGCACCCGGGTCCGCCCGTCCACCCGCACCAGGCCGATGGTCGGACGCGGCACGCCCAGGCCGATGCCCACCTCCGGGCAGGCGCTGGACAGCTCGGCAAAGCCCCGCAGCCAGTCCAGCAGCACGGGCTGACGGCGGTCGGTGCCGTCGTAGCGGACCGGCTCACCGGCCAGACAGGCGCTGATGCCGATACGCGGCCGGGCCATGCGCCGCCCGGCTCACTTGCGATGCCGGCGCGCGCCCACCCTCAGGCGCAAGGCGTTGAGCTTGATGAAGCCTGCCGCGTCCTTTTGATCGTAGGCCCCGCCGTCGTCCTCGAAGGTGGCGATGGATTCGTCGAACAGGCTGTCGGTCTCGGAGCGGCGTCCGGCAACGATCACATTGCCCTTGTACAGCTTGACCCGCACCTCGCCGTTGACCGTCTCCTGGGTCTTGTCAATCAGGGCCTGCAGGGCCTCGCGCTCGGGGCTCCACCAGTAGCCGTTGTAGATCATCTCGGCATAGCGGGGCATCAGCTCGTCCTTGAGGTGGGCGGCGTTGCGGTCCAGGGTCAGCGATTCCATGGCGCGGTGGGCCTTGAGCATCACGGTGCCGGCCGGGGTCTCGTAGCAGCCGCGCGATTTCATGCCCACATAGCGGTTCTCGACGATGTCGTCACGCCCCACGCCGTTCTCGCCGGCCACCCGGTTCAGGTATTCCATGACCTCGGCGGGGCTCATCGGCTTGCCGTCGATGGACACGATATCGCCCTTTTCGAAGCCCAGCACCAGATAGGTCGGCTCGTCCGGCGCCTGCTCGGGCGAGACGGTCCAGCGCCACATGTCCTCCTCGGGCTCGTTCCAGGGATCCTCCAGGATGTCGCCTTCGTAGGAGATGTGCAGCAGGTTGGCATCCATGGAATAGGGCGACTTCTTGCCCTGTTTGACGTAGTCGATCTCGATGCCCTGCGACTCGGCGTATTTCATCAGCTTCTCGCGCGAGAGCAGATCCCACTCGCGCCAGGGCGCGATCACCTTGATGTCCGGCGCCAGGGCATAGGCGCCCAGCTCGAAGCGCACCTGGTCGTTGCCTTTTCCGGTAGCGCCGTGGGCGATGGCGTCCGCGCCGGTCTCGCGCGCGATCTCCACCAGGCGCTTGGCGATCAGCGGACGCGCGATGGAGGTGCCGAGCAGGTATTCGCCCTCATACACCGCGTTGGCGCGGAACATGGGAAAGACATAGTCACGCGCGAACGCCTCGCGCAGATCCTCGATGTAGATCTCCCTGATCCCGGCCGCCTCGGCCTTGGCGCGCGCGGGCTCGACCTCCTCGCCCTGCCCGATATCGGCGGTGAAGGTGACCACCTCGCACTGGTACACATCCTGCAGCCACTTGACGATGATCGAGGTGTCCAGGCCGCCGGAATAGGCGAGAACCACTTTGTTGATGCCGGATCTAGACATGACTTGCCCCTGAAACTGAATAGCGGAAAGGCGCGCATTATAGCGCAGGCACGGCCGTCCCCCGCGTCTGGCAGTTCAACTCAGGCCAGGCAGGCCCTGTGAAACAGAGGCCCATGGCAAACAAACCTGCAATAATTCGCATGATCCATGCGAACACTGGTTTCATGAAAACATTCAAGCACCTCCTCACTGTTCTGCTCGTTGCCGCCCTGGCCGGGGCCTGGCTGTGGTGGAGCGCCCGGCCGAAGCCTGTGAGGGTGGTGCTGGCGACGGTGGAGAAAGGCGTCGTCGAAAAGACGGTCTCCAACACCCGCGCCGGCACGGTCAAGGCCTGCCGGCGGGCCGGGCTCTCGCCCAGCGCGGGCGGCCAGATCGCGCGTCTGCCGGTGAAAGAGGGCGACCGGGTCAAGCAGGGCCAGCTCCTGCTGGAGCTGTGGAACCAGGACCTGCAGGCAAGCCTGGAACTGGCCCGTCAGGAGGCGGCCAGCGCCAAGGCCACCGCCGAGGCGCGCTGCATCGAGGCCGCGCAGGCCGGGCGCGAGGCGCGCCGGCTGCGGCGTCTGCTGACGCGCAAACTGGTGGCCGAGGACAAGGCCGAGCAGGCCGCTTCCCGGGCTCGCTCCACCCAGGCCGCCTGCGAGGCCGCGCGCGCCAGCGCCAAGGTCAGCCAGGCCCGCATCGGGGTGGCCGAGGCGCGCCTGGCCAAGACCCGCCTGCGGGCGCCCTTCGACGGCGTGGTGGCCGAGATCAACGGCGAGCTCTCGGAATATGTCACGCCCTCGCCGGTCGGGGTCGCCACCCCGCCGGCGGTGGACCTGATCGACAACCGCTGCTTCTATCTCAGCACGCCGATCGACGAGGTGGACGTGGCCGGGGTGCGCGTCGGCCAGCCGGCGCGGGTGACCCTGGACGCCTTCGGCGAGCGGCGCTTTCGCGGGCGGGTGCGGCGCGTGGCCGACTACGTCCTGGACGCCGAGAAGCAGGCCCGCACAGTGGACGTGGAGGTGGAGTTTCTGGACCCGGCCGACATCGCCGATCTGCTGGCCGGTTACTCGGCCGATGTCGAGATCATCCTGGACGTGCGCCGCGACACCCTGCGCATCCCCAGCGAGGCCCTGGTCGAGGGCGACCGGGTCTTTGTCTATCAGCCCGCGGAACAGCAGCTGGAGCAGCGCCGGGTGCGCACTGGCGTGGCCAACTGGGACTACACCGAGATCCTCGACGGTCTGAAGGCCGGCGACCGGGTGGTGACCTCGGTGGACCGCGAGGGCGTGGCCGATGGTGCCGCGGCCGCCCCCGAATCCCGGTGACCGCGGCACGGGGGCCCGGACAATGATCGAACTGGAACGGGTCGAGCGCGATTTTCCGGTCGGTGACGAGACGGTGCGCGCCCTGGCCGATGTCAGCCTGCACATCGACCGGGGCGAATATGTCTCGGTGATGGGCCCGTCCGGTTCCGGCAAGTCCACGCTGCTCAATGTGCTCGGCCTGCTCGACCGGCCCAGCCGGGGCGAATACCGCATCGACGGACTGCCCACCAGCGCCCTGGACGAGGAACGGCGCGCGGCCCTGCGGCGCGCGCATATCGGCTTCGTCTTCCAGGCCTTTCACCTAGTGCCGCGCCTGAGCGCGGCCGAGAACATCGCCCTGCCCATGATCCTGGCCGGGGTCGCGCCCGCCGAACGCGAGCGGCGCGTGGCCGAGGTGCTGGACTCGCTGGGCCTGGCCGGGCGCGCCCGGCACCGTCCCGACCAGCTTTCGGGCGGCCAGCGCCAGCGGGTCGCGATCGGGCGCGCCATCGTGATGCGTCCCGGCCTGCTGCTGGCCGACGAGCCCACCGGCAATCTGGAC
>JALVTT010000148.1 GCA_027024025.1 Sedimenticola sp.
GGGTAGGGAAAGACCTGTTGCGCCATGGCCAGCTCGTTGTCGCCCAGCAGGGTGTAGCGGATGCGGCCCAGGTTCACGCCCTCCAGCAGGTCGCGCAGGCGCGTGTCGTGGCGCACCACCCAGCGCAGGCCGGGGTGTTTGGCGCGCAGGCGCCGCAGCAGGGCCTCCTGGCCGCTGGCGGCGGCGATCTGCAGCTCGCCCGGGGCGATGTCCTCGAAGCGGCGCGGGCGCCGGCTGCCGCGGCGGTACACCAGCCACACCGTGGTGGCCTGGTAGGCCAGACCCAGGCGCAGGCCGGAGGCCCAGGCCGGATCGGGCGGCAGTCCGCTGGCGGCCAGGTGGACCCGTCCGCGCCGCACCGCGTCGAGGATGCGTTCCGGGCTGCCGGGAAACACCAGGCGCAGACGCACGCCGAGCTGCCCGGCCAGACCCTTCAGCAGGGTGTATTCCAGTCCGCGCGGACCGCCCGGGCCCTGGTAGTAGGTGGTCGGGGCGTGACGGCTGGCGACCAGCAGTTCGCCGCGCGCCTGGATGCGCTGCAGCTGCGGCGGCTGCCGGCAGGCGGACAGCAGCAGGACGGGCAGCAGACACAGCAACAGCAGTCGGCGCGTGCGGGCGGGCATGGGATCAGTCCGGGTCGTCGAGCAGCAGCAGGGCGGCCTCGCGGCCTTCGCCGAGCAGGATGTTGAAGGTGCGGCAGGCGGCCGCGTTGTCCATGATCTCGTAGCCGATGCCGGCCTGCATCAGCGGCGCCAGGGTCTGGGGCGGGGGGAAGTGCTGGCGCTCCCCGGTGCCCAGGATCAGGATACCGATGCCCTGGCGGCGCAGCGGTTCCAGGCAGTCGGGTCGCAGTTCCAGCACGCTGGCCGGCAGGTCCCGTTCGTGGATCTCGCGCGGCAGCACCAGCAGCCGGCTGGGATAGTGGCGGCCGCGGATGCGCACCTCGCCCCTCCGGTAGGCGCCGATGATGTTCAGATCACCCGCGTCGTCCAGGACCATCTTCATGTTGCGGCGTCCTCCGGCAGGGTTTCAGGCCGTGCTTCATTGACATTTCCGGTGTCGCTCAGTAGCGTTACGGGCTTGCATTTTTGACTCCAGCCGAGGTTCCCGTGTCGTCCCCCGAAATGGAAGAATTCCATCGTATCAAGCGTCTCCCGCCCTATGTGTTCGCCATCGTCAACGAACTCAAGGCCGCGGCGCGGGCGAGGGGTGAGGATATCATCGACTTCGGCATGGGCAACCCCGATCAGCCGACGCCGCAGCACATCGTGGACAAGCTGGTGGAGGCGGCGCAGCGCCGCGACACCCATCGCTATTCCATGTCCAAGGGCATCCCGCGCCTGCGCCGCGCGATCTGCAACTGGTACAAGCGCCGCTACGACGTGGACCTGGACCCGGAGACCCAGGCCATCGTGACCATCGGCTCCAAGGAGGGCCTGGCGCACCTGGCGCTGGCCTGCATGGGGCCGGGCGACTCGGTGCTGGTGCCCAACCCGGCCTATCCCATCCATCCCTACGGCTTCATCATCGCCGGCGCGGATGTGCGTCATGTGCCGGTGGGGCCGGGGCATGATTTCTTCGAGTCGCTGGAGAGCGCGATCCGCGAGTCCTGGCCGCGCCCCAAGATGCTGGTGCTCAACTACCCGGCCAATCCGACCACCGAGTGCGTGGACCTGGCCTTCTTCGAGCGGGTGGTGGAGATCGCGCGCGAGCACGGGATCTGGGTGATCCAGGATCTGGCCTATGCCGATATCGTGTTCGACGGCTACCAGGCCCCGTCCATCCTCCAGGTGGAGGGCGCGGAGGAGGTGGCGGTGGAGTTCTTCTCCCTGTCCAAGAGCTACAACATGCCCGGCTGGCGGGTCGGCTTCATGGTCGGCAACAAGACCCTGGTGGCGGCCCTGGGGCGGATCAAGTCCTATCTGGACTATGGCATGTTCACCCCCATCCAGGTGGCGGCCATCTCGGCCCTGGAGGGCCCGCAGGACTGCGTGGAGGAGATCCGCGCCATGTATCAGTCGCGCCGCGACGTGCTGTGCGACGGGCTCAATCACATCGGCTGGCAGGTCGAGAAACCCAAGGCCACCATGTTCGTGTGGGCGCCGATCCCCGAGCCCTATCGCGAGATGGGCTCGCTGGAGTTTTCCAAGAAGCTGCTCAAGGAGGCCAAGGTGGCGGTCTCGCCGGGCATCGGTTTCGGCGAGTTCGGCGACGAGTATGTGCGGTTCGGCCTGATCGAGAACGAGCACCGCACGCGCCAGGCGGTACGCGGCATCCGCGACATGTTCCGGCGCGACGGCGTGCTGCGGGCGGCGGTTTGAAAATCAAGAGAAAGCAGGAGTAACAGCGTAGTGGAACCCGTCAAGGTTGGTTTGCTGGGGCTGGGGACCGTCGGTGGCGGCACCCTGAACGTACTGGTGCGCAATGCCGGCGAGATCGCGCGGCGCGCGGGTCGCGGCATCGTGGTCAGCCATGCCGCGGCGCGGGAATACGATCCCTCGCGGCTCGACGGCATCGACCGGGTCAGGATCAGCAACGACGCCTTCGAGGTGGTGCGCGATCCCGAGGTGGACATCGTGGTGGAGCTGATCGGCGGCTACTCCCCGGCGCGCGAACTGGTGCTGGAGGCGATCGCCAACGGCAAGCACGTGGTCACCGCCAACAAGGCGCTGATCGCCCTGCATGGCAACGAGATCTTCGCCGCCGCCCAGGACAAGGGCGTGACCGTGGCCTTCGAGGCCGCGGTGGCCGGCGGCATCCCCATCATCAAGGCGCTGCGCGAGGGCCTGGCGGCCAACCATATCGAGTGGATCGCCGGCATCATCAACGGCACCGGCAACTTCATCCTCAGCGAGATGAAGGACAAGGGCCGTGACTTCGCCGACGTGCTGGCCGAGGCCCAGGCCCTGGGCTATGCCGAGGCCGACCCCACCTTCGACGTGGAGGGCATCGACGCGGCCCACAAGCTGACCATCCTGGCCTCGCTGGCCTTCGGCATCCCGCTGCAGTTCGACAACTGCTTCACCGAGGGGATCTCGAAGATCGAGCCGCAGGACGTGGCCTATGCCGAGCAGCTGGGTTATCGCATCAAGCACCTGGGCGTGACCCGCAAGACCCCGGCCGGCGTGGAGCTGCGCGTGCATCCCACCCTGATCCCCGAGCGGCGTCTGATCGCCAATGTCGATGGCGTGATGAACGCGGTGCTGGTGAAGGGCGACGCGGTGGGGCCGACCCTGTACTACGGCGCCGGCGCGGGCTCGCTGCCCACCGCCTCGGCGGTGGTGGCCGACATCATCGATGTCACCCGCACCCTGACCACCGACCCGGGCAACCGGGTGCCGCATCTGGCCTTCCAGCCGGACGAGCTCTCGGACACCCCGGTGCTGGGCATGGACGCGGTCGAGACCGCCTACTATCTGCGCATGACCGCCCAGGACCGTCCCGGCGTGGTCGCTGCGGTGGCCGGCATCCTCAGCGAGGCGGGCATCAGCATCGAGGCCATGCAGCAGAAAGAGCCCGCCGAGGGCGAGACCGAGGTGCCGGTGGTCATGCTCACCCATCGTGTGCGCGAGGGTCTCATGGACCAGGCGATCGCACGCATCGAGGCGCTCGACACCATCAGCGGCCCGGTGACCCGCATCCGGGTCGAGCACCTGGACTGAGGGCGGCTTGATCCATCTCCTGGTGCCGGGCCTGTTCGGCCCCTTCCCGCGTTTCGAGGGGGAGCCCGGGCTGCCGCGCCTGCCGGCCCTGGAGCGCCTGCTGGCGCGTGCCGATCCGGCCCGCGGCCCTTCCAGCTATGCGCGCGCGCTGTTCCGCCTGTTCGGCGTGGACGTGGCCGGGCTGGATGATGCGCAACTGCCCACCGCCGCCCTGTGTCATCACGCCGACAGCGGCGGGGCCGCCGAGCCGCGCTATCTGCTGCATGCCGATCCGGTGCATCTGCGGCCCGACCAGGACCGGGTGCTGGGCTTCGATTTCGCCAGCGCCGAGGAGACCGCGCCCGCCCGGGCCCTCGGCCCGGAGGAGGCGCAGGCCTTCGCCCGGGCCTTCAACGCGCATTTCGCCGATGACGGCCTGGAGCTGCGGGTGCCGCATCCGGCGCGCTGGTATCTGGCCCTGGAGCGGGCGCCTCAGGTGGACTTCCATCCGCTGGCCGAGATGGTCGGTCGCAACATCGACCTGTTTCTTCCGCAGGGGCCCGAGGCCGGACGCTGGCGGGCCTGGATGAACGAGATCCAGATGCTGTTCCACGATCTGCCGGTCAACCAGGCGCGCGAGGCCCGTGGCGCCTGGCCGGTGGGCGGGCTCTGGTTCAGTGGCGGCGGCCGGATGCCGTCCGTGCCGGGGGGCTGGGTGTCTTCATCCAGTCTGGATCGTGAAAGCTGTTGTCTGGCACGCGGGCTGATGATGCGTGCCAGGCACCCGGGTTCCGATCCGCTGGTGATCGTGCAGGGGCCGGGGCGGGCGGTGCTGGACGGCGACCCCGCGGCCTGGGCCGCCGCGCTGCGGGATCTGGACGCCGCGCTGCCCGGAATGCTGGACGAGGATCTGATGCTCTATGGCTGCGACGGCCGGCAGTGGCACTGGCGGCCCGCCATGCGCCGGCGCTGGTGGCGCCGCCCCCGGCCGTTGCGGCCCTTGGGTGACCAGGCCCCTTGAGTGCTCAGACCTGGTAATAGCCCCGGTACCACTCCACGAAGCGCGCCACGCCTTCCTCGACCGTGGTCTTGGGCCGGTAGTCCAGATCCCTGACCAGATCGCTGACATCGGCATAGGTGTCGGGCACGTCCCCCGGCTGCAGCGGCAGCAGCTCCTTCTCGGCCTCGCGGCCCAGGCATTGTTCCAG
>JALVTT010000149.1 GCA_027024025.1 Sedimenticola sp.
CCGCTGCTGGTGACGATCAGGTCGGCCTGGCTGGCGGCCTCCAGCAGGGCCGCGCGGGTGGCCTCGAAGGTGTCCTCGACCTGTCCCAGATCGATTACCTCGCAACCGGCCTGCTGCAGGGTCGCGGTCAGGGTGTAGCGGTTGGAGTTGTAGATCTGCCCGGGGGCCAGCGGCCGGCCGGGCTCGATGATCTCGTCGCCGGTATTCAGCAGGGCCACGCGCAGACGCCGCACCACGCGCACCTCGGGAATCCCCAGCGAGGCCAGCAGGCCCACCATCTGCGGGCGCACGCGGGTGCCGGCCTCGAGCACCACCGAACCGCTGGCCACGTCGTTGGCGCGCGGACGGACATTGGTGCCGGGCGGCACCGCGCGGGAGAACACCGCGACATCGCCGTCGAGTTCGACCTCCTCCTGCATCACCACCGCGTCGGCGCCCTCGGGCATGGGTGCGCCGGTGAAGATGCGCGCGCAGGTCCCCGCGGCCAGCGGCGCCCCGGGATGTCCGGCGGCGATGCGCTGGCTGACCGGCAGGCGCGCGCCGTCCCCGCCCAGGTCGGCCGCGCGCACCGCATAGCCGTCCATGGCGCTGTTGTCGTGCCCGGGCACGTCCAGCGGCGAGACCACGTCCTCGCCCAGGACCCGGCCCAGCACCGCGTTCAGCGGCACCGTCTCGGTGTCCCGCAGGGGTTTGGCCGCCGCGATCAGGGCCGCGCGCGCCTCGTCGGCGCTCAGCATCCGCTCGGCGGGGTCGTTGAAGCAGCCGCAGCCGGTATCGTTCGCGCTCATGACTCGGTCAGCCTCGGCATCAGTTCGACCAGATTGCAGGGGCGGTGCTTGATATCGAACTGGTCGCGCAGCACCCCCTTCCAGGCGTCCTTGCAGGCCCCGGTGGAGCCGGGCAGGCAGAAGATGAAGGTGCCGTTGGCCACCCCCCCGAGGGCGCGCGAGGCGATGGTGGAGGTGCGCACGGTCTGGTAGGACACGTAGCGGAACAGCTCGCCGAAGCCCTCTATGGTGCGGTCCAGCAGCGGCGCCACGGCCTCGGGCGTGCCGTCACGCCCGGTCAGGCCGGTGCCGCCGGTGGTGATCACCGCCTCCACGCCGGGGTCGATGATCCAGCGCGAGACCTCATAGCGGATGCGGTAGATGTCGTCGGGCACCAGGATGCGCTCGACCACCTGGTGGCCGTCCGCTGTCGCCATCTGCACCAGGGCCTGCCCGGAGGTGTCGGTCTCCAGGGTGCGGCTGTCGGATATGGTCATGATCGCCAGGCGAACCGGGCGGGTCTGTACTTCTGAATTCATGGTTGCCTCTTGTTGTACATGCCAGGGCAGGCGGCCGGGGGCCATGCCCCGATGATAGCGCGGCCCAAACAAAAATGCCGGCCTCGAAGGAGGCCGGCAAGGGACGGACCACGATGCCGCCTGTCAGGGGATCAGACGAAGCGTCTGGGCTTGAACGATACTGTCTTCTTGTAGTCCGTCATGGAGCTGACCTTGCGGATATTGGCCCAGGTGCCCTTGTAGTAGGGGATGTAGTTGCGGTCGGTCCAGCTGGTGACCACATCCCCCACGTTGCCGTTGAAGTAACCGAACTGCATGAAGGTGTGTCCGGGCTTCATGTCGTCCACCAGGTAGGCCATGGCGAAGGTCGAACCGAAGTCGTTGTAGACCTCGACCACATCGCCCGACTGGATGCCGAGCTTCTTGGCGTCCTTGGGATTGAGCTCGATCGGCGCCATGGGATAACGCTCGGTGCGGAAGTCGACACGCTGGTCATGGTAGGCCGTCTGCCAGATGTGGTTGGTGCGGCCGTTGTTGATCCAGAACCTGTACTTCTTGCGCTGCGACTCGACCATGGCCGGCAGGCCGGTCCAGGTGGCGGGCAGGAAGTGGGCCTTGCCGTCGGAGGTACTGAACTTGTAATCCGAATAGACCATCTCGGTCCCGATCAGCTTGCCGTTCTTGTATTCCTTGACCGGCAGCTGGACGCCGTTGTTGCCCTGCTTGCGCAGGCGCTCGTAGGTCACCAGGCTGCCGGTGGCGCCGCCCTGGCTGTCGATGCCCTTGGGCTTGCGGAAGCCGTCGTTGAAGGCGTCCTCCTCGGTCTTCCAGTCGAAGCCGGAGAAGCGCTTGGCCATGGCCTTGTTGCCCTCCTTCTCGTACATCGCCTTCAGGGTGTTGGCGATCCTGGCCGCGATCAGGCAGTCGGGCATGGCCTCGCCGGGCGGGTCCATGAACTTCTCCGACAGACGCATGCGCCGCTCACCGTTCATGGAGGTCAGGTTCATCTCGCCCGGATGCGCCGCCGGCAGCATCATGTGCGAGGCCTGGGCGAACTTGGTGGCGTACAGATCGATGGTGGTGACGAACAGGCCGCCACGGTTGGTGACCGCGTCGAACACCGCATCCACCATATCGTCCACGCTGCCGCCGCGCACCTGGGCCAGGGCGTCGCGCACGATATTGGCGCGCCGGTACAGGGTCTGGCGGTATTCCTGCGCGTTCAGGGTGGACTGGAAGGCGTTGCAGGCCCACACGGTGAGCATCTTGCCGTTGCCCTTGATGATCTCCTGGTCGATGTAGATCGGCCGCTTGCCGGGATACGGCGGGCGCGCATAGCCTTCCTGATGACCGCCGAGACGGCATACGCCGGTGCCGCGCCGTCCCACGTTGTGGGTGGCCAGTACCAGGTCCACCAGGGCCGACTGGATGCGGTAGTTGTCGTTGCCCCAGATGATGCCCTTCTCATACAGGTGCGCGGTGCGCGGACGATGGCCGGACTTCTTGGGCCTGTAGGCCCAGTCCGCCGCCTTCTTGAGATCGGCCACCGAGACACCGGTGATCTTGGCGCACTCGGACAGGCTCATGCGGTTGGCCTTGAGCGCCGCCTCGAAGCCGGTGGTGTGCTTGGCGATGAAGTCCTTGTCGTGCCAGCCCTTGTCCACCACATAGGTCATCAGGCCGTTGAACAGGGCGGTGTCGGTGCCGGGGTTGATCTGCAGGTGCAGCACCCGGTCCTTGGCGGTCATCTCGCAGATCGCGGTGGTCAGCGAGCGCCGCGGGTCGATCAGGATGAAGCGGCCCTTGTCCACGCTCTCGCCCCTGAACCATTTCTTCTTCTTTTCCACGGTCGCGCCGGTCAGGTTGGGCAGGGCGTGGGCGAGGAAGTAGTTGGTCTGGGTCTCGTAGGCGTTGGCCCCGACATACACGATGCAGTCGGCCAGCTCGCTGTCCTCGTAGCTGTTGTTCAGCTCGCCGATGCCCATGTCGCGGGTGGCGTGACATTCCGAGTTGTAGGCCGGACGGTTGTGGATGCGCACCATCTGGGTCTTGAGCGCGGAGAACATCAGCTTGCCGCTGCCCCAGGTGTTCTCGAAGCCGCCCCCGGCGCCGCCGTGGTCGAACACGTTGAACATGATCGAGTCGGGACCGAAGGTGTCCAGCAGGCGCTTGGTCACGCCGGCATAGAGCTTCATGGCCTCGTCCCAGCTGACATCCACCCAGTCGTCACCGGTGAACATGCGCGGGTACTTGAGGCGGTCGCGGGTCGGACCGTCGGGATTGAACATGACCGTGGCCATCTGGCCGCCGCGGGTGGAGGTCAGGCCCTTGTTGACCACGCACTCCTTGTCGGGCTGGATCATGATGTTGTACTTCTTGCCGTTCTCCTCGACGACGTTGACCATCGCCGGGGTCATGGCGCCGGACAGCGGCGGCTGCTGGGTGCGGAAGTCCTTGCCCAGTGCGTTCTCGTTCGGCGCGCGACCGCCTTCGGTGCCGTGCGGCCATTTGTACACGTGATAGCCACAACCGACGATACAGAAGTGGCAAGTCAGGTTGGTCTTTTGCGCGTCCACCGGCGGCAGCGCAATCCGTTCTTTGTGTGACATGATGCTCTCCCCCTCCCGTTACAGAATGTTGGCCTGGCGGCCGAAGATCAGACCGTCCACGCCCACGGCGGTGACCGAGTCGCTCTTGGCGTCATACTCCAGGCGGATCTTGGGCAGGTTCTCGGTGGCCTGGCCGGTGACCATCTGGCCTTCCTTCTCGGTGTCGAACACGCTGAAGTGGCAGGGGCACTTGAAGTCGCGCGAGCTGGGGTCATAGCTGACCGGACAGCCCATGTGGGTGCACAGAGTGCTGTAGGCAACGATGTCCTTCTTGGGACCGACCCCGCCGGGCACCGCGTAGCCCATGCGGATCACCACGCAGGGCGACAGCTCGTCCGGGTAGTTGAAACGCACCGGCTTGTTGTGGGGCAGTGACTTGGCCTTGGCGACCACCTTGTTCGGATAGGGCAGCGTGGTCGCGCCCGGATTGCGGTTTTCCGTCTTGGCCAGGGCCGCGCCGGGCGCCACCGCGGCGGCGCCCGCCGCCACACCGGCCCCGCCCAGCTTCAGAAAGCCGCGCCGACTGAGCTTGCTCATGGTCTTGTTCTCCTCATCGTTTTGGGGTTATGGGCGGCCGTTGCGACCGCGCTCATTGGCAAGGAGCAAGGATCGGGCCAAGCCGAAAACGCCGGTTTTACCGGGTCTGGCGCGGGCCGGGCGTTACGTTTCGGTAACAACAGGCGGTCTGGCGTTACCTTTGCGTAACGCCACGGGACAAAGCGGCCGATGGCCCTGTTAGCAACAAATAGAACTGTCCGGTTTTGTAGCACATAAACTGTCCGCTTTGGGTTGAGTGGATCAGGCCTGGCAGCGGACGTTGTCCAAGTCCTGATCAAGGGGTTCGAAGGGCAGGCCCTCC
>JALVTT010000150.1 GCA_027024025.1 Sedimenticola sp.
GTACTTCTACAGCACAGATTTCCCCACCTTCCCACATAAAAACCCGATCGTATGCCGCTGATAACGGCCGCTACCCGATCGGCGTGGCACAATGCGGTTTCCTGGGGTCTGGAATCACGGATTCAGGCAGTAGCTAACAAGCGCTGCACTGGACCGCTATTCCGCTGCGCTCCATAGCGGCCAGTGAGCTTTGTCGATGCTGCCATGAAACATGGTTGAAACCCGTAACGTTATAGGTTACACTAAAACCCATGATACGGAGCTTCAAGCACAAAGGGCTTGAGAAGTATTTCCTGAAAGGGACAAAGTCAGGAATCCAGGCCAAGCATGCACCTCGGCTCAGACTGATTCTGGGTCGGTTGAATGCGGCCACCAGTCCGAAGGATATGGATCTTCCGGGTCTTAAATTGCATGAGCTACGCGGAAAGAAGAAAGGCGTCTGGTCCGTATGGGTCAGTGGAAATTGGCGCATTACGTTCCGCTTTAATGGTAAAGATGCCGAACTGGTTGACTACGAAGATTATCATTGAGGTGTAGTTATGAAGATGCACAATCCGCCCCATCCTGGTGAAGTGCTTCGGGAACTGTGCATTGAGCCTCTGGGTTTGAGTATTACCGAAGCGGCTGAGGCTTTGGGGGTTAGTAGGAAAACGTTGTCAGCTATTTTGAATGGTCGAGCTGGTATCAGTCCGGAAATGGCGGTTCGCCTCTCGTTGGCATTTGGTACTTCTGCGGAAAGCTGGTTAAACCAGCAGGCACAATATGATCTTTGGGAGGCGGAGAAAAAGCGTAAGTCGTTAAAGGTTAAGAGGCTATCGGCAGCATAACCAATCGGCCCAGCCTGACGCGCTAACGCGCGCGGCTGGCCTCAGTCGTTCGCAGCGGATTCTGCTCATGCACCATCGCGTGTTCCATCGCTTGCCTTTCGTGTTTGCGAATATATTGCTTGCATCGATGTCGTGTGGAATTGCAGGGGCGGGAGTAAACATATCCTGTTCCGATGCGCCGCAGACGGTTTCCCCGGACATTCCCAATTCCATTGACCTCATAATCAGCGATATGGCGTTGCCTCACGAGGGGTATCCGCATGGTGTGCCGCCGTCCTACGACTGGGCAAAGGGGGCTGTGTCGGCCAGCCAGGGCATTCCCCAGCGATTCCATGCGATGGTGGCATGGGGGCAGCTGTATGAGGACATTTGTGGAAACCCAGCCGATAACACGCGGGTGCAAGTTAGGGATATTCGTGCCTATGTGTTGAGCAAGAAAGACAATGAATGGCATTTGCTCCAGTCTTCATGGCGCGTGGTTGGCGCGGCCTACAAGGAGTCGTTTGTTCCGCCAATCAACAGGCCTGGCGATATGCGGAAGGAGCCTGATGGTAGTATTTCGGTAAAAGCAGGTGGCGGATTCAATTTTCACTTCTATGCGCCGAGCAGGGCCATTATCGATCCTGGCGATGTGGCGGCCATTTTCACCAGCGTGCAGGCAAGGCTGGTTGTGGATGATCCTTCCTTGCCGGATGATCGGGAGCGCGCACGTTATTTGTTGAACGTGGGTGCAGATCTCTGGCGTAATGAGACGGTTGAATACGATAAGGAGGAAAACAGTCCGGCCGTCGGAATGGGACGATTCAGATATGTGACCACAGGATGGCAGTCGTTCAATATGCTGTACATGGAGGGCGGGATCAACACGTCTGTGCTCAGGCGATACCCGCCACCTGTAGCGGTGGCGGGTGGCTGAAGCACCTGGTGCCTGGCGCTTCACGTCCATCCCGAGGTCCGGCAGAGGACCGCAATGGTTGCGGGCAGGGCGTCTGGGCGGGTTCGGCGGACGCCTGGGCCTCGCTGCACGCAATCGCCTGGCTTGCCGGGGTGTCAGGTTGCTAAACTCCGGTTTTTCTATGGAAGGGACCGATGACCACCCCGTATTCCGCCGACAAGCTGATCGCCCAGGCGCGCGCCCTGGCCGCGGAGTACCGGCGCGCCATGGGCAAGCCGCTGCCCGGGGTCAGCACCGAGATCGCCGGGCACGATGCCATCCGTCTGCTGGAGCTGGAGCCCGCGCCCGAGGGGCAGGGCGGTTGGGACGCGCGTGATCCGCGTACCGGCGAGCGCATCCAGATCAAGTCGCGCGCCATCTTCAGCGACAGCCGGGGCGGGGAGCGCATTGGCCAGTTGCGCCTGAATCAGGACTGGGACGCTGTGGTGTTGGTGCTGATGGACGACGATTACCAGCCCACCGAGATCTACCGCGCCACGCGCGAGGATCTGGCCGAGTACCTGGATCAGGCCAGCGAGGGCCGGGCGCGGCGCGGGGCCATGTCGGTGGCGCGGTTCCGGATCTTGGGCGAGCTGGTCTGGGACGCGGTCAACGGCCGTCAGGATGGCCTCTGGGACAACGGCTGACCTTGTTTTCCGAAGTCGACGACATACTCGGCCCGGACGGGCTGCTGGCGCGCGAGGTCGAGGGCTTTGCCCACCGCCCCCAGCAGACGCAGATGGCCGAGGCGGTGATGCAGGCCATCGAGCGCCAGCAGAGCCTGATCGTGGAGGCTGGTACCGGCACGGGCAAGACCTTCGCCTATCTGGTGCCGGCGCTGCTCTCCGGCGCCCGGGTCATCATCTCCACCGGCACCCGCAATCTACAGGACCAGCTGTTTCTGCGTGATCTGCCACGGGTGCGCGACGCCATGGCCAGCAGCGCCCGGGTGGCGTTGCTCAAGGGGCGCGCCAACTATCTCTGTCTGCACCGCCTGGAGCTGGCGCTGCAGGACGCGCGCGGCCACCGGCGGGACATCCTGCGCGCCCTGCTCAAGGTGCGCGACTGGTCGCACGCCACCGAGCGCGGCGATATCGCCGAGCTGAGCGAACTCAGCGAGGACTCGCCGGTCTGGCCCATGGTCACCTCCACCACCGACAACTGCCTGGGTCAGGACTGCCCCTCGTGGAACGACTGTCATCTGGTCGAGGCCCGGCGCCGCGCCCAGGAGGCCGATCTGGTGGTTATCAACCATCATCTGCTGTGCGCCGATTTCGCGCTCAAGGACACCGGCTTCGGCGAGCTGCTGCCCGGCGCGGATGTGTTCATCATCGACGAGGCGCACCAGCTGCCGGACGTGGCCAGCAACTTTTTCGGCAGTACCCTCAGCACCCGCCAGGTGGTGGAGCTGGCGCAGGACAGCCGCGCCGAGTATCACCGCGAGGCGGGGGATCTGCCGCGCCTGCTGGACCAGATCGAACACCTGGAGAAGGCCGGCAAGGATCTGCGCCTGGCCTTCGAGGGCCGGCCCGGGCGCGGCGCCTGGCAGGAGATCGCCGACGATGAGGCCATTCAGGCCGCCCTCGACACCCTGGCGCGGCAGCTCGAGACCCTGCACGGCATGCTGGAGGCGGTGGAAGGGCGCGGCAAGGGGCTGGACAGCTGTCTGGAACGCTGCGCCGCGCAGCAGGCGCTGCTGGCCTCGTTGCGCGAGCCGGAGTCGCCGAGGCAGGTGGTGCGCTGGTTCGAGGTGTTCGGCCACAGCCTGCGCCTGAACAGCACCCCCATCGACATCGCCGATGTGTTCAGCGGGCACTGGCGGCAGCATGGTTCGAGCTGGATCTTCACCTCCGCGACCCTGGCGGTGGGTGACAGCTTCGCCCACTTTCAGCAGCAGCTGGGCCTGCAGGATGTGCCCACCGGCAAGTGGGACAGCCCCTTCGACTATCAGCGCCAGGCCCTGTGGTATGTGCCGCGCAACATGCCGCCGCCCAGCGACCGGGGCTATGTGCAGGCGGTGATGCGCGAGGCCATCCCCCTGGTCCGCGCCAGCGGCGGCCGGGCCTTTCTGCTGTTCACCAGCTACCGTGCCCTGAACGAGGCGGCCGATCTGCTGGAGGCGGCGGACCTCGGCTACCCCATGCTGGTGCAGGGCGAGATGCCCAAGGCCGAATTGCTGCGGCGCTTCGTCGAGCATGGCAACGCCGTCCTGCTCGGTACCTCCAGCTTCTGGGAGGGGGTGGACGTGCGCGGCGAGGCCCTGTCGCTGGTGGTGATCGACAAGCTGCCTTTCGCCTCGCCCGGTGATCCGGTACTGCAGGCGCGGCTGGACGCGATCCGCGCCGGCGGCGGCAATCCCTTCATGGAATACCAGGTGCCCCAGGCCGCGATCGCGCTCAAGCAGGGCGCCGGGCGGCTGATCCGCGATGTCAGCGACCGCGGGGTGCTGGTGATGTGCGATCCGCGCATGTTGAAGAAGTCCTACGGCCATACCTTCCTGGCGGCCATGCCGGACTTTGCCCGCACCCGGGATCCGGAGGTGGCGCGGGCCTTTTTTGTATCTGGTTCGGTTTAGACCTTCGCGTCGCCCCGGGGGGGAGGCGGATTGAGGTTGTGAAAAAATTGACTTTGCTATATCCAGGAAACCAATATGCACTCAGTCTCTCTCGACATCCCGGTCACCGCCGACAGCGCCATCGTCTGGCATGACGACGCCCTCTACCTTTTGGATCAGCGCCTGTTGCCGCGTCAGGAGCGCTTTGTGCGCTGTGACGACGCGGCCGGCACCGCCGAGGCCATCCGCGCCATGGTGGTGCGCGGCGCGCCGGCGATCGGCATCACCGCTGCCTATGGCGTGGCCCTGGCGGCGCGCCGGCGGTACGCGGCTGATCCCGCCGACTGGCGCCAACACCTGGAAGAAGATCTGCAACATCTGGCCGCCGCCCGCCCGACCGCGGTCAACCTGTTCTGGGCCATCGCGCACTGCCGGACACTGCTCGACGGCGTCGACGGCGATCCCTTTCTCCCCCTGCTGGCCGAGGCCCGGCGCATGCATCAACAGGACCGCGAGATGAACCGGCGCATGGGGGCCCTGGGCGCGGCCCTGATCGAGCCGGGCGCGGCGGTCATCACGCACTGCAACGCCGGGGGGCTGGCGACCGGGGGCTACGGCACCGCCCTGGGCGTGATACGCGCGGCCCATGAACAGGGCCGGATCACCCGGGTCTATGCCGACGAGACACGCCCCTGGCTGCAGGGCGCGCGGCTCACCGCCTGGGAACTGGTGCGCGAGGGCATACCGGTGCAACTGATGGGCGAGGGCGCGGCGGCGGCGCGCATGGCCGCCGGCGGCATCGGCTGGGTGATCGTGGGATCCGACCGGATCGCCGCCAATGGCGATGTCGCCAACAAGATCGGCACCTATTCCCTGGCCGTGGCCGCGCGCCACCACGGCGTGAAATTCATGGTTGCCGCGCCGACCTCGACCATCGATCCGGACATGCCCGACGGCTCACGGATCCCCATCGAGACCCGTGCCGAGGACGAGGTGCTGTGTTGCGCCGGCCAGCCCGTCGCCGCCGAGGGCGCCGGGGCCTGGAATCCGGTGTTCGATGTCACCCCGGCCGAGCTGGTCGATGCCATCGTCACCGAAAAGGGCGTGATCCATGCGCCGGACAGGGAGAAGATTGCGACCTTGCTGGCATGAATCAATGGTGCGGATGGCGCGTTACCCCTCCGCCTCCTGCTCCCACTGTCGGCGCATGCGCTTGAGCCCCTCGCGGTAGCTTTCCGCGTCGCCGAATTCGAAGAAATGGTCGGTGCGGTGATGCGCGCCGGCGGCGCGCCGGGCGTGTTTGATGGGGCACCAGTATTGCTCGGTTCGGGCCACGATCTCGCGGGCGTAGGCCATCACGCCGTTGCCATAGCCGCAGTACACGCAGTTGAGTTTTTCGATGGCGTTCAGGTAGGGCAGCTGGTGGCGGTCGATGACCAGGTAGCGCGAGCGCGGCACCCGCGGGATGCGGTAGGCGCGAAAGCAGATGGCCTGGTAGAGGCTGACGCTGAGGTCGAGCAGCGCGATCGGCACGATCATGGCGTAGATCACCGGCGCGGTCAGGATGTGGCGCGCCGGGGCGCCCGCGATGTAGCGCAGCAGGCCCTGCCGGTAGCGGCGTTGCAGCTGTTTCCAGTTGCGTTCGAAGGTGACCCGCCCCTTGCGCAGGCTGTAGTGGAACTGGCGGCGTTTTTCCTCCAGTACGCGGTCGATCTCTTTCGCCAGTTCCTGCTCGGTGGCCTGCAGTCGCTGCAGGAGTTCTTCGATACGCGGGTTGCTGTCCATTGGAGATGTCCGTGACGGGAAAATCCCGATGGTACTTCCGGGCCGCGGCCCCGGCCAGCCCGTCAGGTGCTTTTGCGGGGGGGGCATTGGCTGCCTGGGGCATTCATGCGCCGTTCAGATCATTACCGCGCCTTTGTGCCTGCGGTAATAGCGCAATACCGCCATCTTGACCGCGTCATTGAACAGGAACCAGGCCAGGGCGTAGGCCCACAGTCCGGCGGCCCAGGCCCAGCCGATGGGGGTCATCAGGCCAAAGCCGTAGACCGCGATCACGGTGCCGATGGCCGCGCTCCAGAATGCCGAGTGGAGCAGGACGCGGGACGGGTAGGGGCGCTTGAAGAACCAGTCGTCGATGCGGGTGTTGAAGATGGTGCCGTGGCCGGCGATCACCATCTTGGTGAAGAACAGCGACTGCACCAGATCCAGCGGCAGCTTGAGATATTCCATCACGATCCAGAACAGCAGGAAGGACGAGAAGACCCCGGCCAGGCCCAGCCAGCCGGACATCACCAGCACCTCGTGCATGTCCCAGCGGATGGGGTGTCTGCGGATCCGGGTGTTGTCATAGGCGATCGCCAGGATGGGGATGTCGTTGAGCAGGGCCAGCACGATGATCATCAGCGCGGTGATGGGGTAGAACTGGAACACCCCGATCGCCAGGCCCATGAACAGGATGATGCGGATGGTCTCGGCGATGCGGAAGATGGTGTAGCTCTGCATGCGCTCGAAGGTGATGCGCGCCTGGGTGATGGCGTCCAGGATCACGCGCAGCCCCGGGGCCATGAGCACGATGGCGGCGGCCGCGCGCGCGGCATCGGTGGCGCCGCTGACCGCGATCCCGACATCGGCTTTTTTCAGGGCGGGGGCGTCGTTGACCCCGTCGCCGGTCATGCCCACGATGTGATCGGCCTTCTGCAGCTCGTCGACGATGAAATACTTGTCCTCGGGATAGACCTGGGCAAAGCCATGCGCCCGCTCGATATGGGCGATGATCTCGGATTCGTGCTTCTTGACCGCGCCCTCGGGCAGAGCGATGTTGTTCAGCTCCTTGCGCACCTGCTTGACCACATCGTTGGTGATCTTCTCGATCTGTGCCTCGGGCGTGTCGCTTTGCAGGGTGCGGACCAGGGCCTTGGAGATCACCCGGGCGAGCACCAGATACTCCTCGGTGGTCTCGCCCTTGAGGCTGCGCACGTCCTCGATGTTGTCACCGATATCGAGCAGGCCGGCGATGTAGCGGGCCACCGCGATATTGTCTCCGGTGACCATCTTGACATCGATGCCCTGTTCCTTGGCCTCGCCGATGACCTCGCGCGAGTCCTCGCGCGGCGGGTCGAACAGGGGCACCAGGCCGATGAACTCGAAGGGCCCTTCATCTCCGGTGCGGATGGCCACGCCCAGGGTGCGGAAGCCCTTGGCGGCGAAGGCCTCGACCTCGCGGTAGGCCGCCTCGCGGTCCAGGCTGTGGTTGCATTCGTCGATCACCACCTGGGGCGCGCCCTTGATGGCGGTCATGCGTTCGCCGTCCGGGGTGAGCAGGACCGACTGCGAGGATTTGCTGACCGGGTTGAAGGGGATGTATCGCTCCAGCCGGTGGCGTTCCAGCTCGGCGCGCAGGCCGCGCCGGTCCAGCTCGGCGAACAGCGGGGCCTCGATGGGGTCGGCGTTCTCCTCGCGGCTGGCCAGGGCGGCATACAGGTATAGCGCGTCGGCGTCATGGCCCGGCGCCAGCCAGGGCTCGGCCAGGCTCATGCGGTTCTGCGTCAGGGTGCCGGTCTTGTCCGAGCACAGCACATCCATGCCGGCCAGCTCCTCGATGGCGTCCAGGCGGCTGACGATGGCCTGCCTGCGCGCCAGGTTGGTGGCGCCGATGGCCATGGTCACGGTCAGTACCGCCGGCATGGCCACCGGGATGGCCGAGATGGTCAGGACCAGCGAGAACACCAGCAGCTCGACCAGCGATTCGTGACGCGAGATGCCCAGCAGGATGATCGCGGCGATCACCACCAGGGTGATCAGGATGAGAAAGTCACCGACCCGGATCACCATCTTCTTGAAGTGGCTGCGTTCGGCCATCTCGGCGCGCGCGACCAGGCCCACGGTCTTGCCGAAGCGGGTGCGGACCCCGGTGGCGGTGACCCGCGCGATCATCTCGCCCTGCTTGACCACGGTATTGGCGAAGGCCGGCTCACCGGCCTTCTTGTTCACCGGCAGGGACTCGCCGGTCAGCGCCGACTGGTCGATCTGCAGAAAATCGCCGCCGGAGAGCAGTTCCACATCGGCGGGCACCACATTGCCGATCTTGAGCTTGATGATGTCGCCGGGCACCAGTTGCGCGGCGTCGATCTCCCGCCAGCGGCCGTCGCGCAGCACCAGGGAGCGCAGGGCCAGCTTGCTCTTGAGCACCTCGATGGCGCTCAGCGCCTTGGACTCCTGGTAGAAGTCCACGAAGGCGTTGACCAGGAGCATGATCATGATGATGGTGAAATCCTCCCAGCGCCTCACCGAGGCCGAGAGAATGGCCGCAATCTCGATCATCCAGGGGATGGGGCCCCAGAAGCGCGCCAGCAGGCGCTGCCACCAGGTCTTTTCCCTGGCCTCGATGCGGTTCGGGCCGTATTTCTCCAGCCGGGCGGTCGCCTCGGCCGAGCTGAGACCGGTCTGCGGGTCGCTGCTCAGATCGTTTGCGTCGAGCCTGTCTTCATGGTTCATCGTATGGGATCCCTGTCTATGTCCTCAGCCGAATGGAATATGGTTGGGTGGCTGCCGCTCGTGGGTAGGGCCGAACCTAAGACGTTAGAACAGCATCTCGGGCGCCACTCCCGCGCATCGTTCAGGCCCGCCCGGCCAGGGTCAGGACGTCTTCTGCGCCCTGCCAGCGCAGGCGCTTGTCCAGCGCGATGTGCTGATCGTCGGTGTGCACCAGCACCACCGTCTTGCCGTCCATGATGGCCTGGTGCAGCCGGTCGAGCTGCGCCTCGGGCACGCCCAGGCGGTGCAGGGCGTTGGCCAGGCGGGTGGCCGCGGCAGAACCAGCACCCAGGCCGGCGCCCACCGCGGCGCCGGTGAGGGCGTTGATCACCGGGCCCGCGGCCAGGAGCACGCCGATCCCGGGCACGAAGAGCAGGCCGCTGATGCTGGCCAGCACCCCGGCCAGCGAGCCCCAGAGCGCGCCCTGTTCGCTCCAAGCGCGCACCCGCTCTTTCTCGTCGCCATAGGCGATGCCGAGAAAGTCGTCGCCGCTGCCGCCGGCGCGGTGCAGCACCGAGATGCGGTCCATGGGGAAGTCGTTCTCGATCAGCTGCTCCACCGCGGGATAGGCCTTTTCGGCGTTGTCGAATATCGCGGCGATCAGTGCCGGCTTGAGGGTGTCCATGTCAGGTCTCCCGATCCAGCGGGATGTGGCCCGGGCAACGGTGCGGGCGGCCGGTGATGCGGCAGGCCAGGATGTTGTCGTCCTGTACGGGCAGAGCGGTGATCATGCTGTGTTCCTCTCCGGTTTCAGATCTCGAAAGATTGATGCGGGTCGGGCATTTTCAAGCGGCCGGTCCGCAGCCGTCCGGCCAGGGCCCGCATGGCCTCCGGCTCGCCGTGCACCAGGAAGGTGATGTCGGGGCGGCCGGTGTGTGCGTGCCAGGCCGCGAGGCGCTGGTTGTCGGCATGCGCCGAGAAGCCGCCGATGGTGTGGATGCGCGCCCTGATCGGGATCTCCTCGCCGAAGATGTGCACCCTGCGCGCGCCGTCGATGATGCGCCGCGCCAGGGTGCCGCTGGCGGCGTAGCCGACGAAGATCACGCTGCTGTCGTGACGCCACAGATTGTGCTTGAGATGGTGACGCACCCGACCGCCGGTGCACATGCCGGAGCCGGCCATGATGAGGGCGCCGCCGCTGATACGGTTGATGGCGATGGAGTCGGCGGTCTCGCGGCTCATGTGCAGGCCGGGCAGGGCGAAGGGGTCGTGCCCGTCGCGGAACAGGGCGGCGGTCTCGCGGTTGAAGCACTCCGGGTGGTGGCGAAAGATCGTGGTGGCCGAGATGGCCATGGGCGAGTCCAGAAAGACCTGCATGCTGGCGGGCAGGGCGTCCTGCTCGATCCCCTCGCGCAGGTAGTAGAGCACCTCCTGGCTGCGTTCCAGGGCAAAGCTGGGGATGATGACATTGCCGCCGCGGCGGAAGGTGTCGCTGATGGCGGCGTACAGCTCGTCCACCGAGGGCGACAGGGCCTTGTGCGGGCGGTCGCCGTAGGTGCTTTCCATGACCACCACGTTGGCCTCGGGCGGCGGCGCGGGATCGCGCAGGATGGGGCGGCCGCCCTGGCCCAGGTCGCCGGAGAACAGGATACGGCGTGCGCGGCCGGCCTCGCGGGCCTCGATCAGGATGGCGGCCGAGCCCAGGATGTGCCCGGCGTCCAGAAAGGTCACGCGCAGCGCCTCGTTCAGTTGCAGCGATTCGCCGAGGTGTGCCACGCGCCCGAAATAGTCCAGGGCGTTGAGCGCGTCCAGGGTGTCGTACAGCGGCTCGATCTCCCCGTCGTGGTGGTTGTGGCGCCTGGCCTTGCGGTTCTGCCAGGCGGCGTCCTCCTCCTGCAGATGGGCGGCGTCCAGCATCACCAGGCGGGCCAGCTCGCGGCTGGCGGGGGTGGTGATGATCTCGCCCCGGAAGCCGCGCTTGGCCAGCAGCGGGATGCGTCCGCAGTGGTCCAGATGGGCATGGGTGAGGAGCAGATAGTCGATCCGGGCCGGATCGAAGCCGAAGTCGGCGGCGTTGTCCTCGCGCAGCTCGCGGCTGCCCTGGTACAGGCCGCAGTCGATCAGGATGCGGGTGTCACCGACCTGCAACAGATGGCAGGAGCCGGTGACCTGGCGCGCGGCGCCATGAAAGGAGAGTCTCATCTGCCGGGATCCTTGTGGTCTGTCTGTCCTGGGTACACGGCATTATGGACCCGTGAGCGGCCGCCGGCGCTGACGAAAGTCAAGCATACTTCACGCTCATGTCGTACAGCTGCGAGCCGGCATGGGCCAGGCGGTCGGCGGCATTGGACAGATGGCGGTAGATCTCGCGCCGCTTCATCACCTCGATCAGGGCCTCGGCGCAGTGGCGCAGATCGCCCTGCTCGATCTCGTGCAGCAGTCTTTGATGGCCCTCGCCCTTGTACATATCGATCAGGGCCTTGCGGTAGATCTTCTCCACATGCCGCTCGGCGGCGCGGATGGCCTGCGCGGGCGGTCCGGCGCGCGCCGGGCTCTCGCTGAACACCCGGATGCCGTTGGCCAGCTCCTGGGCGCCGTTGGCCAGGTGCACCAGCATGGACTGCATCCATTGATCGCCGCGCAGCTCCAGCGCCTCGATCTCGCGCAGCGCGGTCTTGACGTAGTCGAAGACATGGTCGGTGCGCAGGATCATGTTGAAGATGTCCTCGCGGTCGATGGGTGTGATGAACGAACGCAGCAGCAGCTCCTCGTTGCGCCGGCGCAGGCGGTGACCGCGGCGCACGCAGTCGCGGATGTCGGCTGCCTTTTCCGGTTGAGGATTGCTCAGATAGGCCTGCAGGCAGCGGATGGCCTCGAGCAGGCAGTCGGCCTGCTCGCAGACCATGCCGTGAAAGTCCGGCACCCGGGGGAAGATCCGATACCACAGGCGCTGCAGCGGATTGGGACGTTGTGTCATGGCCAGTTCCTCAGGGTCCATTGGATGCCGGCGGCCACGGCGCCGGCGCAGGGCAGGGTGACCACCCAGGTGAACAGGATCTCGCCGGCCTTGCCCCAGCGCACGCCGCGCGGACGTTCTCCCGCGCCCACGCCCATGATGCTGGAGCTGACCACATGGGTGGTGGAGACCGGGCCGCCGAGCAGCGCCGCGCCCGAGATCACGCCGGCCGAGGCCAGTTGGCTGGTCAGGCTGTGCAGCGGGCGCAGGCGGTAGATGCCGAAGCCCAGGGTGCGCACGATGCGCCAGCCGCCGAAGGAGGCGCCGACGGTGATGCTGGCGATGCACGCCAGGATCACCCACACGGGCACCTCGAAATGGTCGATGCGGTGTCCGAGCAGCAGCACCAGGGTGATCACCCCCATGCTCTTCTGGGCGTCGTTGCTGCCATAGGCGAAGGCCAGTCCCGCGGTGCCCAGCCACTGGGCCTGGCGCAGGCGCCGGTTGATGCGCGGGCGGGCGCGGCGCAGCAGCAGGCGCGCCAGGCGCAGCAGCACGAAGCCGAGCGCCATGCCGATCAGGGGCGAGAACAGCAGCGCCGCCACGATCTTGCTCACGCCCAGCCATTGTCCGTGCTCGCGCAGCGCCTGCCAGCCCCAGGCCACATGCTGCGGGTCGGTGGCCACCAGGACCGCGCCGATCAGCCCGCCCACCAGGGCATGCGAGGCCGAGGAGGGCAGGCCGTAGCGCCAGGTGAGCAGGTTCCAGCTCACCGCGCCCAGGGTGCCGCTGAGGATGACCGTCACGCCGAAGCGGGCCGGCAGGTCGTCCAGGCGCACGAACTCGCCCAGCACGTCGGCCACCGCGGTGCCGCCCAGAAAGGGCCCGAGCAGGGTGAACAGGCTGACCAGCAGCATGGCCTGGACCGGGGTCATGGCCTGGGTCGCGACCACGGTGCCGATCATATTGGCGGTGTCGTGGAAGCCGTTGGTGAGGTCGAAGAACAGCAGCAGTCCGATGGTCAGCACGAGCAGCCAGCCGGCGTCCATGCTCAGGCCCCGTCCTGTCCGTCCGGCGCCGCCCGGCCGTTGCCCGGCGGCAGCTCGCGGATATGGATGTCGCGCTGCGGGAAGGGGATCTCGATATCCGCCTCCTTGAGCGCGTCCCAGATGGCGAACATCACCTGGGACTTGACCCCCATGCGGCTGGACTGGGTGACATCGATGTAATAGAGCACCCGCAGGTCCACCGAGGAGTCGCCGAAGTTGTCCAGCTGCACCCGCGGCCCCGGGTCCAGCAACACCTCGGGCTGCATGCTGACCGCCTCCTCGATCACCCGCTGGGCCTGGTGCGGGTCGCAGGCGTAGCTGACCCCCACATTGAGCACGGTGCGCACCAGAGGGTTGGACAGGGTCCAGTTGGTGAAGGCGTTGCTGATCAGCTCGGCGTTGGGGATCACCACATCCTGGTTGTCCCAGGTGGTGAGGGTCGCCGAGCGGATGCCGATGGCGGTGATCTCGCCCTCGTGCCCGGCCACCGTGACCCAGTCGCCGACCCGGATCGGCCGCTCGGCCAGCAGGATCAGGCCGCTGATGAAGTTGTTGGCGATGTTCTGCAGGCCGAAGCCCACGCCCACGCCGAGGGCGCCGGCGAACACGGCCAGGCTGGTGAGGTCGATGCCGAGCAGGTTGACCGCGATCAACAGGCCGAGCAGCACCGTGACATACTGGGTGAACACCGCCAGGCTGTTGCGGATGCCGCGGTCGGCCACCCCGGCATACAGCCAGCTGAAGCTCAGGCGGCGCATCCAGCCGCCCGCCGGGAAGGCGCCGATCGCCACCGCCAGGAACAGCAGCAGGTGGGCCAGGTCGATGCGGGTCTCGCCGATGCTCAGCAGCGGGTGGTCCAGGGCGCGTTGCAGCAGGGCCAGGGCGGTGGACTGGCGGCCCAGGCCGAACACCTGCACCAGCAACAGCAGCGCGCCCACCGCCAGCAGGATGCGCGCGCCCAGATGCAGCGGCCGGATCAGGCCCTCGTACCACAGGGTGCCGCGCCGCCCGTCGCGTTCCACATAGCGCCCCAGCATGGCCGCCAGGTCGCCGAGGATGCCGCGCGCCACCAGCCAGCCGGTGACGATCAGCAGGGAGGCGATCAGGTACCAGGCCACCAGCCGCGCTAGATTGATGTAGCCGGCCAGGCCGGGGATGGCGATGCCCAGCGCCGCCAGCGGCACCGCCAGCGAGACCAGGCGCAGCACCCACAGCCAGTAGCTGCGCGTCTCGCGCGTCTGCAGGCGCTGGATGACCAGGCGGCGCAGACGGAAGGACAGATACACCGCCGGCAGCAGGCTGAACATGAACAGGCGGTTGGCCACCACCGAGAAGTCCTCGCTGGTCACCCCCAGCCAGCCCAGGCCCATGAGCAGGCCGAGGATGCCGCTGAACCAGATGTTGATGCTGAGCGCGCGGTACAGCCGGGCCTCGCGCTGGTCCTCCGGCACCAGCGGCGAGACCAGGAACCAGTAGCTCAGATCGCGCAGCAGGCGGATCAGCACCCAGGTGCCGAACAGCAGACTGACCAGCTGCACCAGCAGGGTGTCGGCCCCGGCCAGCCACAAGGCCAGCCCGAGGCCCAGGCCCAGCGCGGCCGGGATGCTGATGCCGCGCAGCACGTGCAGGGCGATGGCGCTGATGCGCGCCGAGAAGGTCTGCGCGGCGAGCGCGCGGCGGCGGGTGCCGCGCATGCGGTAGTGATAGCTGAAGCCGGCCCCCAGCGCCAGCAGCAGCCACAGCGCCGCGCCCCACAGGCGCTCGGGCGCGACCTGGCCGAAGGCCGCCGGCAGGCGCTGGACGTGCGCGCTCAACAGCTTCTGCAGGCGCTGCGGCAGGTCGAGCAGCTCGCCCAGCAGGCGGCTGCCCGCGCCGGGCCCGCCGGGCAGTTTCTGACGCGCGCTCAGGTCCGCGTTCAGCAGATGGTTGTAGGCGGTCTCCAGGTGTTTGCGCTGCACCGCGAGACGCTGTTGCAGCTGCTGCGCCTCCTCGAGCTGGGCGCGCAGGGTGCGTTCATCGTGTTTCAGCAGGGCCGCGATCTCGGACCCGGTGGCGGACGAGACCTGGCGGGCCTCGATCTTCTGCCGCAGCACCCGCTGCTGCGACTGGATCAGTTCCAGCTTGCGCCGCAGCAGCTCAGTGTCCGGACCCAGGCCTTGTTGCAGCTCGCGGATCTTGTCCAGGTCGAGCTGAATGGCCTCGATGTCGGCCGGGCCCAGCTCGCGGTCGAGGGTGTTGAGGTGGCGGAAGGCGCTGCCGGCCGCGGCCAGCTTGAGCCGGGTCTGGGTGATGAAGACCTGGTTCTGGGCCGAATCGATGCGCGCCGCGATCAGGGCGCGCCGGTCGCGGTCCTGCGGATCGACCTGCTGCAGTTGCCTGCCCAGGCGCTGGATCTGCTTGTTCTGGCGCGCGATCTCCTCGGCGGAGCGTTCTTCCAGGCGCTTCAGGTCCGCCACCAGGGCGGCCTCCTGCTGCTGGCGGAAGCCCTCACGCAGGCGCGCCAGCCAGTCCTTGAGCGCCTGGATGCGCGGCTCGGTACGGGCCAGCTCGGACTCGGTCTCCTGGCGGTGCGCGCGGGCCTTCTTCAGGCGCAGGGTCTGCTTGTCCAGGGCGGCCTGCAGCACCTTGCGCTGGGCCTCGTTGTCGGCCGCGGCCAGGGCGTCGCGCATCCAGCCCAGCTGCTTCTCGGCCTCGGCCTCGCGCTTGCGGGCGCTGGCCAGTTCCAGGCGCAGCGATTCCAGGCGCAGGGAGGTGGTCTTGAGTTCCAGCTCGGCCTGCTGGATGGTCAGCGGGGTGATGTGTTCCGGCAGCGGCAGGGGGGCGGCCGTCGCGTCCCCAGGGGACTCGCCGGCGTCCGCCGCCCGCACGCCGGGGTTGGGCAGCAGCAGGATCAGGCTCAGCAGCAGGCTCAGGATCGGTGCCAAGGGGTTCTCCATTCTTGTTCTAAGAACATAGCCTATCCGGATACCACGGGGACAGCCAGCGGCCGGTTTTCGCAAACCGGGTAGAATCGCGGCATGGATCTCGTGCAACGCGACAAACGCCGGGTCTGGCATCCCTACAGCGCCCTAGGCGCGGACCTGCCCCTGTTCGGGGTGCGGCGGGCCGAGGGCGTGCGCCTGTACCTGGACGACGGGCGGGTGCTGATCGACGGCATGGCCTCCTGGTGGTGCGCCATCCACGGCTACAACCACCCGCGCCTGAACGCGGCCATCGAGGCCCAGCTAAGCGATATGGCGCATGTGATGTTCGGCGGCCTGACCCACGAACCGGCGGTGGCCCTGGCCGAGCGTCTGGTGGCGCTGACCCCGGGGCCGCTGCAGGCGGTGTTCTTTGCCGATTCCGGCTCGGTCTCGGTGGAGGTGGCGCTGAAGATGGCCATCCAGTACTGGATCGCGCGCGGCCGGCCGGAGAAGCGCCGCTTCCTGGCGCCGCGCAACGGCTATCACGGCGATACCCTGCACGCGATGTCGGTGTGTGACCCGGTCACCGGCATGCACGGCCTGTTCCGCGAGGTGCTGCCCCGGCAGCTGTTCGTGGACGCCCCGCAACCGGCCTTCGGCCAGCCCTGCGAGGCGCGGCATCTGGCCGATCTGGAGCAGGCCCTGGAGACCCACGCCGGCGAGCTGGCCGGGCTGATCCTGGAGCCGGTGGTGCAGGGCGCCGGGGGCATGCGCTTCTACTCCGCGGACTGGCTGCGCGCGGCGCGCGCGCTGTGCGAGCGCCACGAGGTGCTGCTGATCGCGGACGAGATCGCCACCGGCTTCGGCCGCACCGGGCGGCTGTTCGCCTGCGAGCACGCCGGCGTCTCGCCCGACATCATGACCCTGGGCAAGGCCCTCACCGGCGGCTACATGACCCTGGCCGCGACCCTGACCACGCAGGCGGTGGCCGAGGCCATCGCCGGGGGCGAGCCCGGTGTGTTCATGCACGGCCCGACCTTCATGGCCAACCCGCTGGCCTGCGCGGTGGCCGGCGAGAGCCTGTCCCTGCTGCTGGAATCGCCCTGGCAGGCGCGCGTGGCCGCCATCGAGTCGGGGCTGGCCGAGGGCCTGGCGCCGGCGCGCGCGCTGCCCGGGGTGGCCGATGTGCGGGTGCTGGGCGCGATCGGGGTGGTGGAGCTGGAGGCGCCGGTGGACATGCGGGTGATCCAGCCACTGTTCGTCGAGCACGGGGTCTGGGTGCGGCCCTTCGGCCGTCTGGTGTATCTGATGCCGCCCTTCGTGATGGAGGCGCCCGATCTGGCCAGGCTGTGCGCGGCAACGGTGGATGTGCTGCGCGCGGTCCTTGTATAATGGCCAGCGGCGCCGCTTCGTCCGGCGCCTTTTTCTGTTTTTGTCACGTGGCCTTTGGTAGGGGTCACCACTGAGGATGCAAGATGCCAGTAGTCACGCTCCCCGACGGTTCCCAACGCAGTTACGATCACCCGGTGACGGTGGCCGAGATCGCGGCCGACATCGGCCCCGGCCTGGCCAAGGCCGCCCTGGCCGGCAAGGTCGACGACCGCATGGTGGATCTGTCACACACCATCGAGAACGACGCCCGGGTGGCGATCGTCACCAGCCGTGACGAGGAGGCCCTGGAGCTGATCCGCCACGACGCGGCGCACGTCATGGCGCAGGCGGTGCAGGAGCTCTATCCCGGCACCCAGGTCACCATCGGCCCGGCCATCGAGGACGGTTTCTATTACGACTTTGCGCGCGAGGAGCCCTTCACCCCCGAGGATCTGCAGCGCATCGAGGACCGCATGCGCGAGATCGTGGGGCGGGATCTGCCGATCCGGCGCGAGGTCCTGTCGCGCGGCGAGGCCAAGAAGACCTTTGCCGAGATCGGCGAGCACTACAAGGTCGAGATCATCGACGCCATCCCCGAGGGCGAGGAGATCTCGATCTACCGCCAGGGCGACTGGTTCGATGTCTGCCGCGGCCCGCATCTGCCCAGCACCGGCAAGCTGCCCAAGGCCTTCAAGCTGATGAAGCTGGCCGGGGCCTACTGGCGCGGCGACGCCAACAACGAGATGCTGCAGCGTATCTACGGCACCGCCTGGCGCGACAAGAAGGAACTCAAGGCCTATCTGCACCGCCTGGAGGAGGCCGAGAAGCGCGACCACCGGCGCATCGGCAAGGCCCTGGATCTGTTCCATACCCAGGAAGAGGCCCCGGGCATGGTGTTCTGGCACGACAAGGGCTGGCGCATCTATCTCACGGTGGAGCAGTACATCCGCGACAAGCTGCGCGCGCACGGTTATCAGGAGGTGCACACGCCGCAGGTGATCGACCGCAGCCTGTGGGAGAAGTCGGGCCACTGGGACAAGTTCGGTGACATGATCTTCACCACCCACTCGGAGAACCGCGACTACGCGATCAAGCCGATGAACTGCCCGGCGCACATCCAGATCTACAACCACGGGCTCAAGTCCTACCGCGACCTGCCGCTGCGCCTGGCGGAATTCGGTTCCTGCCACCGCAACGAGCCCTCCGGCACCCTGCACGGCCTGATGCGGGTGCGCAACTTCGTGCAGGACGACGCGCACATCTTCTGCACCGAGGAGCAGATCCTGTCCGAGGTCAAGGCCTTCAACGACCTGCTGTTCGAGGTCTATCGCGACTTCGGTTTCGAGGACGTTCTGATCAAGCTGTCCACCCGCCCGGAAAAGCGGGTCGGCTCCGACGAGACCTGGGACAAGGCCGAGCAGGCCCTCGAGGACGCGCTCAACGAGCAGGGCCTGGAATGGGAGCTGCAGCCGGGCGAGGGCGCCTTCTACGGCCCCAAGATCGAATATTCGCTCAAGGACTGCCTGGGACGGGTCTGGCAGCTGGGCACCATACAGCTCGACTTCTCCATGCCGGGCCGCCTGGGCGCGAGTTATATCGCCGAGGACAACGAGCGCCGCACCCCGGTGATGCTGCACCGCGCCATCCTCGGCTCGCTGGAGCGCTTCATCGGCATCCTGATCGAGCACTACGCCGGCGCCATGCCCCTGTGGCTGGCCCCGGTGCAGGCGGTGGTGATGAATATCACGGACCGGCAGGCCGGTTTCGTGAACGAGGTGGCCGAATTCCTGCGCGGGCAGGGTTTCCGGGTCGAATCCGACTTGAGAAACGAGAAGATCGGCTTTAAAATTCGCGAACATACCTTGCAAAAGGTGCCCTACCTGTTGGTGGTCGGGGACCGCGAGGTGGAGGACCGCAGCGTCGCGGTGCGAACCCGCGACGGCAAGGATCTGGGGACGCTGTCCCTGGAGTCACTCGCCGGGCATCTGCGCGAGCAGCTTGCCGAGCGGTCATGATCGCTGCCTGAACAGCAGAGGCGCCTTCGAGCGGAGCCGGTCATCGGCCCGGGCACTCGGGGCGCGCTTGTTGTCGGGCGGTTTTTGTTTTTTGTCGGAGGAACCAGGATATCGCCAAACTAGACAAGCGCAATCGTCTGAACAGGGACATCACCGCCCCGGAGGTCAGGCTCATTGGCGCAGACGGACAGCAGGTAGGCATCGTCAGTATCGAGGAGGCCCTTCGGGTCGCCGGTGATGCCGACCTGGACTTGGTCGAGATCGTTCCCAACGCGGAGCCCCCTGTATGCCGGGTCATGGACTACGGCAAGTTCGTCTTCGAGCAGAAGAAGCAGAAGCAGGAGGCGCGCAAGAAGCAGAAGCAGACGCAGCTCAAGGAGATCAAGTTCCGGCCCGGTACGGACATTGGCGACTACAAGGTCAAGCTGCGCAATCTGCGCAAGTTCCTCGAGAACGGCGACAAGTGCAAGGTGACCATGCGCTTTCGCGGACGTGAACACGCCCACCGCGAGCTGGGGCTGGAGATGCTCGAGCGCGTGGAGCAGGATCTGCAGGATGTCTCGCAGGTCGAGCAGCGGCCCATGATGGAAGGGCGCCAGATGGTGATGGTGCTCAGCCCGCTGCGCAAGAAGAAGTAGTTTGGAACCGCCCCCGGGGGACGGTGAAAGATTCGGCGGCGCAGCCGCCACGGGTGGCCGGGCCCAAGGCATTGCCTGGGTCACCCTGAAAGCAACCTCAAGTACAGGAGAAGCAAAATGCCCAAGATCAAGACCCTCAGGGGTGCTGCCAAGCGCTTCCGCGTCACCGCCGGTGGCGTCAAGCGCAACCAGTCGCATCGTCGTCACATCCTGACGAAGAAATCCACCAAGCGTAAGCGCCAGCTGCGCGCGCCCTCCATGCTGCACAAGAACGATGTGGCAGCCGCGCGCCGCATGATTCCCTACGCCTGATTTCGAGGAGACTGAACGATGCCGAGAGTAAAACGTGGTGTGCAGGCACACGCCAAGCACAAAAAGGTTCTGAAGGCGGCCAAGGGCTACTACGGCGCCCGCCGCAAGGTCTATCGCGTCGCCAAGCAGGCGGTCATCAAGGCCGGCCAGTACGCCTATCGTGACCGCCGGGTCAAGAAGCGTCAGTTCCGCGCCCTGTGGATCCAGCGTATCAACGCCGCGGCGCGCATGAACGGCCTGTCCTACAGCCGCATGATCGACGGCCTGAACAAGGCCGGCGTGGCCATCGACCGCAAGATGCTGGCCGATATCGCGGTCCACGACATGCCGGCGTTTAGCCAGCTCGCAGAGAAGGCCAAGGCTGCCCTCGCGGGCTGATGGGCGGGGCCCGATCGGTCCTGCTTATCGGTATTGCATACGAAAGGGGGAAAGTCTGGCAGGGCTTTCCCCTTTTTTGATTGATTCACCGCAAAGGTCGCAAAGTACGCAAAGATATCGATCTGGTTCGTCGGGGTGTCGATGGCGTGGCCGGCGTGCCCCACCGATTCGGGCATTCACAAGCCTTGGCGATCTTTGCGGCCTTTGCGGTTTGTTACTGAAATTTGATTGGCAAGTACAATGGCGACAGAACTGGAACAGGTGTTGAGTGAGGCCGAGGCCGCAGTCGGGGGCGCGGCCGATCTGCGGGCCCTGGACGAGGTGCGGGTGCAGTATCTCGGCAAGAACGGGGTCTTTACCGCGCAGCTCAAGGCCCTGGGCCAACTGCCCAAGGAAGAGCGGCCGGCCGCGGGGCAGGCCATCAACAAGGCCAAGAAGGCCCTGCAGCAGCGCATCGAGGCGCGCAAGGGCGAGCTGGAGCAGGCCGCGCTGGCCGAGCGCCTGGCCTCCGAGCGTATCGATGTCTCGCTGCCGGGGCGCAATCCGGGGCGGGGCGGGCTGCACCCG
>JALVTT010000151.1 GCA_027024025.1 Sedimenticola sp.
GCTGTTGCTGGACGAGCCGACCGCCAACCTCGATCCCGCCAACACCCGCGCCGTGGAGGCGCTGATCGCGGACTACCGCCAGACACAGCACTGCCCGGTCCTGTGGGTGAGTCACGACCCGGCCCAGCGCGAGCGGGTGGCCGACCGCCAGCACCGGATGCAGGCGGGGACACTGCAATGAACGCGGCCTTCATTCCCCTGGGCACGGGCGATCTGCTGATCGCCGCCGCGCTGCTGCTGGCCACCGGGGCGCTGTCCTGGCGGCTGCAGCTGGGCGTGGGGCGGCGTCTGCTGATCGCCGGGGCGCGCAGCACGGCGCAGCTGATGCTGCTGGGGCTGATCCTGCATTCGATCTTCGCCAGCCAGTCGCCCTGGCTGATCGCCCTGGTGATGGGCGTGATGCTGGCGGTCGCCGGCTACGAGGCCTGGTCGCGCCAGACCCGGCCCCTGCGCGGCGCCTGGGGCTACGGCACCGGGGCACTGTCCATGCTGCTGTCCTCGGTCACCATCGCCCTGATGAGCGTGGCGGTGATCCTGCAGCCCACGCCCTGGTATCACCCGCAGTATCTGATCCCGCTGCTGGGCATGCTGCTGGGCAACACCATGACCGGCATCGCCGTGGCCATGGACACCCTGGGGCGCGAGGCCTGGACCCGGCGTGGCGAGATCGAGGCGCGCCTGATCCTGGGCGAGGCGCCCGCCGGCGCGCTGGGCCACATCCGCCGCGGCGCCCTGCGCGCGGGGCTGATCCCCATCATCAACAGCATGACCACCGCCGGCCTGGTCAGCCTGCCGGGCATGATGACCGGCCAGATCCTGGCCGGCGGCGCGCCTTTCGAGGCCGCCAAGTACCAGCTGATGATCCTGTTCCTGATCGCCGCGGGCACGGCCCTGGGCGCCGCCAGCGCGGTCATGATCATGTCCGCGCGCCTGTTCGACGAGCGCGAGCGGCTGCGCCTGGACCGCCTCGAGGGGGAGGCCCGATGAGCACCGCCCTGGCACTGCTGATCCTGGCCGGCGTGTTCGCGGCCTTCTGGCTGGACAGCGCCCGGGCGCGGGAACTGGCCACCGCCCTGGCGCGCACCCTCTGCGAGCAGCGGGGCCTGCAGTTCCTCGACGATACCGTGGTATTGCGGCGCATCGGGCTGCGCTGGGGACGTCGGGGCATCCGCTTCCGGCGCATGTTCAGCTTCGACTTCAGCCGTGGCGGCATGGGGCGGCGGGACGGTTATCTGATCCTGGTGGGCACCGAGGTGGAGCAATACGGCCTGAACCTGCCTCCCGAGGACGGCCCCACGCCCCCGGCCGAGCCGCCGGCGCAGGACGACGCGGGCAAGGTGGTGCCCTTCCGGCGCCCGCGTCGCTGAGCGGGGCGCGCGTGCCCCGGCGGGCTACTTGACCACCTTGAGCGAGGGCCGGCCGCCACCGGCGGGCGGCTCGGGGGGCTGGCCGCCGTCGTCATCCGGCCCCTCGGGCGCGGCCGGATCGGGAAACAGCATGCCCTGTCCGTTCTCGCGCGAGTACACGCCCAGCACCGCGTCCGGCGGCACCACGACATCCATGGCCTTGCCCGAGAAGCGGGCGCTGAAGGTGATCCATTCATTGCCCAGTTCCAGATCACGCACCGCCCCCGGCGCCAGATTGAGCACGATGCGCCCGTCCTCCACGAACTCCTGCGGCACCACCACGTCCTTGCGCGCGGCGTCGACCAGAAAGAAGGGGGTCTGACGGTTGTCCACCAGCCACTCGTAGAGGGCCCGGATCAGATAAGGGCGGTTGGAGGTCATGCTTACTTGCCGCGCATCTCGCGTTCGGCCTCGCTGAGGCTGCGCACGAAGCCGGGCCGGGTGAACATGCGCGCGGCATAGGTGTTGATCTGCTTGCCGGCCGCGCCGGACAGCTCGATGCCCAGCATGGGCAGACGCCACAGCAGCGGCGTCAGGGTGGCATCGACCAGGGAGTATTCGTCGCTCATGAAGAAGGGGTGGGCGGCAAACACCGGCGCGGTGGAGACCAGCCCCTCCTTGAGTTGCTTGCGGGCCTTGGTCGCGCCCTTGCCGCCGGCCAGGATGGCGTCCACCAGCGGATACCAGTCCTGCTCCACGCGGAACATGTACTGGCGGGTATGGGCGCGCGAGACCGGGTCCACCGGCAGCAGGGGCGGATGCGGGAAGCGTTCGTCGATGTACTCGGCGATGATGCGCGCGTCATACAGCGCCAGCTCGCGGTCCACCAGGGTGGGGGCGGTGCCATAGGGGTTCAGGTCCACCAGATCCTCCGGCAGGTCCAGGGGATCGATATCGACGATCTCGCAGCTCACGCTCTTCTCGGCCAGCACCAGGCGCACGCGATGGCTCTGCAGGCTGGAAGGATCGGAAAACAGGGTCATCACTGCCCTTCGGGCTGCCGCGGTGGTCATTCCTCACATCTCCTTAATTGCGCGTCCGACACGTGCCCGGGCGGGTTTCCCGGACACGAAAAAGGCGCATAGTATAGCAAACCATGCGCCTTTCTCTTTGCCCGATGCGGGAATGCCTCAGGCATCCCCGGCGGGACGGTGGCCGCGCATCAATGCACGTCCTTCCACCATTCCTTCTTCATCAGGTAGGCCAGGATGGTGAACACCACCAGGAACAGCAGCACCCATACGCCCATGTGCTCCCGCTCCAGGCGGACCGGCTCGGCGATGTAGGTCAGGTAGGTGGTGATGTCACGCACCACGCCATCGAACTCCTCGTCGCTGAGCTTGCCCTGGCTGCGCTTGCTGAAGCCGGACACCACCTTCTCGACATGGAAGCCCTCGCCCTTGTCCTTGACCATCTGCTCGGCCTCGGCTTCGGAGTCGAATTCGGCGACCGTCTCGGTGCCTTCCTTCACCTCGTACTTGTACACCGGGTCCTTGATGCCTTCCAGCTCCCACAGGATGTTGGGCATGCCGACATTGTGGAACACCTTGTTGTTAACGCCGGTCGGGCGCGAGGGATCGGTGTAGAAGCTCTTGAGGTAGCTGTAGACCCAGTCGGAACCGCGACGGCGCGCCTCCAGGGTCAGATCCGGCGCCGGCGCGCCGAAGGAGCCCGCGGCATACTCGCTGGGCATGGCGATCTTCATCAGACCACCCACCTTGGAGCCGTCGAAGATCAGGTTGTCCTTGATCATCGACTCGGTCAGGCCGACCTTCTCCATCAGCTTGTAGCGCACGTACTTGGCCGAGTGGCAGCCCATGCAGTAGTTGGTGAAGTACTTGGCGCCACGTTGGATGGCCGCGTTATCGCTGAGATCGATATTGGCCGATTCCAGCTCGACGCCCTCCTCGTTGGCGAAGCCGGCCACCGGCAGCAGGGCCATGACAATCAGTACAATCCACTTTTTCATTTTGTCACCCTCTCCGGAACCGGTTTGGTCTTGTCGATCTTCGAATACAGCGGCATCAGCAGGAAGAACGCAAAGTACACACCCGTGAAGATGCGCGCCAGCATGGTCTTGGTCGGCGTGGCCGGGTGCATGCCCAGATAGGCCAGCACGATGAAGGTCACGGCGAAGATGGCCAGGGCGATCTTGAACAGCGGTCCCTTGTAGCGGATGGACTTGACCGGCGAGCGGTCCAGCCACGGCAGGAAGAACATGATCAGGATCGAGGCAAACATCACGATGACGCCGGGGAACTGCGAGTTGAACATCGGCGGCACCGCGCGCAGCATCGCGTAGAACGGGGTGAAGTACCACACCGGAGCGATGTGCGGTGGCGTCTTCAGCGGGTTGGCCGGCTCGAAGTTCGGGGCCTCCAGGAACAGCCCGTGCATATCGGGGATGAAGAAGATCACCGCGGCGAAGAAGATCAGGAACATGCCCACGCCGAAGATGTCCTTCACCGAGTAGTACGGGTGGAAGGGGATGCCGTCGGCCGGGGCGGTGTCGCTCCAGCGGTTGCCCTTGGGACCCTTCTTGATCTCGATGCCGTCGGGGTTGTTGGAACCCACCTTGTGCAGCGCCACGATGTGGATGAACACCAGCGCGGCCAGGATGAACGGCAGCAGGAAATGCAGGGCGAAGAAGCGGTTCAGGGTGGCGTCGGAGATGACATAGTCACCGCGAATCCACAGCGACAGATCGTCACCGATGAACGGCACCGCCGAGAACAGGTTGACGATGACCTGGGCGCCCCAGTAGGACATCTGACCCCAGGGCAGCAGGTAACCGAAGAAGGCGGTCGCCATCATCGCCAGATAGATCACCAGACCGATGATCCACAGCAGCTCGCGCGGCTTGCGGTAGGAGCCGTACATCAGGCCGCGGAACATGTGCAGGTACACCACGATGAAGAATGCCGAGGCGCCGGTGGAGTGCATGTAACGGATCAGCCATCCGTAATCCATGTCGCGCATGATGTACTCGACCGAGGCGAAGGCCAGGTTGGCGTCCGGCTTGTAGGCCATGGCCAGCCAGACCCCGGTCAGGATCTGGTTGACCAGCACCAGCATGGCCAGCGACCCGAAGAAATACCAGGAATTGAAGTTTTTCGGCGCGTAATACTGGGCCAGGTGCTCGTTCCACACCTTGGTCGCAGGGAAGCGCTCGTCGATCCAGCTCATCAGGCTCATGCTTTGCCCTCCGGGTCAACGCCGATCAGGATCACGTCATCGGACAGATACTTGTGCGGCGGGATGTGCAGGTTGGTCGGCGCGGGCGAGCCCTTGAACACGCGGGCCGCCAGGTCGAAGCGCGAACCGTGGCAGGGGCAGAAGAAGCCACCCTTCCAGTAGTCGCCCAGGTCGGCCGGGGCGATGTCCGGGCGGTAGGTCGGCGAGCAGCCCAGGTGGGTGCAGATGCCGATGGCCACCAGGTATTCCGGCTTGATCGAGCGGGTCGGGTTCTTGCAGTACTCGGGCTGGTTCGGCACTTCCGAGGTGGGATCGGAAAGCATGTCGTCCAGGGTCGGCAGATCCTTGAGATTCTGCTCGGTGCGATGCACCACCCAACACACCTTGCCGCGCCACTTCACCCGCAACAGGCCACCCGGCTCCAGGGCGCTGATATCCGCCTCTTCAGGCGCACCAGCGGCCTTCGCACGCTCGGATGGGTTCCAGTTCTTGATGAAGGGGACAGCGACAAACCCGGCACCAACCGCGCCCACCACTGCCGTTGCAGTAGTGAGGAAGCGGCGTTTCTTGAGGTCTACGCCTTCTGAACTCATGAGTTACTCCCCACGCTCCAGGACATTGCAGCGACGGGGCCGCCTGGACCGTATACGTTTAAGAATATTCTGAAATACCCCGATTGGCCGGGGATTTTCCACCATGTGGCTGGTCCGGTCAAGACAGGGACCATTAACCCGGGTCAATCAGACCGGATTATCCAGATCTACATAATGATGTTCCAGACCAAATTTCTGCGCGATTTGCCCGCCCAGGGCCCGCACCCCGAAACGCTCGGTGGCGTGGTGCCCCGCACCAAAATAGACCACGCCCAGCTCCAGGGCCTGATGGTGGGTCTGCTCGGAGACCTCGCCGCTGATGAAGGCATCGTAACCGGCCTCGGCAGCGCGGGTGATATAGCCCTGGGCCGCCCCGGTGCACCAGGCCAGGCGGCGGATCTCGCGCTCTCCGCCCAGCTGCAGCGGGGTGCGCCCGAGCACCGAGGCCAGACGCCGCCCGAGCGCCGCCGCGTCCAGCGGCTCCGCCAGCGCGGCGCCCCAGACCAGCTCGCCCTCGGCGATGGGCGCGCCCGTCAGGCCCAGGGCCCGGCCCAGACCGGCGTTGTTGCCCAGCTCCGGATGGGCGTCCAGCGGCAGATGATAGGCCAGCAGACTGATCCCGTGTCGCATCAGGGCCCGGATGCGGCGCCCCTTGAGCCCGGTCAGCGGCTGCGCCTCGCCCTTCCAGAAATAGCCATGATGCACCAGCAGGGCATCGGCCCCGCGCTCGATCGCGGCCTCGATCAGGGCCATGCTCGCGGTCACGCCGCTGACCAGCACCCGCACCTCGCGCCCGGCCTCGACCTGCAGGCCGTTGGGGCAGTAATCGTCGAATCGGGCGACCTGCAGATAATCGTCGCACCATGCCGCCAGTGACTGTATGTCCACGCGCTCACCTCGCTGAGTGTTCCGTCCGCCGCCGGGCCTGCGACCCAGTCGCTATGACAATCCGTCGGGGATTACGTACCCTGTTGCCACCAAGACCCCGAAACCCACGGTCCGGCATGAAACTCTACCGCGTATTCACCTTTCTGTTCACCTCGATCACCACCGGCCTGGCGGCCGCCCTGATCGTCCTGCTGCTGCGGCCGCAGCTGTTCCAGGGCGACTGGCTGCGGCCCGCGGATGAACAGGCGCCGGCGCCGGCCGGGCCGGGCGCCCCGGCCTCCTATGCCGGGGCGGTGGCGCGCGCCGCCCCCGCGGTGGTCAATGTCTATGCCTCCAAGATCACCCGGGCGCGGATCAACCCGCTGTTCGAGGACCCGCTGTTCAAGCGCTTTTTCGGCGACCAGCTGCGGCAACCGGCCTACCGGCGCGAGAACAGCCTGGGCTCCGGTGTGATCGTCAACGAAAACGGCTACATCCTGACCAACAACCACGTGATCAAGGGCGCCAGCGAGATCCGGGTGGTACTGCGTGACGGACGCCAGTTCCCGGCGCGGGTGGTGGGGACCGATCCCGAGACCGACCTGGCGGTACTGCAGGCCGCGGGAGGCGAGCTGCCCGTGGCCCGGCTGGGCGACTCCGACCATCTGCGGGTCGGCGATGTGGTGATGGCCATCGGCAATCCCTTCGGGGTCGGCCAGACCGTGACCCTGGGCATCGTCAGCGCCACCGGGCGCGACCAGCTGGGCATCGCCACCATCGAGAACTTCATCCAGACCGACGCGGCCATCAACCCGGGCAACTCCGGGGGGGCCCTGATCAACGCCCGGGGCGATGTGGTCGGCATCAACACCGCGATCTTCTCCGACAGCGGCGCCTCGCATGGCATCGGCTTCGCCATCCCGGTGCACATCGCGCGCAAGGTGCTGAAACAGATCTCGGAGCACGGCCGGGTGATCCGCGGCTGGATCGGCATCACCGCCCAGGAACTGACCCCGGCCCTGGCCGAGTCCTTCGGCCTGCAGGGACAGAGCGGACTGCTGATCTCCGGGGTGCTGGAGAACGGCCCGGCCGACAGGGCCCATATCCAGCCCGGCGACCTGCTGGTGGCGGTGGACGGCCAGCCGGTACAACACGCGTCGCGCGTGTTGAACCAGATCGCGGGACATGCCCCCGGCGACACCCTGGTGCTGAGCCTGGTGCGCAATGGCAAGCGTCTGAAAATCGAGGTGAAAGTGGCCGAGCGGCCACCGGAGAAGGAATGATGGGCCTGTTCGACCTGTTCAACAGCGAGTCGCGCAAGAAAGACGCGGTCGCCATCGAGATCGACATCGAGGCCGGCGTGCTGCAACGCTGCGATGTCTGCCGCGCGGTCTGCGACAAGGGCCACGACGAGCGCCTGCCGGCCGCCGACGCCCTGGCGCATGAACTGTTCGACCGCAACGATCCCCGGGTGGCCGTGTTCCACGGCGATCGCGACGAACTGCTGGTGCGCCTGCGCAGCGCGCGCGAACCCATCCCCTACAACTGCATCTGCGAAGACGCCGGTTAGCCGGCGAGCGCCCGCAGCGCCTCGATCAGCCGATCGTTCTCCTCGGGGGTGCCAACGGTGGGCCGCAGGCAGTCGGCCAGCAGCGGGTGGGCGCCGTCCAGGTTCTTGATCAGCACCCCGCGCGCCTTCAGGCCGTCAAACCATTCCCCGGCCCGGCCCGGCGGGGTGCGCATCAGGATGAAATTGGCCTGCGAGGGATAGACGGTCACCCCCGGCAGGGCCGCCAGGGCCGCGCCCAGGCGCTCGCGCTCGGCGCGGATGCGCGCGGTCTGCTCGTCGAACACCGCCTTGTGGCGCAGCGCGAACTCGGCGCTCACCTGGGTGAGCACATTGATGTTGTAGGGCAGGCGCACCTTGTCGAACTCGTCCAGCCAGGCCGGCGGCCCGGCCAGCAGGCCCAGGCGCAGCCCCGCCAGGCCCATCTTGGAGACAGTGCGCATCACCAGCAGATTGTCGTGCCGTCCCAGGCGCGCCATGAAGCTGGCGTCGGTGAAGGGGGCATAGGCCTCGTCCACCACCACCAGGCCCGGCGCCGCCTCGATGACCTCGAGGATGTCCGACTCGGCGTACAGGTTGCCCGTGGGGTTGTTGGGATAGGCCAGGAACACCACCGCCGGCTGGTGCTCGTCCATCGCCTGGCGCAGCGCCGGCAGGTCCAGCGAGAAGTCGTCCGCGCGCAGCGGCACCCCCACATAGGGCATGCCGCAGAAGGTGGCGATCATGCGGTACATGACGAAGCCCGGATCGACCGACAGCACGCAGCGCCCCGGACCGGACAGGGCCATGCAGATCATCTGGATCAGCTCGTCCGAGCCATTGCCCAGGACCAGCCGCATGCCCTCCGGCACCCCCATGGCCCCGGCCAGGCGCGCGCTCAGGGCCTGCGCGGCCGGATCGGGATAGCGGTTAACATCGGTGTGGCGCAACAGCTCGGCCCACTCCGCACGCAGCGCATCCGGCCAGGTGTAGGGATTCTCCATAGCGTCCAGTTTGACCAAACCCGCCGCGTCCTGCACGTGGTAGGCGGACAAGGCGCGAATCTCGGGGCGAATCCAATGGGAGACCAGCGTATCAATGGTGTCGCTCATGGGCCGTGCTCGGTGATGAATCGGGGGCGCCAGTTTACCCTGCCCGGACGCCACACAAAAAAGGCGCGATTGGAAATCGCGCCAGACCGGAAGAGATCGCACCCGGAAGCCTCTGATTACCCCTCCCGAGACGGGGAAGGGGGAGAGCACTTCTTCGGAAGCCTCCTGCAGGTCGATCAGAACTCGTCACCCTCGGTCCTGCGGGTGTCCTTGAAGGTGCGCCAGCCGCTGATCATGGAGCTGATGATCGACTGCCGGGACATGATGTCCTCACGCACCGCGACGTACACGTGAATGATGACGAAGGTGATGATGTACCACATGATCAGGTGGTGCCAGGTGTGCACATCCTGGCTCTGGCCGAACAGGGGAACCACCCAGGCACTGAACAGTTCGTACTGCCAGGACCCCATGCCCGTGCCCTCCCCGTACAGCGCAAAGCCGGTCACGATCATGAACAGGATACCCCAGACGAACATCACGTACATCACCAGCTGGGCCAGCGGATTGTGACCGATGTATTTCTTCGGCTCCTTTGCCAGGAACAGGTACCAGCGCACCTCGTGGAACACCCCCTTCCACCACTCCGCATTGAACAGCGGAGGCAGAATGATCTGCCGTGCATGCTCGTTGCCCATAACCGCCCAGTAGAGGCGGAACAGGAAGCCGATGGCCACCACGTAACCCGCCGCGAAGTGGGCGAAACGGATATAACCCATCAGAAAATTGTCACTGGCCTCCCCCGGCATGCTGGGCAACGGGCTGCCGATGAAATACCCCGTGACCGCCAGCACCGTGATGCCCAACGCGTTGATCCAATGCCACAGGCGCAACGGTGCCTCGTAGACATACACCGCCGGCTCGGCATGTACCCTGGCTGCTTTGCTTGTCATGGACTTGTCCTCCATCGAGCGGCCCCTTGCGGGGCCGCGATCGGTTGGCCGCTCAGCGGATCTTGACTTCGGTCAGCTCCTCGCCGTCTTCGCTCATCACGTGCGTGGAGCAGGCGAGACAGGGATCGAAGCTGTGCAGGCTGCGCAGGATCTCCACCGGCTCGTCCGGGCGCTCCATCGGCGTATTCATCAGGCAGGCCTCGAAGGCGCCGATGTTGCCGGCCGGATCACGTGGCGAACCGTTCCAGGTTGTCGGCACCACGCACTGGTAGTTCTCGATGCGCCCGTCCTTGATATGGATCCAGTGCCCCAGCGCGCCGCGCGGCGCGGCCACGGTACCCACCCCCTTGGCCTCCTTCGGCCAGGTCGAGGGATCCCACTTCTCCATGTTGGCGGTGGCCGTGTCGCCGGCCTTGATGTTGGCGATCAGCTCGTTCCAGTCGTCCACCATCATGTCGGCGCAGTACTCGGCCTCGAGCGCACGCGCCAGGGTGCGACCGATGGTGGAGTTCAGCGCGGTCTTGGCGTCCAGATTGGTGCCCGCCAGGTGGTTGAAGGCGGCCAGGCTGGTATCCACCTGGTTGCGCACGTACTCGACGCCATGCGCATAGGCCAGGGTGTAACGCGACAACGGGCCGACCTCGACCGCATGGCCACGCCAGCGCGGGGCCTTGATCCAGGAATACTTGGCGCTCTCGTCGAGCTCCTGGATGTTGGTACGGGTGCCCTTGGTGTTCGACCCCAGCTCGTAGTTCGGCTCGGTGATGCCGTCCCAGGGGTGCAGGCCGACCGACTCGTCGGGGTAGCTGTACCAGGAATGCGCCACGAACTCCTGCACCTGCTCGGGGTCGCGCGGATCGATCTCGTGGATCTCGTTCCAGTTGCCATTGAGGATGACGCCGCCGGGCAGCTGATCGGTGGACTTGTCGTAGTTGACCTTGGGATAGGCTCCGTAGTCCATGACGTTGATCGCACCGTGACCGCCGCCATAGAGCCAGTCCTTGTAGAAGCTGGCGATGGCGATGACATCGGGCACATAGACGTTCTTGCAGAAGTCCACCATCTCCTGGATGCGCGCACGCACGAAGTTGAGCCGCTCCATGTTCAGCGGCGCACCGGCCGACAGGTCGCCGTCCATGTTGATCGCGCAGGGCACGCCGCCCACCAGGTAGTTGGGGTGCGGGTTCTTGCCGCCGAACACGGTGTGGACCTTGACGAACTCCTTCTGCAGATCCAGCGCCTCGAGGTAATGGGCCACCGCCATCAGGTCGGCCTCGGGCGGCAGCTTGTAGGCCGGGTTGTCCCAGTAACCGTTCTTGAAGGGCCCCAGCTGACCCGACTCGATGAACTTGCGGATACGGGTCTGGATGTCGCGGAAGTAACCGGGACTGGAGAGCGGGTGGCGCGGCGAGACGCTCTGCTGCAATGCCGAGGTCGCCTTGGGGTCGGCCTTCAGGGCGTTGACCGGGTTCACCCAGTCGAGCGCATGCAGGTGGTAGAAGTGCACCACGTGGTCGTGGACCTGAAGGGTCTTGGCCATCATCTCGCGGATCAGGTGCGCATTCTTGGGGATACGGATGCCCAGTGCATCCTCCACCGTGCGCACCGAGGTGAGTGCGTGACAGCCGGTGCACACGCCGCAGATACGCTCCACGAAGGCCCAGGCATCGCGCGGGTCACGCCCCTTGAGGATCACTTCGAGGCCGCGCCACATGGTGCCGGTGGACACCGCGTTGCGGATCACGTTGTTCTCGTCCACGTTAACCTCGCAACGCATGTGACCCTCGATACGGGTCACCGGATCGACGACCACGCGCCGACCGCTGCTGTCCAGGGTATAACCGTTGGGTGTCTTGATGACGCTCATTGAATCACTCCTCTCCCTTGTTGGCGGCACGCTTGACGGCGCTCACGGCGGCATGGGCGGCAACCGCACCACCGACCACGGCGGCCACGCCTCCGCCCACGGCATCGGCGTTGCTCTCGATACCGAACTGGTTGATATCGGTCAGGCGGGCATACCAGGAACCCTTGTCCCAGAAGCCATCCTCGGAACAGCCGATGCAGCCGTGACCGGCCTGGATGGGGAACGAGGTGCCCTCGTTCCAGCGGATGGTGGAACAGGCATTGTAGGTGGTCGGCCCCTTGCAGCCCATCTTGTACAGGCAGTAGCCCTTGCGCGCGCCCTCGTCGTCCCAGGACTCGACGAACTGGCCGGCATCGAAATGCGGCCGACGGTAGCACTTGTCGTGGATGCGCTGGCTGTAGAACATCTTGGGCCGCCCCTGGCGATCCAGTTCCGGCATGCGCTCGAAGGTGAGCATGTAGGTGACCACCGCGGTCATCACCTCGGCGATGGGCGGACAGCCCGGCACCTTGATGATCGGCTTGTCGGTGATGACCTTGTGCACTGGCGTGGCCCGCGTCGGATTCGGCCTGGCCGCCTGCACGCAGCCATAGGACGCGCACGAACCCCAGGAGATGATGGCCTTGCAGTGCTCGGTCGCGTAACGCAGCTGCTCGACGAAGGGCTTGCCGCCGATGATGCAATACATGCCGTCTTCGTTGAGCGGCGGATTGCCCTCGACCGCCACGATATAGTTGCCCTTGTACTTCTCGACGATCTCCTCGACGATGGCCTCGGCCTGGTGCCCGGACGCCGCCATGATGGTGTCGTCGTAGTCCAGCGAGACCATGGACAGGATCACGTCCTTGGCCAGGGGGTGTGCCGAGCGGATGAACGACTCGGAACAGCAGGTACACTCAAGGCCGTGCAACCACAGGATGGGAATGCGCGGCTTGTTCTCCATCGCATGGGCAATCTTGCCGGCGAACTCCGGCCCCAGCCCCAGTGCCGCAGCGGTGAGACTGCAGAACTTGAGGAAACTGCGCCGGGATATCCCTTGCCGCCGCATCACTTCGTAAAAGGTCTCGGTCATCGCTTGGATTCCTCCGGATTCTCGGTTCGGTACCCCCTTTGGGTCGCCTCGACCTTTCAAAACCCGTGCCAAAAAAAAAGCCGTTAGGAACCAGTTACTTGCAGTCATCCCACCAAAACACCCGGCGACAAATTTGTCAGCCACCCTGTCCACCGCCCGGCCGCGATGGAAAGTCCGCTTCCATTGGCGACCAGCCACGCCGATGCGTAACGAGAACTTTCATATCGAACAAGGAACCGGAAGGTCACCTTGCAGTCAAAGCCCCACGATGAACAGCGACTGCGGCCAAAACGACAGAAAAGTTGCCGCCTGCGCCGCGCTCGAGCCCAGTTGGCCCGGCTCTTGCTCACAATCGGGACACCCGCCGCAAAGCAAGCGACCACCGATATGAACGAACCGACAGACAAGCAGGTACTGATTCTCGGCATCGGCAACATCCTCTGGGCCGACGAGGGTTTCGGCGTACGCGCGGTCGAGACGCTCAACCAGCGCTACACCTTCGATGACAACGTCACCCTGATGGATGGCGGGACCCAGGGCATCTATCTGGTGCAGCACGTGCAGGCAGCCGATTATCTGGTAGTGTTCGACGCCATCGACTACGGTCTGCCCCCGGGCACCCTGAAATGCATCGAGGACGAGGCCGTCCCGCAATTCATAGGTGCCAAGAAGATGAGCCTGCACCAGACCGGCTTCCAGGAGGTCCTGGCGATGGCGCAACTGCTCGGCGACTATCCCGAGCGCCTGCTGCTGGTCGGCGTGCAGCCCGAGAAACTCGAAGACTACGGCGGCAGCCTGCGCCCCGTGGTGCGCGCGCAGATCGACCCGGCGATCGATGCCGCACTGGACTGGCTGGGCGCGCTCGGCATCGCCGCCCGCCCGCGTGCCACCCCGCTGCCCGAGGATGCGCGCCTGACCCCACCACAGATTGATCTCGAACCCTACGAGCGCGACCGTCCACCGGAAGAGGCCGCGCCACGCCTCGGCGATGCGCGCATCCTCGCGCGCGACGACGTGCGCTTCGATCCCAAACCCGTCGAATTCGACGGCCCGCGCCTGAGCGTATGCGTAGATCACCGGAGAGACGACTGATGTGTATCGGCATCCCCATGCAGATCCAGCACAGCGAGAGCCTGCAGGCGACCTGCGTCCACCAGGGCGAAGTACGCCGGATCGATCTCACCCTGGTCGGCGAGCAACCGCCGGGCACCTGGGTGATGACCTTTCTCGACGCCGCGCGTGAGGTCATCGACGAGACCACCGCGCGCCAGAACCTGGCTGCCATCGAGGCGGTCGAACAGGTGATGCGTGGCCAGTCCGCTGACATCGAGGCCCTGTTCGCCGACCTGATCGACCGCGAACCCGAACTGCCACCGCATCTCGCCGTGCAAGTGCAACGACAGACCACCGAGGAGAACCCATGAACCCGGCCACTGCCCACGCCGAATCTGCCACACCGCCGCTGATCCAGCGCCTGATCGACGACTACGGTTACCCGGTGCTCGGCGCCGCCGACCTCGACGCCCTGCCCGCAGACGACCGAGTGAACGTGCTGTTCTTCACCGAAGATCCGAAGAAATACCCCGAGACCCTGGATGTCGCGGTGGTATTGCCCGAACTGATCGCCCACTACGGCGAGCGCCTGCACCCGGCCATCGTGTCCCGTGCCGACGAAAAGGCTCTGCAGGAACGCCACGGCTTCAGCCAGTGGCCGACCCTGGTGTTCCTGCGCGGTCGCGACTACCTGGGGGCGATCAGCCGCATCCAGGACTGGCACGTCTACCTGGAACGCATCGACGAACTGCTAACCGCCGAGCCAACCCGCCCGCCGGGGGTGGGCGTGCCCGTGGTCGGCGCCTGACGAACGCCCGGAGGAGGAACCCATGAAACCCATCGACATCCCTGTGGTCGGCATCGGCCCCGGCAGCCAACCCGACGACGGCGACCAGTTCGAATTCATGGACATGCCTTGTGGCATGTTCCGGCACGACCTGGTCAGCCTGCCCGAGCCCGAAGACATCGCTGACCTGCCGGCGGCACGCCAACTGCTGGCTGACCTAAAGGCGGCGATCGGCCGATACCGCTGCGGCGACCCGGCGATCCGCCTCGACATGAACACCCTGGGAGCACACGAACGTGACCTGCTCGCCCAGATCCTCGGCGAAGGCGAGGTCAGCATCACCGTCGAGCAGGACGGGCACCGCATCCAGATCCAGGAGTCGGTGCTCACCGGTGTATGGCGGGTGCAGAGCCTGGATGCCGACGACCGCCTGCTCGACGACGCTCTGGAGATCGCCGACATCCCTGCGGCAGTGCGCAGCTCCCGCATGGCGGACGACCGCCACCTCAACACCTCACTGGAAGGCCTGCCCGGGGGCGTGCAGAACGCGCCCGCCCTGCTGGTGGAGATCAGCGACCAACTCGCCTCGCACCAGCCCGGCGACCCGGCGCATATCATCAACCTCACTCTGCTGCCGCTCACCAATGAAGACCTGGTTCTGCTCGGAGAACGTCTGGGCGTGGGGCCGGTGACCATCCTCTCGCGCGGCTACGGCAACTGCCGTATCGGCAGCACCGCCTTCCCCGGCCTGTGGTGGATCAAGTACTACAACTCGCAGGATGCGCTGATCCTCAACACTATCGAGATCGTGGACATCCCCTCGGTAGCGCTGGCCGCGCCCGAAGACATCGAGGCCTCGGCCGAGCGCGTGAACGAAATCGCGGAGCTCTACGCATGAAAACCTTCGAAGGCTCCTACATGGGCGACGATACGCGCATCCCCGACGATGCGCGCATGGAGTGCAAGGTCTGCTGGTACGTCTACGACCCCGCCGAGGGGGACGACTACTGGCAGATCCCACCCGGCACCCCCTTCAGCCAGCTCCCCGATCACTGGCGCTGCCCGCAATGCGAGGGTGCCCATGAGCAATTCATGGTGATCCTGGAGGACCGATGAACGGCATGGCCGACACCCTGGCGGGCGGACTGGAGCGGGTGTTCACGCAGATCCAGGCACAACGCATGGACGGTGTGCCGGTGATCAACCCCCGGCTGCGGGTGCAGGCCGTCGGCTTCCACCCGCGCGACGGGGCCTTTCTCGGCGTGCTCATCACCCCCTGGTTCATGAACCTGGTGCTGTTGCCCGAAGAGGGCGACGGCTGGCAGGAGCTGCCGGTGGGCAGCACCGTGCGCCACCAGTTTCCTGCTGGCGAATACGACTTCATCGTCGGGCACGAGGAAGGGCTGGGGCGCTACCAGAGCTGCTCGCTGTTCTCCCCCATGTTCGAGTTCGCCGACATGGAGGCTGCGGTGGCCACCGCCGAAGCGGCGCTCGAGGCCCTGCTCGTCCCCGCCGAGGAGGAACCCGAACCAGCCACCCCCACACCGGTCGAGGCCGTGGTGGAACGCCGCCTGGAGCGCCCGGTGAGCCGCCGCGAGATGCTGCGCGGCCTGTTCGGCGGCGGAGAATGAGAAAATGAGCATGGCGCTGGACGATCAACGCCTGCACTGCCAGCTGCACTGGCACGGGCACCGCGTCACCGGCGTGACCCTCCGCTCCGGGCGCCTGCTGGAGGTTTCCCGACTGTTCACGGGCCGCACCCCGGAAGAGGTGCTGACCCTGCTGCCACGGCTCTATACCCTCTGCGGCCAGGCACACACTGCGACCGCCCGGTTGGCGCTGTTCCCCGACAGCCCCCCGGCGACCGAGACACAGCGCCGCGTACAGATCGAAAACCTGCGCGAGCACCTGCTCTATCTGTTCGTGCACTGGCCCGAGGCCAGTGAGCAGACCCCGGCGGCTGGCGAGCTGGCCCCGGCGCTCGCCCTGGCCAGCCGCCAGCTCGCCACACCACACGAAACCGACACCCGGCGCGAACTGCTCACCTGGATCGAGACGAACGTGCTCGACATGCCGGCCGGCGACTTTCTGGCGCTCGATGACACCGGACTACGCACCTGGGCGCAGCAGGGAAGCACCCTGCCCGCCCGCCTGCTGCACGACACCCATGCGCTGCCCGTCGTTTCCGAACCCACAGTCCAGCCATTGCGCCGCGACGACCTGGAGGCAGTAGCCCGGGCGCTCGCAGCAACCGATGCCACACGCTTTGTCGCCTGCCCCGCGCTGGATGACGGCTGCCGCCATACCGGCCCAGCCGCCGAGGACCCACTAGCCGGGACCGACACCCCGCTGCCTCCGCTGGGACGACATCTGGCCGCACGCCTGCGCGCCCTGGCGCGGCTGTGCCGCAGCCTGGCGTCCCCCGAAGCCGTGGACGACAGCCTGTTCCGCACCGCGGGACTGGCCTGCGCCGAGACCTCGCGCGGCCTGCTGGTGCATCATGCAAGGGTGACCGAGGGCCGGGTGAGCGACTATCGCATCCTCGCGCCGACCGAGTGGAATTTCCATCCGCGCGGCCTGGCCGCGCGCTGGCTGGCACGCATCGAAACCGACGATCGCACGACCCTGTACCGGCTGGCAGCCCGCATCGTGCGCGCGGTCGATCCCTGCGTGGCCTTCGACATCGGCATCGACGAACCCGACAAGCTGCCGGAGGTCGCCCATGCATGAAATGTCACTGTGTGAGGGCATCGTGCAGGTCCTCGAGGACCAGGCCGAGACCCAGCGCTATACCCGGGTCAAGCAGGTCTGGCTGGAGATCGGCGCGCTGGCCGGCGTCGAGATCGAGGCCATGCGCTTCAGCTTCGACGTGGTCACCTGCGGTACTCTGGCCGAACACGCGCAATTGCACATCATCGAGACACCGGGACAGGGCTGGTGCCTGCCCTGTGCTAAGACCATCAGCATCTCCCAACGCCACGACCCCTGCCCCGACTGCGGCAGCTACCAAATTCAGGTCACAGGCGGCGACGAGATGCGCATCAAGGAACTGGAGGTGGAATAACCATGTGTACCGTCTGCGGCTGCGGCGACGGCGAAACCCGGATCGAGGGCGAAGAGCATCGCCACGACGAAGGTCACGACCACACCCATCAACATTCCCATGCCCACGACCACTCTCACGATCACGGGCACGACCACCATCACTACGGGCAGGGGCCGGCGCGCGCGCACGCGCCCGGGCTCAGCCAGGCTCGCATGGTGCAGATCGAGCAGGACATCCTGTCCAAGAACGACCGCTACGCCGCGGCCAACCGCGGCTGGCTGGCCACGCGCGGGGTATTGGCGCTCAACCTGGTCTCCAGTCCCGGCGCGGGCAAGACCAGCCTGCTCACCCGCACCCTCGAGGACCTGCGGGAAGAGATCCCCATGAGCGTGATCGAGGGCGACCAGGAAACCACCAACGACGCCGAGCGCATCCGCGCCACCGGCGCGCGCGCCATCCAGATCAACACCGGCAAGGGCTGTCACCTGGATGCCCACCAGGTGGGGCATGCGCTCGAGCACCTCGACCCCGAGGTCGGCTCGGTGCTGTTCATCGAGAACGTCGGCAACCTGGTCTGTCCTGCCGCCTTCGACCTGGGCGAGGCGCACAAGGTCGCCATCCTCTCGGTCACCGAGGGCGAGGACAAGCCGATCAAGTACCCCGACATGTTCGCCGCCGCCGGGCTGCTGCTGCTCAACAAGATCGACCTGCTCCCGCATCTCGACTTCGACGTGGCGCGCTGCATCGAGTACGCACGGCGGATCAACCCCGGCATCCAGGTCCTCCAGGTCTCGGCACGCAGCGGAGAAGGCCTGAACGACTGGTACCGCTGGCTGCGCCTGCAACGCGAGGCGCGACAGATCGGCCATGCGCCGACGGGAAGCGTGGCCTGAGATGGAAACCCTGCCCACCATCCTGGTGATCGACGACGAACCGCGCTCGGTCGAGGCGCTCGAGCGCATCCTCGAAGAGGAGTTCGACGTCTTCACCGCCACCACGGTGAGCCAGGCACGGCAGATCCTCGAGCGCGAATGGGTGCAGGTGGTGCTGTGCGACCAGCGCATGCCGGAGATGAGCGGCGCGGAATTCCTCGCCCAGGTGCGCGAGGAATGGCCTGAGGTGATCCGCATGATCATCTCCGGCTACGCCGACAGCGGCGACATCATCGACTCGATCAACGAGAGCGGGATCTACCAGTACATCAGCAAGCCCTGGCACCCCGAGGATCTGCTGCTCAAGCTGCGCAATGCGGTGGACATGTTCAACCTGCAACGCCAGAACGAGCAACTGGCCATCGAGCTGCGGGTCAAGCCCAGCACGCTGGCGCGCGCCATCGAGGACAAGCGACGCGTACTGCAATCCCGCTTCGCCGATGTGCAGGGCATCGTGCGCAGCGCCGACAGCTGCCTAAACGCGGTGTGCGAGAAGATCCGCACCGTCGCCCCCTATGACGTCAACGTACTGATCACCGGCGAGTCCGGCACCGGCAAGGAATTGTGCGCACGAGCCCTGCACTACAACAGCCTGCGTCGCGACCACCCCTTCGTGGTGGAGAACTGCGGCGCCATCCCGGACGACCTGCTCGAGTCCGAGTTGTTCGGCCACAAGCGCGGCGCCTTCACCGGCACGGTGGAAGACCGGGTCGGCCTGCTCGAGCGCGCCAACGGCGGCACCATCTTCCTCGACGAGATCGGCGAGATCAGCCCGGCCTTCCAGGTCAAGCTGCTGCGCGTGTTGCAGGAAGGCGAAATCCGTCCTGTCGGCAGCAACACCCGGCGCAAGATCGACGTGCGCGTGATCGCCGCGACCAACCGCGACCTCGAGGAAGAAGTCCGCGCCGGCCGCTTCCGCCAGGACCTCTACTACCGCATCGCCACCTTCACCATCGAGATGCCGCCGCTGCGCGAACATCCGCAAGACATCCCGCTGCTCGCCGACCACATCCTCGCCGAGGCCATGGAGCAACTCGGCAAGCAGGTCAAGGGCTTCACCGACGAGGCCCTGTCCTGCCTCCAGGCCTACCACTGGCCGGGCAATGTGCGCGAGCTGCAGAACGAGATCAAGCGCATGCTGGTGCTCGGACGCGACGACTGGCTGGGCGCCGAACTCATCTCGCCGCACGTGCTGCGCGCCACCCCCGAGGAGGCCGCCTCCGACATGGCACTGCTTACCAGCATGCAGGGCACGCTCAAGGAACGCATCGAGTGCCTGGAAGCCATGATCCTCAAGGAAACCCTGATCCGTCACCGCTGGAACAAGACCCGTGCCGCCCAGGAACTGGGACTGTCGCGGGTAGGCCTGCGCAGCAAGTTGGAGCGCTACGGCCTGCAGAAGGTCGAACAACTCGACGCCGTTACCAAGCAGACCCCACGCAAGGAAGCAGGTGAATCCTGATGCACCGCAGCGAACCCGTCAATGACAGCAGAACCTTCACCGAGCTGGCCGACCAGGCCCTGTCCTCGGGCAGTCTGAGCGAAGAGGCCTGGGTCGAGGTCATCCGCCGCATGGACACCATCTATGCCGACCTAGTGCATTACCAGGTCGAACTCGAGCACAAGAACGAGGAGCTCGAGGAGGCCCAGCGCTTCATCGACTCGGTACTCTCGGCCATGTCCGACGTGCTGGTGGTGGCCGACATCAACGGCCGCATCCAGCGCATCAACCAGGCCATGCTGGACATGACCGGAAAGCGCGCAGAGGAACTGCTCGAGCGGGACATCACCATCCTGTTCACCGGCGACTCGGTGCATATGGTGCGCGAGTTTCCGCAGAGGGTGCGCGACCATGCCATCACCGACTGCGAGGCCAAGATGCTCGGCGCCGACGGCGAGGCGGTACCCATCGCCATCAACTGCAGCCCACGATACGACAGCAACGGCGTACTCTCCGGCATGGTCATCACCGGTCGCCAGCTCGGCGAGCTGCGCCGCGCCTACCGCGAGTTGCAGGACGCCCACCAGCGCCTCAAGGATGCCCAGCGCCAACTGGTGCAATCCGAGAAGATGGCTTCACTCGGCCGCCTGGTGGCCGGGGTCGCGCACGAGCTGAACAACCCCATCAGTTTCGTCTTCGGCAACATGCACGCACTCAAGCGCTACGAAGACCGCCTGCGGCGCTATCTCGATACCGTGCACCAGGGCCGGCCCGCCGCCGAGGTCGAAGCACTGCGCCGCCAGCTCAAGATCGACCGCCTGCTCAAGGACATCGCCCCCCTAATCGACGGCTCGCTCGAGGGCGCCGAGCGGGTCAGCACCATCGTGCAGAACCTGCGCCGCTTCGCCACGCCCAACCACCAGGGACAGAACTGGTTCGACCTGAGCCGGCTGGTCGAGAACGCGGTCACCTGGGTAGCCAAGACCACGCGCACCACGCCCGAACTGAACTTCGACATGCCCGACGAACTGCCGGTGCACGGCAGCGAGGGCCATGTGCACCAGATCCTGATCAACCTGGTGCAGAATGCCATCGACGCCATGGAGGACCTGCCCCAGCCGCGGCTCGACATCCGCGTGGTCCGGCAGCCGAACCGCGTCGAGGTACACATCCGCGACTACGGTCCCGGCATTCCCGAGGAACACCTGCTGCACATCTTCGATCCCTTCTTCACCACCAAGGAGATCGGCAAGGGCACCGGGCTGGGGCTGTACATCAGCTACGGCCTGGCCACCGAGCAGTGCGGCGGTGACCTGAGCGCAACCAACCATCCCGAGGGCGGCGCCGAGTTCGTGCTCTCGCTGCCGCTGGAACACGGAGGCACGAGCACATGAGCGAGCACCTCACCCTGCTCTGGCTCCAGTCCGGCGGTTGCGGCGGTTGCAGCATGTCGCTGCTCGACGCCGAGCACCCCGATCTCTACTGTGCACTCGAACTGTCGGGCATCGACCTGCTCTGGCACCCCTCCTTGAGCGAGGCCAGTGCCGAGGAGTTTCTCGACCTGCTCGGACGCATCTCGCGCGGCGAACAACGCCTCGACATCCTTTGCCTCGAGGGCTCGGTAATGCAGGGCCCGGACGGCACCGGCCGCTTCCACCTGCTCGCCGGCAGCGGCCGCCCCATGCGCGACTGGCTTCGTGAGCTGGCCGGGCTGGCGCGTCACGTGATCGCCATCGGCAGTTGCGCGGCCTTCGGCGGCATCACCGCTGCCGGCGACAACCCCGGCGAGGCCTGTGGCCTGCAATACACGGGCGAACAACCCGGCGGCCTGCTTGGCGAGGACTGGCAGGCTGCCGGCGGCCTGCCGGTGATCAACATCGCCGGCTGCCCCACCCATCCCGGCTGGGTACTCGACTGCCTGGCGCAGTTGGCGCTGGGTGAACTGGATGAGGACGCACTCGACGAATACCACCGCCCGCGCAACTACACCGATCACCTAGTCCATCACGGCTGCCCGCGCAATGAGTACTACGAATTCAAGGCCAGCGCCGAGAGCCCCGGCGAACAGGGCTGCATGATGGAGCACATGGGCTGTCTGGGCACCCAGGCGCGCGCCGATTGCAATATCCGCCCCTGGAACGGCAGCGGCTCCTGCCTCAAGGGCGGCTACGCCTGCATCAACTGTACCGCACCGGCCTTCGAGACGCCCAATCATCCCTTCCAGGAGACACCCAAGCTGGGGGGGATTCCGATCGGCCTGCCCAGCGACATGCCCAAGGCCTGGTTCGTGGCCCTGGCCTCGCTGGCCAAGGCCGCCACCCCCGAACGTCTGCGCCGCAATGCGGTGGCCGAACACATCGAGGTGCCGCCCACTGGCGGCCGGCGGAGGCGGCCATGAGCCGGCGGCTGTACGGTCCCTTCAACCGTGTCGAGGGCGATCTCGAGGTGCAGGTCGAGATCGAAGACGGTCGCATCAAGGCCGCCTGGGTCAACTCGCCCCTGTTCCGCGGCTTCGAACAGATCCTGCACGGCCGTGATCCACGCGATGCCCTGGTCTACACCCCACGCATCTGCGGTATCTGCTCGGTCTCGCAGTCGGTGGCCGCAGCCTCCGCGCTGCGCGAGGCCATGGGGCTCGAGATGCCCGACAACGGCCGCCTGGCGACCAATCTGGTGCTCACCTGCGAGAACCTGGCCGATCACCTGACCCATTTCTACCTGTTCTTCATGCCCGATTTCGCGCGCGAGGCCTACGCCGATCACCCCTGGCACGCGGCCATTGCGGAACGCTTCCGCGCGCAGACCGGCCGCTGCGCGCGTGAGGTACTGCCTGCGCGTGCAGCCTTCCTGCACCTGACCGGCATCCTCGCCGGCAAGTGGCCGCACAGCCTGAGCCTCCAGCCCGGCGGCTCGACCCGCCCGGTCGAGCCCCAGGAGCGCATCCGCCTGCGCCACATCGTCGGCCAGTTCCGGCAGTTTCTCGAGACCACCCTGTTCGGCGACGCACTCGAATCGGTCGCGGCACTGGACTCCCCCGACGCCCTGGACGACTGGGCCGAACGTCACGCCGACAGCGACTTCGGGCGCTTCCTCCAGGTCGCCGGAGTGCTGGATCTCGCTGCCATCGGCCGCGGCCCCGACCGCTTCCTTAGCTTCGGCGCCTACGCGCTGGCCGATGGCCACCTGTTCGCACGCGGCACCTGGGCAGATGGCGAACGCGGCGCGCTCGATCCCTCGGCCATCCGCGAGGACGTGAGCTGCAGCTGGATAAGGTCGCAGAACGGTCCGCGCCATCCACGCGAGGGCACCACCCTGCCGGCCGCCGACAAGCCCGGGGCCTACAGCTGGTGCAAGGCACCGCGTCTGGATGGCCAGGTGATGGAGGCCGGCGCGCTCGCCCGCCAACTGATCGACGACCATCCGCTGATCCGCGCCCTGGTCGCCCGGAGCGGTGGCAACGTGCGCAACCGCGTGATCGCGCGCCTGCTGGAGCTGGCGCGCCTAGTGCCTGTGATGGAAGACTGGGTGCTGGCGCTGCGCCCGCGCGAACCCTTCTGCCTCGACGCCCCGATGCCCGACGAGGCCGAGGGTGCCGGGCTGGTGGAGGCCGCGCGCGGCAGCCTGGGCCACTGGCTGCGGATACGCAACGGGCGCATCCTCAACTACCAGATCATCGCACCAACCACCTGGAACTTCTCCCCACGCGACGCCGAAGGTACCCCCGGCGCGCTGGAGCAGGCGCTCGTCGGGCTGGCCGTCGGACCAGACGGGCGCGACGCGGTGGCCATCCAGCACGTGGTGCGCTCCTTCGACCCCTGCATGGTCTGCACGGTGCACTGAGATGAACGCCCTGAGCCGCCTCGCCACCGACCAACCGACCACCTGGCGCATCCGTGTGCGTGGCATCGTGCAGGGCGTGGGCTTCCGCCCGGCGGTGTGGCGGCTGGCGCGCACCCTGGGCCTGTCCGGCGAGGTCCTCAACGACGGCGACGGCGTGGCGATCCGCCTGCATGGCCTGGCCGGCGAGATCGACGACTTCATCACCCGGCTTCGCCGCGATCCACCCCCACTGGCACGCATCGACACCGTCGAGATCGAAGGCACCGAGCCGGGCGAACCGCCGTCGGGCTTCCACATCCTGCCCAGCGAGGGTGGCGTCATCCGCACCCTGGTCTCGCCCGACGTGGCCACCTGCCCCGACTGTCTGGCCGAGGTACTCTCCGATACCGACCGCCGCGCCGGCCACCCCTTCGCCAACTGCACCCACTGCGGGCCCCGCCTGTCCATCCTGCGCGAGCTGCCCTACGACCGCGCACACACCAGCATGGCCGGGTTCCCGATGTGTCCGCAGTGCGCCGCCGAATATGCCGACCCGGCCGACCGACGCTTCCACGCCCAGCCCATCGCCTGCCCCGATTGCGGCCCGCGCCTGTGGCTGAGCGACCGTACCGGGCAGGCACAATCCTGCGACGACCCCATCGCCGAGGCGGCACGTCGGCTGCGCGAAGGACAGATCCTGGCGATCAAGGGCGTCGGCGGCTTTCACCTGGTCGCCGACGCCACCCGCGGCGACACCCTAGAGACACTGCGCCAGCGCAAGCGGCGGCCGCGCAAGCCGCTGGCGCTGATGGCGCGCGACCTCGAGGTGATCACACGCTATCGCACCCTCTCCACCGCCGAGCAGCGCGCCCTGGAAGACCGCGCCGCCCCCATCGTGCTGCTCGAGCACCCCGGCCCCGAGCCACTGCCCGAGGCCGTCGCTCCCGGTAGCGGCGCACTGGGCTTCATGCTGCCCCATTCGCCACTGCATCACCTGCTGGCGCGGTATTTCGACACCCCACTGGTCTTCACCTCGGGTAACGCCTCGGGCCGCCCCCAGTGCACCGACAACGAGGAAGCACTCACCAGACTGGGCGAGATCGCCGACGCCTTCCTGCTGCATGACCGCGCCATCGTCAACCGCGTGGACGACTCGGTGCTGCGGCTGATCGATGGAGCCCCCGCTCCCCTGCGTCGTGCGCGTGGCTTCGCGCCTGCGCCCCAGCCCCTGCCGCCGGGGCTGGAGGACGCTCCGCCGCTGCTCGCCCTCGGCGGGGAGCTGAAGAACACCTTCTGCCTGCTGCGCGAGGGGCAGGCCATCCTTTCGCAGCACATCGGAGACCTGGAGCAGGCCGACACCTGGCGCGACTGGCAGGAACAGATCGAACGCTTTACCACGCTGTTCGCACACTGTCCCGAAGCCATCGCCATCGACGGCCATCCCGGCTACCGCAGTAGTGCCTGGGGCCGCGACCGGGCCACGCGCGAAGGCCTGCCGCTGATCACCGTGCAACACCATCACGCCCACCTGGCCGCCTGCCTGGCCGAGCACGGCGTGCCGGCGGATGCCGGTCCCTCGCTGGGTATCGTGCTCGACGGCATCGGCCACGGCGAGGACGGCAGCGGCTGGGGCGGTGAACTGCTGGTTGGCGACTACCAGAGCTTCCGCCAGATCGCGCGGCTGCGCCCGGCGGCCCTGCCCGGCGGCGCGCAGGCCATGCGCGAACCCTGGCGCAACCTGGCCGCGCGCCTGCTGTCCGAAGCGCCAGGGATGCTCGAACGCACCGAGGTGCTGGCCGACCGCCCGCTCGAGATCCTGCGGCGCATGATCGAACGCGGCGTCAACAGTCCACCGGTCAGCTCTGCCGGACGCCTGTTCGACGCCGTGGCCGCACTGATCGGGCTGGCCCCGACGCACCAGTCCTTCGAGGGCGAGGCGGCCATGGCACTGGAACAGGCCGCGCACGCCGCCGCAGACGGCCACCCCTGCCGCCTGGAAGTGCGCGAATGCGACGGTCTGGTCGAGCTAGACCCCGCGCCGCTGTGGCCGGCACTGATCGAGGGTATCGAGCAGGGCGTGCCGGCCGGCCGACTGGCGCGCGGCTTTCACGACGCGCTGGCCGAAGCCTTCGCCCGGGTCGCCATCGCCGCGGCGCAGGAACGGCGGATCGCGCGCGTGGCACTCAGCGGCGGCGTGCTGCAGAACCGGCTGCTGGCCGAGCAGCTCTGCGAGCGCCTGCGTGCGGCAGATCTGCAAGTACTCATTCACCGGCAGGTACCTGCCAACGATGGGGGACTGGCGCTCGGTCAGGCCTGTATCGCGGCGGCGCGCCTGCGCGAGCAACGGAGGTAGGAATCATGTGTCTGGGCATTCCGGGACAGATCGTGGAGATCGTCGATCACGAAAACCTGCTGGCGCGGGTGGACGTGGCCGGCGTGCGCCGCGAGATCAACATCGCCTGCATCGTCGACGATGCGCACCCGCCCGAGGCCTGCGTCGGCGACTGGGTGCTGATGCATGTCGGCTTCGCCATGAGCCGCATCGACGAGGCCGAGGCACGCAAGACACTCGCGCTGCTCGACCAGCTCGGCGAGGTGGAGGCCGAACTCGCGACCATGCGTGCCAGCGAGGCACCGACATGAACGATACCCTCGACGCCCTCTACCCCTTTCTCGCCGGCGGAGCCAAGGACCCGCAGGCCGAGCAGGAGGCGCTGTGCGAGTCGGTGCGCCGCAAGGCCACGCACAGCGTGGAGGTCAAGCAGGAATTCTTCGCGCACAACACCGAGGCGTTGATCGCCTGTGCCCGCGACCTGGCCGCAAGCTACCGCGCAGGCGGGCGCCTGTTCACCATGGGCAACGGTGGCTCGAGCTGCGATGCGGCCCATCTGGCGGTGGAATTCCAGCACCCGGTGACCACCGGGCGGCCCGCGCTGCCGGCGATGAACCTGGTCATGGACGCCGCCATGTGCTCGGCGGTGGCCAATGACGTGGGCGTGGAGCATGTCTTCGTGCGCCAACTCGAGGCCCATGCCCGGGCCGGCGACGCCCTCGCAGGCTTCTCCACCAGCGGCAATTCCGCCAACCTGATGCGCGCCTTCGCCCGTGCCCGCGAACTGGGCCTGTTGACCATTGGCTTCGCCGGAGGCGACGGCGGCGAGATGCACGCCTCGGGCCTGCTGGACCACTGCCTGGTGGTAGAGACCGACTCCATCCACCGTGTACAGGAAGTGCACGTGGCCTGTTACCACATCCTCTGGGATCTGACACACACACTGCTCGCCGACAGCCGCGGGCATGCGGGAGGAAAGACATCATGAAATTCGTCGACGAGTTCCGCGACCCGAACAAGGCACGCGCCCTGATCCGCGAAATCGAGACCCTGCTGCCGCAAATTCCGCGCGCAGACGAGCGACCGCTGCAGATCATGGAATTCTGCGGGGGACACACCCACACCATCTTCCGCTACGGCCTGGAGCAGATGCTGCCCGGGGCCATCGAGCTGGTGCACGGCCCCGGTTGCCCGGTGTGCGTGCTGCCGATGGGGCGGGTGGACGACTGCGTGGCGCTGGCCGAGCGTCCCGAGGTGATCTTCACCACCTTCGGCGATGCCATGCGCGTGCCCGGCTCGAAGAAGAGCCTGTTGCAGGCCAAGGCCGAGGGCGCGGACGTGCGCATGGTCTATTCGCCGCTGGACGCACTGGCGCTGGCACGCGCCAACCCCGATCGCGAGGTGATCTTCTTCGCACTCGGTTTCGAGACCACCATGCCCAGCACCGCGCTCACCGTGCTGGCGGCCGAGCGCGAGGGCATCGACAACTTCTCACTGTTCTGCAACCACATCACCACGGTGCCGACCATCAAGGCCATCCTCGATTCGCCGGACATGCAGATCGACGCCTTCCTCGCACCGGGACACGTGAGCATGGTGGTCGGTGAGGCGCCCTTCCGCTTCGTTGCCGAAGACTACGGCAAGCCCATCGTCATCACCGGCTTCGAGCCACTCGACATCCTGCAATCGCTGTGGATGGTGATCCGCCAGCTCGCCGAGGGCCGCTGCGAGGTGGAGAACCAGTACCGGCGCATCGTGCCGCCCGAGGGCAACAGCGCCGGACTGGAAGCGGTGGCCAAGGTCTTCGAGCTGCGCGAGTTCTTCGAGTGGCGCGGCCTTGGCTCGATCGACCATTCGGGCGTGCGCATGCGCGAGGAATACGCGCGCTTCGACGCCGAACGCAAGTTCCCCGTGCCCAGCCTGAAGATCGCCGACCCGCGCTCCTGCCAGTGCGGCGAGGTGCTCAAGGGCGTGATCCGTCCCTGGGAGTGCAAGGTCTACGGTCGTCAGTGCACCCCGCAGACGCCGATGGGCGCGCTCATGGTCTCCTCCGAGGGAGCCTGCGCCGCCTACTACCAGCACGGCCGCCTGGCCGTCGAGGCACAGCGAGGGCAGGCAGGATGAACGGAACCATCACCCTGGCGCACGGCGCCGGCGGGCGGGCGATGCGTGAGCTGATCGACACGCTGTTCGTCGGCGGCTATGGCAACGACCTGCTGGCCGCACTCGAGGACCAGGCACGATTGGAACTCGATGCCCTGGTCGCACACGGCGACCGCCTGGCCTTCACCACCGACAGCTACGTCGTCGATCCGCTGTTCTTCCCCGGCGGCGACATCGGCAAGCTGGCGATCACCGGCACGGTCAACGACCTGGCCGTCGGCGGCGCCCGCCCACTGTTCCTCTCCTGCGGGATGATCCTCGAGGAGGGTCTGCCGCTGGACACCCTGCGCCGGGTGGTCGCCTCCATGAAGGCTACCGCCGACGAGGCCGGGGTGCAGATCGTCACCGGCGACACCAAGATCGTGCACCGGGGCGCGGCCGACAAGCTGTTCATCAACACCGCCGGCATCGGGGTCATCCCCGCCGGGGTGGACATCCGCGCGGCGCGTGCCCGGCCGGGCGACCGCATCCTGATCAACGGCTGGGTCGGCGATCACGGTGCGGCCATCGTCGATGCCCGGGGCGAGCTGGCGCTGGACAACCCGGTGGAGACCGACTGCCAGCCGCTCAGTGGCCTGGTGGAGGCCATGCTCGCCGCCTGTCCCGACATTCACTGCCTGCGCGACGCCACCCGCGGGGGAATCGCCGGGGTACTCAACGAGTTCGCCACCGCCAGCGGCTGTGCGCTGCACATCGAGGAGACGGCCGTGCCGATCCGCGATACGGTGCGCGGGGTATGCGAGATCCTCGGCCTGGACCCGCTGTACCTGGCCAACGAGGGCAAGCTGGTGGCCATCGTTGCACCCGAGGACGCCGAGCCCGTGCTCGAGGCCATGCGCGCCCACCCGGCCGGGCGCGACGCCGTGATCATCGGCGAGGTGACCGAGTCGCCCACCGGCAGCGTGATCCTGCACACCGGCTTCGGTGGCGAACGCATCGTCGATCTGCTGGTTGGCGAACAACTCCCAAGAATCTGCTGAGGACTTCCCATGACCATCATGAGCATCCTGTTGATGAGCCTGCTGATCGGCATACGCCACGCCCTGGAGAGCGATCACCTGGCCGCCGTGGCCTCGCTGGCCACCCGTTCGCCTTCGCTGCGCCAGACCGTGCGCCTGGGCGCCACCTGGGGCCTGGGGCATACCCTCACCCTGTTCCTCTTCGGCTCGGTGGTGCTGTGGATGGACACGGTGATGCCGGAGCGGCTGGCGCACTGGCTGGAGTTCGCCGTCGGCCTGATGCTGGTGGGACTTGGCATCGACGTGCTGCACCGCCTGTGGCGCGAGCGGGTACACTTCCACGTGCATCGCCACAACGACGGTACCGTGCACTTCCATGCTCATTCCCACCAGGGACAGCGCGCCCACGGCCCGGAGGCACACCGGCACGAACACCCGAAGGGCTTCCCGCTGCGCGCCCTGCTGGTCGGCCTGGTGCACGGCATGGCCGGCTCGGCGGCGCTGATCCTGCTCACCCTGCAGACCCTGCACGACCCCTGGCTGGGCATGCTCTACATGCTGGTGTTCGGTATCGGCTCCATCCTCGGCATGGCCGCCGTCTCGGCGGTCATCGCCTGGCCGCTGAAGGCCACCGGTCGGCGCCTGACCTGGGCACACAATGGGTTGCAGGCCACCATCGGCCTGTTCACCCTGGGCAGCGGGCTGTGGATCGCGCTGGAGAGTGCGCCGATATAGCTCCTCGATGGGCACGCTACGCTTTGCCCATCCTACAGATCCTCCCGGATTTCATATCCATTCCGGACACGTAGGATGGGCAAAGGGCGCGCAGCGCCGTGCCCATCAGGACCGACCACGATCCTTCAGACGATACTCCGCCGAGCGCGCGTGCGCCTCCAGCCCCTCGCCGCGCGCCAGGGTGGAGGCGGTGCGGCCCAGGGTGTCGGCCCCCTGCGGCGAGACCATGATCAGGCTGGAACGCTTCTGGAAGTCGTACACCCCCAGCGGCGAGCTGAAGCGCGCGGTGCGCGAGGTGGGCAGCACATGGTTGGGCCCGGCGCAGTAGTCGCCCAGCGGCTCGGAGGTGTGGCGCCCCATGAAGATGGCCCCGGCGTGGCGGATCTTCTCCGAATAGGCGCGCGGGTCGGCCACCGACAGCTCCAGGTGCTCGGGGGCGATGTGATTGGCCACCTGCGCCGCCTCGTCCAGGTCGCGCACCTTGATCAGGGCGCCGCGGGCGCGCAGCGCGGTGGCGATGATCTCGCGCCGCTGCATGCCGGGCAGCAGGCGGTCGATGGCCGCCTCGACCTGCGCCAGGAACTCGCCGTCGGGACACAGCAGGATGGACTGGGCGTCCTCGTCGTGCTCGGCCTGCGAGAACAGGTCCATGGCGATCCATTCCGGGTCGGTGTCGCCGTCGCAGATCACCAGGATCTCGGAGGGGCCTGCCACCATGTCGATGCCCACCTGGCCGAACACGGTGCGCTTGGCGGTGGCGACGTAGATATTGCCCGGGCCCACGATCTTGTCCACCGCCGGCACCGATTCGGTGCCATAGGCCAGGGCCGCGACCGCCTGGGCCCCGCCGACGCGGAACACCCGGTCCACCTTGCACTCGAAGGCCGCGGCCAGCACCAGCTCGTTGAACTCGCCGCCCGGGGTGGGCACCACCATGACCAGCTCGCCCACCCCGGCGACCTTGGCCGGCAGGGCGTTCATCAGCACCGAGGAGGGATAGGCCGCCTTGCCGCCGGGCACGTACAGCCCCACCCGGTCCAGCGGCGTGACCTTCTGCCCCAACAGGGTGCCGTCCGGCTCGGTGTATTCCCAGCCGGCCATCTTCTGGTGCTCGGCATAGGCGCGCACCCGGTCGGCGGCATGCTTGAGCGCCTGCTGCCGGTCGGCGGGGATGGCGTTCCAGGCCTGCTCCAGGCGCGCCAGCGGCACCTCCAGATCGGCCGCGGCAGCCGCCTGCCAGCCGTCGAAGCGGTTGGTGTAATCGATCAGGGCCGCGTCGCCACGCGCGCGGATCTCGGCGATCACCTCCTGTACCACCTGGTTGACCCCGGCGTCGGAGACCGAATCCCAGGCCAGCAGCGCATCGAGCTGCCGCATGAAGTCCGCGTCGGAGGTATCGAGTTTGCGTATCTCGGCCATTGGCTCTTGCCTCAGTTCAATTCGATTTCACCACCCAGACCAGGGAACATACGAAGTCTTTACGGTCGGCAGGCCACCACCCTGTCTCCCATGGGCCTGCTCGAAGGTTTCGGGGTCTGCCCCTCCACCCCGACATCTTTGCGTCCTTCGCGTCCTTTGCGGTCAATCTCCCTCCACCGCCGCGCGCAGCCGCGCCACCAGCGCCGAACAGTCGGCGTGCTTCATCTTCCAGGAGGCCTTGTTGACCACCAGGCGCGAGCTGATCTCGTGCATGAACTCCAGCGGGACCAGGCCGTTGGCCTTGAGGGTGTTGCCCGACTCCACCAGGTCCACGATGATGTCGGCCAGGCCCACGATGGGCGCCAGCTCCATGGAGCCGTAGAGCTTGATGATCTCCGCCTGCTGGCCGCGCGCGCCGAAGAATTCACGCGCCGCGCGCACGTACTTGGTGGCCACGCGCAGGCGGCGCGGGCTGATGTCGGCGTCCGGGAAGCCCGCCACCCACATCTGGCAGCGCGCGATGCGCAGGTCCAGCGGCTCGTACAGGCCCTCGCCGCCATGCTCCACCAGCACGTCCTTTCCGGTCACGCCGAAGTCGGCCGCGCCCCACTGCACATAGGTCGGCACGTCGGTGGCGCGGATCAGCACCAGCTTGACGTTCTCGTGATTGGTGTCGAGGATCAGCTTGCGGGTCTTGTCCGCGTCCTCGGCCGGCTCGATGCCGGCGCGCGCCAGCAGCGGCAGGGTGTCGCGGAAGATGCGGCCCTTGGATAGGGCGATGGTGATCGGTGCGGAGAATTTCATGCTCAACGTCCCGGCACGCGGCGGATACGGGCACCCAGGCCGCGCAGTTTTTCCTCGATGTTCTGGTAGCCGCGGTCCACGTGATAGATGCGGTCCACCACCGTCTCGCCCTCGGCCACGATGCCGGCCAGCACCAGGCTGGCGGAGGCGCGCAGATCGGTGGCCATCACCGGCGCCCCGGTCAGGCGCTCGACCCCGGTGCAGATCGCGGTATTGCCCTCCAGCTTGATGCGCGCGCCCATGCGCTGCAGTTCGAGGACGTGCATGAAGCGGTTCTCGAACACCGTCTCGGTGATGGTGCCCACGCCCTCGGCCACCGCGTTGAGGGCGGTGAACTGCGCCTGCATATCGGTCGGGAAGGCCGGATAGGGCGCGGTGTGGATGTCCACCGCGCGCGGGCGCTCGCCATGCATGTCCAGCTCGATCCAGTCCTCGCCGACGCTGATGTCGGCGCCCGCCTCGCGCAGCTTGGCCAGCACCGCGTCGAGCAGGCCGGGGGCGGTGTCGCGCGCGCGCACCCGGCCCCGACTGACCGCGCCGGCCACCAGGAAGGTCCCGGTCTCGATCCGGTCCGGCAGCACCTCGTACTCGGTGCCGTGCAGGGCGTCCACCCCCTCGATCTCGATGGTGGGCGAGCCGGCGCCGCGTACCCGCGCGCCCATGGCGTTCAGGCAGTTGGCCAGGTCCACCACCTCCGGCTCGCGCGCGGCGTTCTCGATCACGGTCACCCCCTCGGCGAGGGTGGCGGCCATCATCAGGTTCTCGGTGCCGGTCACGGTGACGATGTCCATCACCAGGCGCGCGCCCCGCAGGCGCTCGGCGCGCGCCCGGATATAGCCGTTCTCGACCTCGATCTCGGCGCCCATGGCGCGCAGGCCGTCGATGTGCAGATTGACCGGGCGCGAGCCGATGGCGCAGCCGCCCGGCAGCGAGACATCGGCCCGGCCGCAGCGCGCCAGCAACGGACCCAACACCAGGATGGAGGCGCGCATGGTCTTGACCAGCTCATAGGGCGCGACCGGGTTGCCGATCTCGCTGGCATCGACCTCGATGCGCATCTTCTCGTCCACCAGCAGGCGCACGCCCATCTGCGCCAGCAGCTCCATGGTGGTGGTGATGTCGTGCAGGTGCGGGATATTGCCGACCGTGATCGGGGTCTCGGCCAGCAGGGTGGCCGCCAGGATCGGCAGGGCCGCGTTCTTCGCGCCCGAGATGCGGACATCCCCCTCCAGGGGGCCACCGCCATTGATGATCAGCTTATCCACATGCCTCAACCCGCGCCGGCCAGCGGCGCACTACCGGAGAAAGGGGGGCATGATAATGAAAAATGCCGTCGATGTGGGCAAGGAAAGGCCCGAAAATCCCCGAAACGATCAAAAAAGCGCCCCTCCCGGCGCCCCCGCTCAGGCCGCGGCCTCCTCCGGGGCCTCCAGGCCGAGCAGTCCCTCGGCATTGGACAGCCGGGCCAGGTCGGCCAGCCCCGCGGGGATGTCCCGCAGCCTCAGCGCATGGCCCGCGCCTTCGGCCGCCTGCACGGCCTCCACCAGCAGGGCCAGGGCCGCGCTGTTGCCGGCGCTCACCCCGGCCAGCGAGAGCTCCGACAGCGAACCGTCCAGGATCGCCGGACGCAGCGCCGACCACAGCGCGGGCACGCTGGCGAAATCGAGCACCCCCTCGATCACGCCCCGGCCGTCTTCGCCCAGCTGCAGCGAGGCGCCGGCCATCAGGCGGCCTCTTTGGGCAGCTGGGTCTTGCCGGCGGCGGACTCGTCGTTCTTCTTCTGCAGCGAACGAATCAGATTGTCGATACCGGCCTGCATGCGCTTGCTGCGGTCCTTGGCCCGCGAGGCGCCCTGGCGGATCAGCCGCGCAAAGGAGCTGCGGTAGTTGGTCACCAGGCTCACGCCATCGATCACCACGTCGTACACCTTCCACTGACCGTTCTTCTCCAGGCGCAGGCGGTAATTGATCGGGATCGGCGGCCCGCCCTCGGCGCTGACCTTGGTGGGCACCAGCACCCTCTTGGCGTCCTTCTGCATGTGGACCGGCGGATACTCGATGTTCTGCCCGGAATAGCCCAGCAGGGCCGTGGCATAGGTGCGCACCAGCATCTCCTGGAACTCGGCCACGATACGGCGCTGCTGCTCCGGCGTGGCGCGGCGCCAGAAGCGTCCCATGGCGGCGCGCGCCATGCGGGTGAAATCGAAGTGCGGCACCACGGTGCGCTCGACCAGCGGGTAGATCAGGGAGTTGTCGGCCTCCAGCTCCTTCCTGCGCTTGGTGACCTCGGCCAGCACGGTGTCCGCGGTATGCCGCACCACCTCCTGCGGATTGGCGGTCTGCGCGGCCCCATCGCCCGCGGGCGTCTCGTCCATTGCGCCGGCCGCCAAGGGAATCAGCAGGGCCAGCGCGCCCAGCCAGTTACACAATCTCTTCATTTTGCTCCTTCCTGTCCCTTGCCGAAGATGAATTGTCCCACGACCTCCTCCAGCACCAATGCCGACTGGGTCACGCTGATCTCACCGCCGTCGGCCAGCATGTCCTCGCTGCCGCCCGGGTCGAGACCGATGTACTGCTCGCCCAGCAGACCGGCGGTCAGGATCTTGGCGAAGCTGTCCTCCGGTATGCGGTTGAGGTACTGGGCCTGGATCGCCATATCGACCACCGCGCGAAAATCGTCGGGATCGTAATGGATGCCCGCCACCCGGCCGACCTCGACCCCGGCGATCTTGACCGGCGCGCGCACCTTGAGCCCGCCGATGTTGTCGAAACGCGCGGTGACCGTGAAGGTCTTGCCCTTGTAGGCCGTGCCCAGATTGCTCACCTGCATGGCCAGGAAGAACAGAGCCACGAAGCCGAGCGCCATGAACAGGCCAACCCATATCTCTATTTGTCTGTTTTTGTTCATTTCCGTTCCCGAGGCGGTGGTCCCGCCGTTATCCGAACATCATGGCCGTGAGGACGAAGTCCAGCCCCAGCACCGCCAGCGAAGAGTGCACCACGGTGCGCGTGGTGGCGCGACTGACGCCCTCCGAGGTGGGCACGCAGTCATAGCCCTGGAAGATGGCGATCCAGGTGCAAACGAAGCCAAACACCACCGACTTGATCACGCCGTTGATGACATCGTCGCTGAAGTCGATGCCCTCCTGCATGCCGTTCCAGAAGGCCCCCTGGTCCACGCCCAGCAGGCCGCCGCCGACCATCCAGCCGCCGGCCACGCCGAGCATGCTGAACAGCGCGGCGAGCAGCGGCACCGAGATGATGCCGGCGAAGAAACGCGGCGCCAGCACCCGGTGCTGCGGGTTGACCGCCATCATCTCCAGGCCCGAGAGCTGCTCGGTGGCCTTCATCAGACCGATCTCGGCGGTCAGCGCAGAACCGGCGCGTCCGGCGAACAGCAGCGCGGTGAGCACCGGGCCCAGCTCGCGCACCAGCGAGGCCGCCACCATCAGGCCCAGCGCGGTCTCGCCGCCGAAACGGGACAGAATATAGTAACCCTGCAGCCCCAGCACCATGCCCACGAACAGCCCGGCCACGGTGATGATCAGGATGGTCAGCACCCCCACCGAGTAGAGCTGGTCGAGCAGCAGGCGCGGGCGGCGCAGGATACTCAACAGGCCGCGCAGCAGCGGCAGCAGCAGCAGATGGGCGCGCCCCAGGCGGGCCATGCCGTTCAGGCCCCAGGCCCCCAGCTGGGCCAGCAGATGGGTCATGGCGCCGCCTCCAGCAGATCCTCGCGCAGCCCAGGCGCCGGAAAATGGAAGGGCACCGGACCATCCGGCAGGCCCTGGATGAACTGGCGGGTCCATTCGCCGCCGCTGTGTTGCAGATGCTCCGGGGTGCCGGACTCGACCACCCGGCCGTCGGAGATGACATACACCAGATCGGAGATGGCCAGGGTCTCGGCCACGTCGTGCGAAACCAGCACGCTGGTGATGCGGGAGGCGTCGTTGAGGCGCCGGATCAGCTGCACCAGCACCCCCATGGAGATCGGATCCTGCCCGGTGAAGGGCTCATCGTACATGATCATCATCGGATCCAGGGCGATCGCGCGCGCCAGGGCCACGCGCCGCGCCATGCCGCCGGACAGCTCACTGGGCATCAACCCGCGCGCGCCGCGCAGGCCCACCGCCTCCAGCTTGAGCAGCACCAGCTTGCGGATCATGGACTCGGTCAGCCGGGTGTGCTCGCGCAGCGGAAAGGCCACATTGTCGTACACGCTCATATCGGTCAGCAGGGCGCCGCTCTGGAACAGCATGCCCATGCGCATACGCAGGCGGTACAGCTCGGGGGTGGACAGGGCGTGCACGTTCTGGCCGTCCACCTCGATGCTGCCCGCGTCCGGCCGCAGCTGGCCGCCGATCAGCTTCAGCAGGGTGGTCTTGCCGGTGCCGGAGGGCCCCATGATGGCGGTCACCCGACCGCGCGGGATATCGATATCCAGGCCGTCGAAGATCCACCGGCTGCCGCGCCGGAAGCGCAGGCCGCGTATCCTGACCAGCGGCGACTCGTCCGCGTTGTTTTCTTGTTGAGTCAAACCATCTCCCGGGCAGGCTGCCCGCAGTCCAGGCGTGGCTGCCCATTCTGGTCAAGGGCCGCCACAGCGTCAAGCCGCGCCGGCCGGCGCGCGGACCTTAAAAAATTTAAGAAATGACGGCCGGCGCCACGCGCGTCTTCAGGCGATCCCCAGCAGCTCGCTCAGGGTGCGCAGCTCGGCCAGGACGGCGGGGCTGACCCCCTCGCCCTCCACCACCAGGGCCCGGGTGCGGGCCGGCAGCGCCTCCAGCACCGCGCGCAGCCCCGGCAGGTCCAGGCCGGCGATGTCCCGGCGCGCCAGCACCAGGCCGCTGTGATGCTCGATCCACTGCCCCGGCTCGCGCGCGCGCTGCCACAGCGGCACCCACTCGGGGAAGTCGCAGCGCGGCTCGTCCACCAGCACCCCGCCCAGTCGCCCGCCGAACCAGGCCAGGCGCTCCACGGGGAAGGCCCCGGGCGGCGGCTCCAGATAGAAGCGGAACCAGTCCTCGCACTCGTCCAGCCAGTCCTCCAGGGCGTCCCGCTCCAGGGCCAGCCAGTCTTCCGCCGGCAGCAGCAGACAGCCCGCCTCGTTGCTGTAATAGGCGAACTCCCAGTCCGGCGGCAGATCGTCCGGGAAGTATTCCCCCCGCCAGTCGGGGTGCGGCCAGCCACGCAGGCCGAGCAAAAGCCGCCCGGTATCGATATCATCCGCCATGTGATTTCACCTCCGAGTCTCCTGAATATGGCCGATATCATAGCCTTCAAGCGTCCCCGGTCGAGCGAGCGGCACCGCGGCAACACCCTGTGCCGCAGCGGCCACCACAAGTGGGAGATCGACAAGCAGAGCGTGTTCGACACCCGCCTCGGGCGCCTGGTCACCCGCTTTCGCTGCAAGCGCTGCGGCAAGCTGAAGGTCAAGGCCCTGTGAGCCCCGTTTGGACAAGCCCCGGGGGTTCAAGCAAAATGCGCGGGTCATACCGGCCACGAGGTTGCAACACAGGCAGATGCTGCTGATTTCCGGCTCGATCATCCTCGGCTTCGCGCTCCTGATCTGGGGCGCGGACCGCTTCGTCATGGGCGCCGCCGCGCTGGCGCGCAACCTCGGCGTCTCGCCCCTGCTGATCGGCCTGACCGTGGTGGGTTTCGGCACCTCCGCGCCAGAGGTGCTGGTCTCGGCCATGGCCGCGGCGGACGGCAATCCCGGGCTGGCGCTGGGCAACGCGGTGGGCTCCAATATCGCCAATATCGGCCTGATCCTCGGGGTCAGCGCCCTGGTCGCCCCGCTGGCGGTGCATTCCGACGTGCTGCGGCGCGAATACCCCATCCTCATGGGGGTCTGCGTGGCGGTCTATCTGATGCTGCTGGACGGCCACCTGGGCCGCCTCGACGGCGCCCTGATGCTGACCGGACTGGCGGCCGTGCTGTGGGGCATGGTGCGCATCGGCCGCCGCCGCGCCCTGCACGATCCCCTGGAAGAGGAATTCGAGAAAGAGATTCCCGGCAATCTCAGCACCCTGTCCGCCAGCCTGTGGTTCATCGCCGGCCTGGCCCTGCTGCTGGTGGCCTCGCGCATGCTGGTCTGGGGCGCGGTCTCGGTGGCGACCCTGTTCGGGGTCAGCGACCTGGTGATCGGCCTGACCATCGTCGCGGTCGGCACCAGCCTGCCGGAACTGGCGGCGAGCGTGGTGAGCACCCTCAAGGGCGAGGACGACATCGCGGTGGGCAATGTGATCGGCTCCAACATCTACAACATGCTCGCGGTGCTCAGCCTGCCGGGCCTGATCGCCCCGGGGCCGGTCGAGGCCACGGTGCTCAGCCGCGACATGCCGATCATGCTGGGCCTGACCCTGGCCCTGCTGCTGATGGGCTGGAAGCGCGGCGGCAACGGCCGCATCAACCGGGTCGAGGGCGCCATCCTGACCGCCTGCTTCGTGGGTTACCAGACCTGGCTGTACTTCGCGAGCCAGGCCCAACCGGTGGGGAGCTGAGATGGTGAACGACCAGGACAAGATGATCGCCCTCGGGCGCGAGGTCATCGACATCGAGACCGAGGCCCTGACCGCCCTGCGCGCACGCATCGACGCCGACTTCGCCACGGCCTGCCACATCATGATGCAGTGCGAGGGCCGGGTGGTGGTCACCGGCATGGGCAAGTCCGGCCATATCGGCAGCAAGATCGCCGCCACCCTGGCCAGCACCGGCACCCCGGCCTTCTTCGTGCATCCCGGCGAGGCCAGCCACGGCGACCTGGGCATGATCACCCCCGGCGACGTGGTCCTGGCCCTGTCGAATTCCGGCGAGACCGCCGAGGTGCTGACCATACTGCCGCTGCTCAAGCGCATGGGCACCCCGCTGATCGCGCTCACCGGCAAGCCCGAATCGACCCTGGCGCGCGAGGCCCGGGTGCACCTGAACGTGGGCGTGGCGCGGGAGGCCTGCCCGCTGGACCTGGCCCCCACCGCCAGCACCACCGCCGCGCTGGCCATGGGCGACGCCCTGGCCATCGCCCTGCTGCAGGCGCGCGGCTTCACCCCCGAGGACTTCGCCCTGTCCCACCCCGGCGGCAGTCTGGGCAAGCGCCTGCTGCTGCGGGTGCGCGACCTGATGCACACCGGCGACCGCCTGCCGGTGGTGAGCGAGCACGAGACCCTGCCCCGGGCCCTGATGGAGATGACCGCCAAGGGCCTGGGCATGACCGCGGTGCTGGACGCCCAGGGCGGGCTGGCCGGGGTGTTCACCGACGGCGATCTGCGCCGCTGTCTGGACCGGCGGGAGGATCTGCACCAGGCCCGGGTCGGCGAACTGATGACCCGCGGCGGGGTGCGCATCGGCCAGGACCAGCTGGCCGCCGAGGCGCTCAAGCTGATGGAAGAGAACAAGATCAACGCCCTGCTGGTGGTCGATGAGCAAGACCGGCTGCAGGGCGCCCTGAACATGCACGACCTGCTGCACGCGGGCGTGGTGTAGGAGGACAAGCGATGCAGGACATCCAGGAACGCGCGCGCCAGATCCGGCTGGTGATCTTCGACGTGGACGGCGTGCTCACCGACGGCAGCCTGTTCCTCGGCGACGACGGGCAGGAATACAAGGCCTTCAACTCCAAGGACGGCCACGGCATGAAGATGCTGCAGGCCTCGGGCATCGAGATCGCCATCATCACCGGGCGCAGCTCCGAGGTGGTGCGCATCCGCATGCAGAGCCTGGGTATCGCGCATGTGTTCCAGGGCATCGAGGACAAGGCCGCCGCCTATGCCGAACTCAAGCAGCGCCTGGACCTGCGGGACGAACAGATCGCCTATGTCGGCGACGACGTGGTGGACCTGCCGGTGATGACCCGGGTGGGGCTGGCGGTGTGCGTCGCCGACGGCCACCCCCTGGTGCGCCAGCACGCCCACTGGACCACCAGCCTGGGCGGCGGGCACGGCGCCGCGCGCGAGGTGTGCGAACTGCTGATGGACGCCCAGGGCAGCCTGCGCCCGGCCCTGGACGCCTACCTGGCCTGAGCCATGCGCCATCCCCTCGTCCTGTGGAGCCTGCTGCTGATCGCCGCCGCGGCCAGCTGGTGGCTGAGCGGGCGGCACGCGGCGCAGGCGCCGGCCGGCGCGGGCCAGGCCCAGGGACCGCGCGCGGTCGATTACTATCTGCGCCGCCTGAGCGCCACCCGCATGGGCCCGGACGGACGTCCCGACCGCACCCTGGAGACCCCGGAACTCAAGCACTTCCCCGACGACGACACCACCGAGCTGGCGCAGCCCCTGCTCACGGTGCACCAGGGGGATGACCCGCCCTGGCGGATCCGCGCCGAACACGGCTGGATCTCGGCGGACGCCTCGCTGATCCTGCTCGGCGGCGCAGTCCACATCAACCGCGAGGCCGGGCCACACAACCGCCCGCTGCAACTGGACACCCGCGATCTGCGGGTCCAGCCCGGCCAGGACTATGCGGAGACCGATGAAAAGGTTAGGGTACGCAGCAGGCGGGACCGCATCGAGGCCACCGGCATGCAGGCCTGGCTGCGCGCCCCCGCCCGGATCAAGTTACTAGCCGATGTAAAGGGATACTATGCGCCACCCTAGCAGGAAAACGGAACCGTCCCGCCAAGAACCCCAGGGCCGCGTCATCGAACGACGCAAGCCATTGACAGCCCAGGTTGACAAGGGGTTCCAAAAACGTCGGCGGCAGGGATGCCGCCGTCGAGCGTACAGGGATGTATTCTCAGCGTTTTTTGGAACCGCTTGTCGGCCCGCGGCGTTTTGCATGGCCCTGCCCGGCCACGAACCCACTTTCGCCCGGCGGATGTTCGCCGGCCTCGCCGGCCTGGCCCTGCTGCTGGCCGCGAGCGGCGAGGCCCTGGCCCTGGCCGGCGACAAGGACAAGCCGGTGGAGCTGGCCGCCGACAGCGTGGACATCGACCAGGCCCGCTCGGTCTCGGTGTACAAGGGCGATGTGGATCTGCGCCAGGGCAGCATGCGCCTGCGCGCCGACCAGGTCACGGTCCATCACAAGGGCAAGAAGCCGGCCCGCATCGTCGCCACCGGGCGCCCGGTGCGCTTCCAGCAGGACAGCGGCAAGGGCGTGGTGCATGCCCGCGCGCGGCGCGCCGAATACACCGTCAACAGCGAGGTCCTGGTCCTGATCGGGCACGCCTCCCTGACCCAGAACGGCGACACCATGAAGAGCGACCGCATCGTCTACGACCGGGTCCACCACAAGGTCAAGGCCGGGGCCGCGGCCAAGGGCAGGAAACGGGTACACATCACCATCATGCCCGGCAAATAGGCCATGTCGCAGCTCGCAGCTCAGGGCCTGTGCAAGCGCTACCGGGGCCGCGACGTGGTGGCCGGCGTCTCGCTGCACCTGGACGCGGGCGAGGTGGTCGGCCTGCTCGGTCCCAACGGCGCGGGCAAGACCACCTGCTTCTACATGCTGGCCGGGCTGATCGCCCCGGACGCCGGCGAGGTGCGCATCGGCGGGCGCGAGGTGACCGACAGCCCCATGCATGTGCGCGCGCGCCTGGGCCTGGGCTATCTGGCCCAGGAGCCCTCGGTGTTCCGCGGCCTGAGCGTGGCCGACAATGTGCTCGCCATCCTGGAGCTGCGCAAGGATCTGGGCAGCGGGCAGCGGCGCGAGCGCTGTGACCGGCTGCTGCACGAATTCGGCCTGCGCCACCTGGCCGACAACCTGGCGCAGAGCCTCTCGGGCGGCGAGCGCCGGCGCCTGGAGATCGCGCGCGCCCTGGCCGCCCGTCCGCGCTTCATCCTGCTCGACGAGCCCTTCGCCGGGGTGGACCCCATCTCGGTCGTGGACATCCAGCGCATCATCGGCCAGCTGCGCGAGGCCGGCATCGGCATCCTCATCACCGACCACAATGTGCGCGAGACCCTGGGCATCTGCGAGCGCGCCTACATCATGAACCGCGGCGCCATCCTGGCCCAGGGCCGGCCGGAGGAGATCCTGGACGACCCCGAGGTGCGCTCGGTCTATCTGGGCGAGCATTTCAGCCTGTGAGCGCCGCGGCGGATCGTTTTTGATCCCCGACAGACAAAATGGGCTCCCGGGCTTGGTCCCGGGGGCAATTGGGCTAAAATGAAGTCGTAAAGGGTTATTCAAGACACATACCAACGCGCAGCATCCGCATGAAACCCACCCTCCAGCTCCGTCTGGGCCAACACCTGACCATGACCCCGCAACTGCAGCAGGCGATCAAGCTGTTGCAGCTGTCCACCATCGACCTCAAGCAGGAGATCCAGGACGCGCTGGAGTCCAACCTGATGCTGGAGACCGAGGAGGAGCGCAGCGGCGAGGGCGCGCCCCCGGCCGAGCCCGCCACGGACGCGGCCCCCGCGGCCAACGACATCAACAACGAGCACGAGATCAAGATCGAGACCCAGGCCATGCCGGACGAACTGCCGGTGGACACCGCCTGGGAGGAACTCTACGACAGCGCCCCCAGCGCCCCGGCCGCATCCGGCAGCGCGGGCGATCCGAGCAGCTTCCTGGCGCAGCAGAGCAGCAGCGAGTCGCTGCAGGACTACCTGACCTGGCAGATGCAGCTCTCCCACCTCAGCCCGCTGGACCAGCGCATCGCCGAGGCCATCATCGACAGCATCGACGACAACGGCTATCTGCAGGCCCCGCTGGAGGACATCCAGGCCGCCCTGGGCGACACCGAGACCGGGCTGGACGAGATCGAGGCGGTGCTGCACCGTATCCAGGCCTTCGACCCGCCGGGCGTGGGCGCGCGCGACCCGCGCGAGTCGCTGCTCATCCAGGCGCGCCAGCTCGGCGAGGAATACGACTCGCGCGAGCGCGTGATCGAGATCCTGGAGCACCACTTCGACCTGCTGGCCGCCGGCGACCAGGCCGCGCTCAAGCGCAAGCTGCGCATCGGCGACGAGGAACTGGCCGAGGCGGTGCATCTGATCCGCTCGCTCAACCCCCACCCCGGCACCGCCATCCCCGGCGACCCGCCGGCCTACATCGAGCCGGACGTGTTCGTGAGCCGGCGCCAGGGGCGCTGGGTGGTGGAACTCAACCCCGACGCCGCGCCGCGCCTGCGCGTCAACCCCACCTATGCCGGCATGATCCGGCGCGCCGACAACAGCAGCGACAACCTCACCCTGAAGAACCACCTGCAGGAGGCGCGCTGGTTCATCAAGAGCCTGCAGAGCCGCAACGAGACCCTGCTCAAGGTGGCGCGCGCCATCGTCGAGTACCAGCAGAACTTCTTCGAGTACGGCGAGGAGGCCATGAAGCCCCTGGTCCTGCGCGACATCGCCGAGGCGGTCGAGATGCACGAGTCCACCATCTCGCGGGTGACCACCCAGAAATACATGCACACCCCGCGCGGAACCTTTGAATTCAAATACTTTTTCTCCAGCCACGTCAGCACCAGCGGCGGCGGCGAGGCCTCGGCCACCGCCATCCGCGCCCTGATAAAAAAGCTGGTGGCCGCAGAAAAACCCAACAAGCCCTTGTCAGACAACAAAATCGCAACCATTCTTGCGGAACAGGGGATCAAAGTCGCGCGACGCACCGTCGCCAAGTATCGTGAGTCGATGAACATCCCGCCATCGAACGAACGCAAGCGCCTGGCCTAGGCGCCACAACCGTAGGAGAAGACCATGCAACTGAACCTGACCGGTCACCATGTCGAAATCACCGATTCGATGCGTAACTATGTACAGGAGAAACTGTCCCGCCTGACCCGCCACTTCGACCACGTCACCAATGTGCACGTCATCCTGAGTGTCGAGAAACTGGAACAGAAGGCCGAGGCCACGCTGCACCTGGCCGGCAACGACGTCTTTGCGGAGGCCGTCAACGAGGACATGTACGCCGCCATCGACGCCCTGGTGGACAAACTCGACCGTCAGGTCATCAAGCACAAGGAAAAGATCAAGAGCCACCGGGGCAACGGCACCCGGCCCGCCGAGCCGGCCGAGGTCACCGGCTGAACCCGCCCCGCAGTCACACAAGCAACGGCCAGTCCCATGCCAGCCCAGGATATCCTCAGCCTGCAAGACATCCGCGTGGACGATCCGTCCCAAAGCAAGAAACGCGTACTGGAACAGGCGGCGCATCTGCTCGCCCGCTCGGACGGCGAACTCGGTGACGGCGTGTTCGAGCGCCTGCTGGAGCGGGAACGCCTGGGCAGCACCGGGCTGGCCGGCGGCGTGGCCCTGCCGCATGCCCGCATGCCGGGCATAGACCGCACCCGGGGCGCCTTCCTGCGCCTGCACCAGCCGGTCGATTTCGACAGCGCCGACGGCCAGCCGGTGGATCTGGTGTTCGCCCTTCTGGTGCCCGAGGACGCCACCGACGAGCACCTGCAGCTGCTGACCCAGCTGGCGCGCCTGTTCCACGACCCGGTCCTGCGCGACAAGCTGCGCAAGGCCGACGCGGAACAGGCCCTGGGCCTGCTGACCCAGTATCACAGCGCCCACGATGCCGCATAAGGTCACCGTAGAGGACCTCTACCAGTCCCTCAGGGACAAACTCAAGCTGCAACTGCTGGCCGGCGGGGCCGGCCTGCAACGCGCCCTGCTGGACAGCTCGGTGGACCCCTCCAGCTACATCATCGCCGGGCCTCTGACCTATATCCATCCCAACCGCATCCAGGTGATCGGGCGGCCCGAGATGGACTATCTGCAGGCGCCGACCGACTGCGAGGCCGAGCACGACCTGGACCGCGTCTTTCAGCAGCACACCCGCGCCGTGGTCCTGGTCGACGGCGTGAGCTCCACCCCCGAACTCGAGGCACAGGCCGACCGGGCCGGGGTGCCGCTGTTCGCCAGCCCGCTCCCGGACAAGATCGTGCTCGACCACCTGCACCACTTCGCCGCGCTGCGCCTGTCGGACAAGACCACCCTGCACGGCGTCTTTCTCGAGGTTCTGGGCATGGGCGTGCTGATCACCGGCGACCCGGCGGTGGGCAAGAGCGAACTGGCCCTGGAACTGATCAGCCGCGGCAACCGCCTGATCGCCGACGACGCGCCGGAGTTCACGCGCATCGCCCCCGACATCATCAGCGGCACCTGCCCCCCGGTGCTGCGCGAGTTCCTCGAGGTGCGCGGCCTGGGCGTGCTCAACATCCGCGCCATGTTCGGCGACAACGCCATCAAGCACACCAAATACCTGCGCCTGATCGTGCACCTCAAGCACATGACCGCCGAACAGCTGGAGAAGATGCCGCGCCTGTCCGCGCTGCGCGAGACCCGCGAGATCCTCGGCGAGCGCATCCCCCAGGTGACCATCCCGGTGGCGCCGGGACGCAACCTCGCCATCCTGGTCGAATCCGCGGTGCGCAACCACCTGCTCAAACAGCAGGGCTACGACGCCACCGAGGAATTCATCGAGCGCCAGCAGAACGCCCTGATGCAGGAATGAAGACCGCTATAATCCCCGCATGAACAGCGAGCGCGCCAAGCTGGTGGTGGTGTCCGGACTCTCGGGCTCGGGCAAGAGCATCGCCCTCAACGCCCTGGAGGATGCCGGTTACACCTGCATCGACAACCTGCCGGTGAGCCTGTTCGAGACCCTGGCGCAGGATCTGTCCGCGAGCCGCGACGACCATCGCCTGACGGCCATCGGCATCGATGCGCGCGCGCCCTGCAACGAGCTGGACCGGGTGCCGGCACTGGTGCGCGGCCTGCGCGAGGTGGGCGTGCACTGCGAGATCGTGTTCCTCGAGGCCGACCCGGAGATCCTGATCCAGCGCTTCAGCGAGACCCGGCGCCGCCATCCCCTGACCGACGACCGGCACGATCTGGAATCGGCCATCGGCCAGGAGCGCCGACTGCTCGCGCCGCTGGCCGAGGCCGCGGACCTGACCATCGACACCTCGCGCACCACCCTGCACCAGCTGCGCGAGCTGATCCGCGAGCGCGTCGCGGGGCGCGCCAGCGGCCAGCTCTCGCTGATGCTGCAATCCTTCGGCTTCAAACACGGCATGCCGCGCAACGCCAACTTCGTGTTCGACGTGCGCTGCCTGCCCAATCCCCACTGGCGTCCCGAGCTGCGCCCGCTGACCGGACGCGACGCGGCGGTCGCGGCCTTTCTGGAGGAAAGCGATTCGGTCAAGCGCATGCTCTACGATCTGAACGATTTCGTGCAGCGCTGGATCCCCTGCATCGAGCAGGAGGGACGCAGCTATCTGAGCATCGCGATCGGCTGCACCGGCGGCCAGCACCGTTCGGTGTACCTGGTCGAGCGCCTCGCCGAGCGCCTGGACGCCCTGGACTGCAAGGTTCTGGTCACCCATCGGGAGCTGTCATGAGCGTTGGTATCCTCCTGATCACCCACCCCGGCATCGGCAACGCCCTGCTCAACAGCGCGCGCCGCATCGTCACCGACTGCCCACTGCGCATCAAGTGCCTGGAGGTGCCGCTGGACGCCAGCATCGAAAAGCTGCAGGCCCAGGCCGGTGAGATGCTGGCGCGTCTGGACCAGGGCCAGGGGGTGCTGGTACTGACCGACATCTTCGGCGCCACGCCCAACAACATCGCGCGCGATCTGGCCGCCAGCGGGCGGGTGCGGGTGCTGTCCGGGCTGAGCCTGCCGATGCTGGTGCGCCTGCTCAACTACCCGGACAACGACCTGCGCGGACACTGCGAATCGGCCATCAAGGGCGCCACGCGCGGCATCGGTTCGTGCGATGATTGAACCGCCATCCTGATCCGGGAGCCCGCCGTGCTGGAGAAAGAAGTCACCATCGTCAACAAGCTGGGCCTGCATGCCCGCGCCGCGGCGCGCCTGGTGCAGACCGCCAGCGCCTACGGCTCGGAGGTGCTGGTCAGCCGCAACGGCCAGGAGGTCAACGGCAAGAGCATCATGGGCGTGATGATGCTGGCCGCGAGCAAGGGCAGCCGCATCACCCTGAAGGTGGACGGCGAGGACGAGGCGCAGGCCATGCAGGCCCTGGTCGAGCTGATAGAAGACCGCTTCGGGGAAGACGAATGATCGTCACCTGCCTCGGCATCGGCATCGGCGCGGGTCCGCGCATTGCCATTGGCGAGGCCTATCTGCTGTGCCGCGGCCCGGTCAGCGTCACCCCGAGCTGGGTTCCGCGCGAGCAGGTGGAGCAGGAGGTGCGGCGCTTCGAGGAGGCCCTCGAGACCGCCTCGCAACAACTCCTGGAGATCCGCGAACAGGTCCCGCCCGACACCCCGGGCGAGATCAGCGAGTTCATCGACAGCCACCTGCTGATGATCGAGGACAAGGCCATCAGCAGCGGCGTGATCAGCCTGATCCGCGACCGCCAGGCGAGCGCGGAATGGGCCCTGCAGCAGCACCGGGACGCCCTGATCGAGGTCTTCGACCAGATGCAGGACGCCTATCTGCGCACCCGGCGCGACGATCTGGACCATGTGGTCACGCGCATCCAGAAGGTCCTGATGGCGCAGCAGGAGCCCGACCCGGGCGATCTGCACGGCCAGGTGGTGCTGGCCGAGGATCTCTCGCCGGCCGACATCATCGTGCTGCACAACCAGCAGGTGGCCGGTTTCGTCACCGAGTACGGCGGCCCCATGTCGCACAGCGCCATCCTGGCGCGCAGCCTGGGCATCCCGGCGGTGATCGGGGCGCGCGGCGCCAGCGCCTGTCTGCAACATGGCGAGCTGCTGATCCTGGATACCGACAACGGCTGCGTGCTGGCCAACTGCCCACAGGCGGTGGTCAGCCACTTCGAGGACCGGCGCGAATACGAACAACAGCGCACCGTGCTGCTGCGCCGCCACCGCGACGAGCCGACCCGCACCGCGGACGGCCAGGCGGTGGAGCTGCTGGCCAATATCGAGCTGGCGGACGATGTGAACGCCGCCCTGGAAAACGGCGCCGACGGCATCGGCCTGTACCGCACCGAGTTCCTGTTCATGAACCGCAACGACATCCCCGACGAGGAGGAGCACTTCGCCGCCTACCGCGAGGTGGTGCTGGGCATGCAGGGACGGCCGGTGGTGATCCGCACCCTGGACCTGGGCGCCGACAAGCCGCTGCCCGGCACGCCCAAGGCCTCCGGCTGCGGCAACCCGGCGCTGGGACTGCGCGCCATTCGCCTGTGCCTCAAGGAGCCGGACCTGTTCCACCCGCAGCTGCGCGCCATCCTGCGCGTCTCGGCCCTGGGGCCGGTGCGCCTGATGCTGCCCATGCTGACCAATCTGTGGGAGGTGGCGCAGGCGCGCGCCCTGATCCGGCGCTGCATGGAGGAACTGGACGCCGAGGGCCAGGCCTACGATCCGCAGCTGCCGGTCGGCGGCATGATCGAGGTGCCCGCGGCGGCCCTGGCCGCCCCGGCCTTCGCGCGCGCCCTGGACTTTCTCTCCATCGGCACCAACGACCTGATCCAGTACGCCCTGGCCATCGACCGTGTCGATGACAGCGTCAACTATCTCTACGACCCCTTCCATCCCGCGGTGCTGCAACTCATCGCCGGGGTCATCGAGGGCGCGCGCGAGGCCGACGTGCCCCTGAGCATGTGCGGCGAGCTGGCCGGCGACCCGCGCTTCGTGCCCCTGCTGCTGGGCATGGGTCTGAGCAGCCTGAGCATGCAGCCGGCGGCCCTGCTCGATGTCAAACAGCAGATCCGCCAGTACCGCATGGCGCGCCTGCGCGAGAAGACCCGGCACTTCTTCGATCACCTCTACAGCGCCGACCCGCTGGAACTGCTCAGCGGCTGGACCGACTGAGACCGGCCCATTCCATCACGCCGCGGCTGGTTGTGGCGGGCGCCGCGCTGTTACACTCCCCGCATCCCAACGGACCCGGACCCACCCGCCAGCATGAGCGCCGCCATCGAAAATCCTGAAGACCTGCGCATGACGCGCCTGCAGGAGATCCTCGACTCCGGCGCGCTGCGCTCGGCCGGGCGCCTGCTCAACAGCCTGGCGCCGGCCGAGATCGCCCACCTGCTCGAGTCCCTGCCCCAGGCCAAGCGCGAGATCCTGTGGCGCCTGGTGGACCAGGAACTGGAGGGCGAGATCCTGGTCGCGGTCAGCGACGAGGTGCGCGCCGAGCTGGTCAAGGACATGGACGCCGCGAGCTGGGCGGCGGCCGCCGAGCACCTGGACCTGGACGACCTGACCGACCTGGTCCAGGACATGCCCGAGACCGTGGTGGACGAGGTGCTCAGCGCCCTGGACGACCAGCGCCGCCACCGCGTCGAGACCATGCTCTCCTACCCGGAGGACACCGCCGGCGGCCTGATGAACACCGACACGGTGACCATCCGCCCGGAGGTCACCCTGGACGTGGTCCTGCGCTACCTGCGCCGCCTGGGCGAGGACATGCCGGCCGACACCGACTCGCTGTTCGTGGTCAACCGCGACGACGAATACCTGGGCGTGCTGCCTTTGTGGAAGCTGGTCAGCGGCAACCCCGACGACACCGTGGCCGAGGTCATGAGCCTGGCGCTCAGCCCGCTGCGGGTGGACATGTCCGACTCCGAGGTGGCCCGCTACTTCGAGACCCACGACATCAACTCCGCCCCGGTGGTGGACGAAAGGGGCCGCCTGCTCGGCCGTATCACCGTGGACGACGTGGTGGACGTGATCCGCGAGGAAGGCGAGCACCAGTTCATGGGCCAGGCCGGCCTGTCCGAGGAAGAAGACATGTTCGCCCCGGTGCTCGCCAGCACCCGGCGGCGCGCGGTGTGGCTGGGGGTCAACCTGCTCACCGCCTTCCTGGCCTCCTGGGTGATCGGCCTGTTCCAGGACACCCTGGCGAAATACGTCGCCCTGGCCGTGCTCATGCCCATCGTCGCCAGCATGGGCGGCATCGCCGGCAGCCAGACCCTGACCCTGGCCATCCGCGGCATCGCCCTGGGCCAGCTCACCGGCAAGAACGCGCGTCACCTGCTGTTCAAGGAACTGGCGGTCGGCGCCCTCAACGGCCTGATCTGGGCCCTGGTGGTGGGGGCCATCGCCGGGGTCTGGTTCGACAGCCTGGCCCTGGCCGGCCTGATCGCCACCGCCATCACCATCAACCTGCTGCTGGCCGCCTTCTCCGGCGCGCTGCTGCCGCTCGCGCTCAAGCGCCTGGGCATCGACCCGGCCCTGGCCGGCTCGGTGCTGCTGACCACCGTCACCGATGTGTGCGGCTTCTTCGCCTTCCTCGGCCTGGCCTCCCTGTTCCTCAAATAGCGCCTGACAGCGGCCCGACCGCGACCGCCTGACGGCATCGAGCATATCTGACCTGGGAGCGCCGCCATCCTGGCGGCCCTGCCGGCGGGGCGCCGGCGCTCCCGGAGACATCCGACCGCCCTTGGCGGGATCGATGATCGAGAACCCCTTTTCAGCCTGACGGGGCACAGGCAGGGCCACGCCATAAAACTTGACCACGCAGGTCGGCAGGGGGGTCCGAAAACGTCGGCGGCCTGGATGCCGCCGTCGAGCGCACAGGGATGTATTCAAAGCGTTTTTCGGAACCCCCTGTCGGCATGAGCGTTTTGGATGACGCCGCCCTGAAAACACAAAGTGGCGACGCCACGCCCGGCCATTTCGCGGTATCCTTGCGTTCTTTCGGATTCAACCTCAGACACACAAGCCATGGACCCGTCGTACCAGCCCCAAGAGATCGAGCAGCAGGCCCAGGCCTACTGGGAAGCGCATCAGGTATTCCGCGCCACCGAGGACCCGCAGCGCGAGAAGTTCTACTGCCTGTCCATGTTCCCCTATCCCTCCGGGCGTCTGCACATGGGGCATGTGCGCAACTACACCATCGGCGATGTGATCGCCCGCTACCAGCGCATGCTGGGCAAGAACGTGCTCCAGCCCATGGGCTGGGACGCCTTCGGCCTGCCCGCCGAGAACGCCGCCATCAAGCATGGCAAGCCGCCGGCGGAGTGGACCTACAGCAACATCGAGTACATGAAGGGCCAGCTCAAGCGCCTCGGCTTCGGCTACGACTGGGACCGCGAGCTGGCCACCTGCGACCCCGATTACTACAAATGGGAGCAGTGGCTGTTCACCCGGCTGGTGGACAAGGGCCTGGCCTATCGCAAGACCGCCACGGTCAACTGGGACCCGGTGGACCAGACCGTGCTGGCCAATGAGCAGGTCATCGACGGGCGCGGCTGGCGCTCCGGCGCGCTGGTGGAAAAACGCGACATCGAGCAGTGGTTCCTGCGCATCACCGACTATGCCGAGGAACTGCTCGAGGATCTGGACCGGCTGTCCGAGGGCTGGCCGGAGGCGGTCATCACCCAGCAGCGCAACTGGATCGGCCGCTCCGAGGGCGTGCGCGTCCGCTTCGGCATCGAGGGCGGCGACGAGCACCTGGAGATCTTCACCACCCGCCCCGACACCATCATGGGCGTGACCTATATGGCGGTGGCCGCCGAGCACCCGCTGGCGAAGCGCGCCGCCGAGAACGATCCGGCGCTGTCGGCCTTCATCGAGGCATGCCGTCAGGGCGGCGTCTCCGAGGCCGAGATCGAGACCATGGAGAAAAAGGGTCACCCGCTCGGCATCCACGCCATCCACCCGGTCACCGGCGAGCCGGTGCCGATCTATGCCGCCAACTTCGTGCTCATGGGCTATGGCACCGGGGCGGTGATGGCCGTGCCGGCGCACGACCAGCGCGACTGGGAGTTCGCCGAAAAATACGGCATCCCCAAGAAGCAGGTGATCTTCTGCCGCGACGGCCAGGACTGCGGGATCGAGGAACAGGCCTATGTGGAAAAGGGCCTGCTGGCCAACTCCGGCCCCTTCGACGGCCTGACCTCCGAGGCCGCCTTCGACGCGGTGGCCAGCTGGCTGGAACAGCGCGACAAGGGCGGTCGCCAGGTCAACTACCGCCTGCGCGACTGGGGCGTGTCGCGCCAGCGCTACTGGGGTTGCCCCATCCCCATCATCCACAAGGCCGACGGCAGCGTGGAGCCGGCGCGCGAGTTCCCGGTGCGCCTTCCCGAGGACGTGGTGGTGGACGGCTCCGGCTCGCCGCTGAAGAAGATGCCCGAGTTCTACGACCTGGGCAACGGCGACCGGCGCGAGACCGACACCTTCGACACCTTCTTCGAGTCGAGCTGGTACTACGCCCGCTACTGCTGCCCGGACGCCGACGGCGCCATGCTGGACGCGCGCGCCCGCTACTGGCTGCCGGTGGACCAGTACATCGGCGGCATCGAGCACGCCATCCTGCACCTGCTGTACGCGCGCTTCTTCAACAAGCTGATGCGCGACGAGGGCCTGATCGAGAACGACGAGCCCTTCACCCGCCTGCTCACCCAGGGCATGGTAGTGGCCGAGACCTACTACCGCGAGAATGCCGACGGCTCGCGCGAGTGGTTCAACCCCGCCGACGTGGAGGTCGAGCGCGACGAAAAGGGACGCACGCTGCGCGCGATTCTGAAAAGCGACGGCCAGCCGGTGACCCCGGGCGGCGTGGAGAAGATGTCCAAGTCCAAGAACAACGGCATCGACCCGCAGACCCTGATCGACCGCTACGGGGCCGACACGGTGCGCCTCTACACCATGTTCACCGCGCCGCCGGACCAGTCCCTGGAATGGTCGGACGAGGGGGTGGAGGGCGCGCACCGCTTCCTCAAGCGCCTGTGGAACCTGGCCGCGCGCCTGGCCGAGGCGCCCGCGGGCGGCGCCATCGACGACTCGGCGGCGGTGACCGAGGCCCGGCGCGAGGTGCACGGCAATCTCAGGAAGGCCCTGTTCGACTACCAGCGCCAGCAGTTCAACACCGTGGTCTCGGCCTGCATGAGCATGCTCAACGCGCTGAACCGCCTGGGCGACAGCCCCGCCGAGACCGCCGCCCTGCGCGAGGGCCTGGGCATCATGCTGCGCCTGCTCGCCCCCATCGCGCCCCACATCACCCACAAACTGTGGCAGGATCTGGGCTATGGCGAGAACATCCTCGAGGCGGGCTGGCCCGAGGTGGACCCCGAGGCCCTGCGCCAGGACAGCATCGAGATCGTGGCCCAGGTCAACGGCAAGGTGCGCGGCAAGATCCAGGTGCCGGCCGAGGCCGGGCGCGACACAGTCGAGGCCGCGGCCCTGGCCAACGAGAACGTGCAGCGCCACATCGAGGGCAAGACGGTGCGCAAGGTCATCGTGGTGCCGGGCAAACTCGTCAACATCGTCGCCAACTGAGCGCGGAGCAGACAGCAAGATGAAACGGACCGCCACACACCTGACCCTGGCCCTGCTGATCCTGGCCCTGCTGGCCGGCTGCGGGTTCCAGCTGCGCAAGGCGCCGGACAGCCTGGACGGCCTGCCCCAGCCGCTGCTGATCAGCGGCGCGGCGCCCTATTCCGGACTGGGTGGAGAACTGCGCCGCCAGCTGCGCGCGACCGGCGTGTCACTGACCACCGAACCCGCGCAGGCCGCCGCCACCCTGCGCATCAGCCAGTACCGCAGCGCCAGCCGCCTGCTCAGCCTGGACGCGCGCAACCGCGCCGCCGAGTCCGAACTCGAGGAGTCGCTGCACTTCGACCTGCGCGGCCGAGACGGTCACGAACTGCTGCCGGAGCGGACCCTGCGCGAGCTGCGCACCCTGCTGAGCAACGCCGACCAGGTCCTGGCCCGCCAGCATGAGGAGGACCGGGTGCGCGAGGAGATGCGCCGCCAACTGGTGCGCCGCCTGCTGCGGCGGCTCGCGGCCCTGAACTGATGCGCCTGCGGGCGGAACAGCTCCACCGCCATCTGCAGCAGCAACTGCTGCCCGTGTACCTGGTCAGCGGCGACGAACCGCTGCAGCACAACGAGGCCTGCGACGCCATCCGCGCAGCGGCGCGCGCCGCCGGCCACGACAACCGCGAGGTTCTGGAGGCCGGCCCCGGTTTCGACTGGAACAGCCTGCTGGCCGAGGCCGCCAGCCTGTCGCTGTTCGCCGAGAAGAAGATCATCGACCTGCGCATCCCCAACGGCAAGCCCGGACGCGAGGGCGGCAAGGCCCTGAGCGAGTACTGCGCCGCGCCGCCGCAAGACACCCTGCTGCTGCTCAGCCTGCCCAAGCTCGACCGCGCCCAGCAGAACAGCAAATGGTTCAAGGCCATCGACGGCCTGGGCGCCACCATCCAGGTGTGGCCGGTGGAAGCCGCTCAACTGCCGCAATGGATCGCCCGGCGCATGCAGGCGGCCGGGCTGCAGCCCAGCGACGAGGCCGCGCGCCTGCTGGCGGGACGGGTCGAGGGCAATCTGCTGGCGGCGCAACAGGAGATCGACAAGCTCCTGCTGCTGCATGGCAGCGGCCCCATCGACGCCGAACAGCTGGCCAGCGCGGTGGCCGACAGCGCCCGCTACGATGTTTTCGAACTGACCGACTCGGCCCTGCGCGGCGAGACCGCGCGCTGCCTCCACATCCTCGAAGGCCTGCGCGGCGAGGGCGTGGCCGCGCCGGTGGTGCTGTGGGCCCTGCACCGCGAGATCGCCCAGCTGGCGGGCATGGCGATCGACACCACCAAGGGCCTCAGCCCGGAGCACGCCATGAGCCGCGCCCGGATCTGGGACCGGCGCAAACCGCTGCTGCGGGGCGCCCTGGCGCGCCTGGGCCCACGCCAGTGGCTGCAACTGCTCGACGACTGCCAGCAGGCCGATGCCGCCGCCAAGGGCGCCGACCCGCGCGACCCCTGGCTGCTGTTCGAGCAGATCGTGAGCCGTCTGGCGGCATGAGAGATAACCAGCACGGGTGAGGGAAGAACCGACTCCAACGGCCTCAACTCATTGGCCGATGACTATCGAACATAGGGGTCACTTTCAAACCGCGGACAGTGTACCGGCAAGCGATGTTTTTCAACACTCACTACGTATCCAGCTTGGCGCGCAATAGCTCGTTGACCTGCTGCGGGTTGGCCTTGCCCTGCGACTTCTTCATCACCTGGCCGACGAAGAAGCCGATCATCTTCTTGCGCTTGTCCGGCTCGGCGGCGCGGTAGTTCTCCACCTGCTGCGGGTTGTCCGCGATCACCTCGTCCACCCAGCCGGCCAGGGCCCCGGTGTCGGTGACCTGCTTGAGGCCGCGCGCCTCGATCACCTCGTCGGCGCTGCCCTCGCCGGCCCACATCGCCTCGAACACCTGCTTGGCGATCTTGCCGGAGATGGTCTTGTCCACGATGCGCGCCAGCAGTCCGGCCAGGGCCTGGGCGTCCACCGGGCTCCGCGCGATCGCCAGGCCGGCCTTGTTGAGGGCGGCGGCCAGCTCGCCCATGACCCAGTTGGCGGCCATGCGCGCATCGCCGCAGGCCTCGGCCACGGTCTCGAAATAGTCCGCGGTGGCGCGGGTCGCGGTGAGGATGGCGGCATCGGTGGCCGAGAGCCCGTATTGCTCCTGGAAGCGGGCGCGGCGGGCATCCGGCAGCTCCGGCATGTCGGCGGTGACCGCCTCGATGAAGGCGGCGTCGATGACCACCGGCAGCAGGTCCGGGTCGGGGAAGTAGCGGTAGTCGTTGGCCTCTTCCTTGGAGCGCATGGAGCGGGTCTCGTCGCGCTCGGCGTCATACAGGCGGGTCTCCTGGATCACCCGGCCGCCGTCCTCGATCAGGTCGATCTGGCGCTGGATCTCGTAGTTGATGGCCCGCTCCAGAAAGCGGAAGGAGTTGATGTTCTTCAGCTCGGTGCGGGTGCCCAGCTTCTCCTCGCCCAGGGGGCGCACCGAGACGTTGGCGTCGCAGCGGAAGCTGCCTTCCTGCATATTGCCGTCGGAGATGCCGATATAGGTGACGATCTGGTGGATCTTGCGCGCATAGGCCACCGCCTCCCTGGCCGAGCGCATGTCCGGCTCGGAGACGATCTCCAGCAGCGGCGTCCCGGCGCGGTTGAGGTCGATGCCGGTCATGCCGTGGTAGTCCTCGTGCAGCGATTTGCCGGCATCCTCCTCCAGATGGGCGCGGGTCACGCCGACGGTCTTGACGCTGCCGTCTTCGAGCACGATCTCCACCCGGCCGCGGCCCACGATGGGCAGCTCGGCCTGGCTGATCTGGTAGCCCTTGGGCAGGTCGGGATAGAAGTAGTTCTTGCGCTCGAACACGCTGCGCTCGGCCACCTCGGCGTCGATGGCGCGGCCGAAGCGCACCGCGAACTCCACCGCCCGCCGGTTGAGCACCGGCAGCACCCCCGGCATGGCCAGGTCCACCAGATTGGCCTGGGTGTTGGGCTCGGCCCCGAAGGCCGTGCTGGAGCCGGAGAAGATCTTGGATTCGGTGGCCAGCTGAGTATGGATCTCAAGGCCGATAACGGTTTCCCATTGCATAGTTCGGTGCCTCATTGGGCTATGTGCAATTTTTTTCACCACGAAGAACACAAAGATCACGAAAGCATCTGGATGATGTCCATTGCCGACCCCATTCGACCACTGAAACTTTGTGTTCTTCGTGTTCTTTGTGGTTCAAGATTTTCAAAAACCTTCCGGCGCCAACGTGTGCCAGTCGGTCTCCTGCTGGATGCGGTGCGCCACGTTGAGCAGGCGCGCTTCGTCGAACAGGCGCCCGATCAGCTGGAAGCCGGTGGGCATGCCGCCGGACTGCGGCGCCGGGATGGAGATGCCCGGCAGGCCGGCCAGGTTGACCGCGATGGTGTAGATGTCCTGCAGGTACATGGACACCGGGTCGTCGGTCTTCTGGCCGATGCGGAAGGCCGTCTCCGGGGCGGTCGGGCTGGCGATCACGTCCACCTGTTCGAAGGCGGCGCGGAAATCGGCGGCGATCAGCTGGCGCACCTTCTGCGCCTTGATGTAATAAGCGTCGTAGAAACCGGCCGAGAGGGCATAGGTGCCGATCATGATGCGGCGCTTGACCTCGGCGCCGAAGCCCTCGGAGCGCGAGCGCTTGTACAGATCCTCCAGGTCGCGGGGATCCTCGCAGCGGTGACCATAGCGGACCCCGTCGAAACGCGACAGGTTGGAGGAGCACTCGGCCGGCGCCACCACATAGTAGGCCGACACCGACAGGTGCACATTGGGCAGGCTGATCTCCACGATCTCCGCGCCCTGGCGTTTGAGCTCGTCGATCACCGCCTGGGTGGCGGCGGCGATGCCCGGATCCAGGTCGTTCTCCATGAACTCGCGCACCAGACCCACGCGCAGCCCCTGCAGCGGGGCGTCCAGGCCAGACAGATAATCGTCCAGCGGACGATCGGCGCTGGTGGAGTCGCGCTCGTCGAAACCGGCCATGCCGCCCAGCAGCAGCGCGGCGTCCTCGGCGGTGCGGGTCATGGGCCCGGCCTGGTCCAGCGAGGAGGCGAAGGCGATCATGCCGTAGCGCGAGCAGCGCCCATAGGTGGGCTTGAGGCCGGTGATGCCGGTGAGCGCCGCCGGCTGGCGGATGGAGCCGCCGGTGTCGGTGCCGGTGGCCGCCGGCGCCAGGCGCGCCGCCACCGCCGCCGCCGAGCCGCCCGAGGAGCCGCCCGGCACGCACTCGGTGTCCCAGGGGTTGCGCACCGGCCCGTAGTAGCTGGTCTCGTTGGAGGAGCCCATGGCGAACTCGTCCATATTGGTCTTGCCCAGCATCACCACCCCGGCGGCGTCCAGCCGCTCCACCACCGTGGCGTCATAGGGTGAGATGAAGTTGTCCAGCATGCGCGAGCCGCAGCTGGTGCGCACCCCGCGGGTGCAGAAGATGTCCTTGTGCGCCACCGGAATGCCGGTGAGCGGCCCCGCCTCGCCGGCGGCGCGGCGCGCGTCGGCGGCCTCCGCCTGCGCCAGGGCCTGCTCGGCGGTGACGCTGATGAAGCTGTTGAGCCGCCCGTCCAGGCGCTCGATACGGTCCAGGAAGTGCCGGGTCAGTTCGACGCTGGAGAAATCCCCGGCGGCCAGGCCGGCGGAGAGTTCGGCGAGGGTTTTCTCGTGCATAGTGCTCATTGCCTGAAATCATTGCGCGCCGGACGCGCGGGAAACCCCACTGTAAAAAGTGGTGTGCCGCGCCGCCCGGCGCAGGGAAGCCTTTATTCGATCACCTTGGGCACCAGGAACAGGCCGTCCTCGGCCAGGGGCGCGTTGCTCATATAGCGCTCGCGCTGGTTGCTCTCGGTGACCCGGTCGGGGCGCAGGCGCTGGTTCATCTCCAGCGGGTGGGCCATGGGTGTGACATCGGCGGTGTCGGCCGCCTCCATCTGCGCCACCAGGTCGAGGATGTTCGACAGGTCATGGCTGAGGGCCTCGCCCTCCTCGGGGCCGATGGCCAGGCGCGCCAGGTGCGCGATTTTTTCCACGTCTTCGGTCGTCAGAGACATGCGGAGATCCCGAAACTGCTCGAATGAAGGACGGAAAACTATCACATTCCGCCCCCCGCTTGCAGCCGGGCCGGGTTTCCCCGCTTGCCCAGGCCTGCTCCGGCTTGCTAGATTAGCGCACCCAGGCGCCCCGGCTCGGAGGGCGGGCGCCGGAATTCCAACCGTTTTCACCCGTCGGGAGACGGGCTCGCCACTGGATGAAACACATGTTCCTACGCCGTATTCGTGGACTCTTTTCCAATGACCTGTCGATAGACCTGGGGACCGCCAACACCCTGATCTACGCCCGGGACCAGGGCATCGTGCTCAACGAGCCCTCGGTGGTGGCCATCCGCCATGATCGCGGCCGTGGGGGCAGCAAGTCGGTGGCGGCGGTGGGCGAATCGGCCAAGAAGATGCTGGGTCGCACCCCGGAGAACATCACCGCCATCCGCCCCATGAAGGAGGGCGTGATCGCGGACTTCACCGTCACCGAAAAGATGCTGCAGTACTTCATTCACAAGGTGCACGAGTCCAAGATCATCCGTCCCAGCCCGCGCGTGCTGATCTGCGTGCCCTGCGGCTCGACCCAGGTGGAGCGGCGCGCGATCAAGGAGTCGGCCGCCGGCGCGGGCGCGCGCGATGTGTACCTGATCGAGGAACCCATGGCGGCGGCCATCGGTGCCGGCCTGCCGGTCGACGAGGCGCGCGGTTCCATGGTGCTGGACATCGGCGGGGGCACCTCCGAGGTGGCCATCATCTCGCTCAACGGCATCGTCTATTCCAATTCTGTGCGCATCGGCGGCGATAAGTTCGACGAGGCCATCATCAACTACATCCGGCGCAACTACGGCACCCTGATCGGCGAGGCCACCGCCGAGCGCATCAAGCAGAAGATCGGCTCCGCCTATCCGGGCAACGAGGTGCTGGAGCTGGAGATCAAGGGCCGCAACCTGGCCGAGGGCGTGCCGCGCAGCTTCACCATGACCTCCAACGAGGTGCTCGAGGCCCTGCAGGAGCCGCTCTCGGGCATCGTGGACGCGGTCAAGAAGGCCCTGGAACAGACTCCGCCCGAGCTGGGCGCGGACGTGGCCGAACGCGGCATCGTGCTCACCGGCGGCGGCGCCTTGCTGCGCGACCTGGACCGACTGATCGAGGAAGAGACCGGCCTACCGGTCATCATCGCCGAGGATCCGCTGACCTGCGTGGCGCGCGGCGGCGGCCGGGCGCTGGAGCTGATGGACGAACGCGGCGGCGAAACCTTCACCGTCGAGTAAGCGCCACCTGTCAGCGGGGGAAACGACCATCAAGCCGATCTTCGCACAGGGCCCGTCGCAGATCACACGGGTTCTGCTTGCCGTTTGCGCCTCGGTCGTGCTCATGGTGGTGGACCACCGCTTCGACCAGCTGCGGCAGATCCGCAGCGGCCTGGCCTTTCTCACCTACCCGCTGCAGCGCATCGCCGACTTTCCGGTGACCGCCGCCCACTGGCTGCAGGAGACCACCAGCAGCCGCGAACAGCTGTTGCAGGAGAACGCGCGCCTACGCGCGGAGAATCTCAAGGCCCACGGCGAGCTGCAGAAGCTGGAGAGCCTGCGCGCCGAGAACCTGCGCCTGCGCAATCTGCTCGACGCCTCCTACAAGGTCGGCGACCGGCTGCTGATCGCCGAGCTGTCGGCGGTGGACCTGGACCCCTACCGGCAGCAGGTGGTGATCAACAAGGGCGCCAGTTCCGGGGTCTTCGTCGGCCAGGCGGTGCTGGACGCCAACGCGGTCATGGGCCAGGTGGTGCAGACCACGCCGTTCAGCGCCACGGTACTGCTGATCACCGACCCCAGCCACGCCATCCCGGTACAGGTGCTGCGCAACGGCCTACGCACCATCGCGGTGGGCAGCGGACGCATCAATGAGCTGTCCCTGCCCTATCTGCCCACCAACTCGGACATCCGGGTCGGCGACAAGCTGGTCACCTCGGGCCTCGGCGGCAAGTTCCCGCCCGGCTACCCGGTGGCCACGGTGACCCGTATCGACCGCTCCCCGGACAATGCCTTCGCGCGCATCACCGCCACCCCCACGGCCCATCTGGACCGCTCGCGCGAGGTGTTGCTGGTATGGTCGGTGCCCAGCCCGCCGCCCAGCCGGCAACCGGCGGAGGCCCGGCCATGATGCAGCGCGGCACCGGGGTGATCGTCGCCACCTTCTGCGTGGCCCTGCTACTGACCATACTGCCGCTGCCGGAGTGGGCCCGTCCCTTCCGCCCCCAGTGGGTCACCCTGGCCCTGATCTACTGGTGTCTGGCGCTGCCCCACCGGGTGGGCGTGGGCTCGGGCTTCGTGCTCGGCATCCTGCTGGACGTGCTCGCCAGCACCCTGCTGGGACAGCACGCCCTGGGGCTCTCGGTGGTGGCCTTCATCACGGTGCAGCTGTATGCCCGCATCCGAGTGTTCCCGCTATGGCAACAGGCCCTGGCGGTGCTGCTCCTGCTGGCCACCGAACATCTGCTGGAGTTCTGGGCCATGGGCGCCTCCGGCCAGACCACGCCCGGACTGCTGTACTGGATGGCGCCGCTGGTCGGCGCGCTGCTCTGGCCCTGGGTGTTCATCACCCTGCGCAACATCCGGCGCAACTTCCGCATCGCCTGAGCCGGCCATGCAGATCAAGGACCACATCCAGGAGGAACAGGGCTTTCTCAACCGCGCCATCATCGCCGCGCTGCTGGTGATCCTGGCCCTGCTGCTGCTAATCGCGCGCATGGCACAACTGCAGATCGTCGAGCACGAACACTTCACCACCCTGTCCAAGGACAACCGCCTCAAGCTGGTGCCGCTGCCGCCCACGCGCGGCCTGATCTACGACCGCAACGGCGTGCTGCTGGCGCAGAACCGGCCCGCCTACAGCCTGGAGCTGGTGCCGGAGAAGGTTAAGGACATCCCCGCCACCCTGAAACGGCTGCGCCGGTATGTGCCGATCAGCGACGACGATCTGGAACGTTTCTCGCGCCTGCGCCGGCGCAAGCGGCGCTTCGACAGCGTGCCCATCCGGGTCAAGCTGAGTCTGGAGGAGGCCGCGCGCTTCGCGGTGGTGCGGCATCTGTTCCCCGGCATCGATATCAAGGCCCAGCTGCTGCGCCACTATCCCTATCCCGAGGCGACCTCGCACGTACTCGGCTATGTGGGCCGCATCAGCAAGCGCGACCTGCAGCAGATCGACACCTCCAACTACGCCGGCACCAGCTATATCGGCAAGACTGGGGTGGAGAAGGCCTATGAGGCGGTGCTGCACGGCAAGGTCGGGGTGCAGCAGGTGGAGGTCAACTCGGTCGGCCGGGTGGTGCGGGTGCTGGAGCAGACCCCGCCCACGCCGGGCGAGGATCTGCATCTGACGCTGGACATCAATCTGCAGCGCATCGCCCTGGAGGCCCTGGGCGAGCACAATGGCGCGGTGGTGGCGCTCGACCCCAGGACCGGCGGGGTGCTGGTGCTGGCCAGCAAGCCCGGCTACGACCCCAACCAGTTCGTCGAGGGGATCAGCCGCGCCGACTACCGAGCCCTGCAGCAGGACCCCAACCGCCCCCTGTACGACCGGGCCCTGCGCGGCCAGTACCCGCCCGGTTCCACAATCAAACCATTCATTGGCCTGGGCGGCCTGGAGACCGGCACCATCCGCTACGACACCACCCTCTACTGCCCGGGCTACTACCAGCTACCCGGGCACGAGCACAAGTACCGCGACTGGAAGAAAACCGGCCACGGCCCCATGGACCTGGACAGCGCCATCACCCAGTCCTGCGACGTGTTCTATTACAAGCTGGCGCATGACATGGGCATCGACGCCATGAGCGGCTTCCTCGACCAGTTCGGCTTCGGCCGGCGCACCGGGATCGACCTCAACGGCGAGTCGCGTGGCATTCTGCCCTCGCGCGCCTGGAAGCGGCGCACCCGCCACCAGCCCTGGTATCCGGGCGAGACCATCATCGCCGGGATCGGCCAGGGCTATTTCCTGACCACCCCGCTGCAGCTGGCGACCGCCACCGCCGCCATCGCCAACAACGGCAGGCTCCCCAGGCCGCGCGTGGTGAACTATCTGGAGACACGCGGCGAGCACCGGAGCAGCCCCATCCCGCCGCACTTCCAGCAGATCTCCATCCGCAGGCAGGCCGACTGGGACGATGTGCGGCGCGCCATGGAACACGTGGTGCAGGGTATGCGCGGCACCGCCCGGCGCATCCGCACCCCCTATTACACCATCGCCGGCAAGACCGGCACCGCGCAGGTCTTCAGCGTGGGCCAGGAAGAGAAGTACGATGCCGAGCATGTCTCAAAGAAAAACCGCGACCACGCCCTGTTCATCGCCTATGCGCCGGCCGACGATCCGCAGATCGCCATCGCGGTGGTGGTCGAGAACGGCGGACACGGCGGATCGGCGGCCGCGCCGGTGGCGCGCAAGGTGATGGACGCCTGGCTGCTGCCGCGCCTCCTGGGCGGGCCGTCTCACAAGGAGGGCGCCTCATGAGCCTGTCGCGCATGGACCTCGGCGACCTCACCCCCAGCGATCCCAGCCGCCGCCTGGGGCTGCTGGCGCGGGTCCACCTGGACCTGCCCCTGCTGGTGGGCCTGCTGCTGCTGTGCGCCTACGGCCTGGTGGTGCTGTACTCGGCCAGCGGCCAGAACATGGCCCAGGTCGAACGCCAGCTGCTGCGCTTCCTGATCGCCTTCGGCGTGATGGCGGGGATCGCCCAGATCCCGCCCGCGCAGCTGTTCCGCTGGACCCCCTGGCTGTACCTCGGCGGCACCCTGATGCTGGTCGCGGTGTTGCTGTTCGGCGACGTGGGCAAGGGCGCCCAGCGCTGGCTGAACCTGGGCTTCGTGCGCTTTCAGCCTTCCGAGCTGGTCAAGCTGGCGGTGCCCATGATGATCGCCTGGTATCTGGCCGACAAGCCGCTGCCGCCCAACTGGGGCCGCCTCGGCCTGGCCGCGGCCCTGATCGTGGTGCCGGTGCTGCTGATCGCCAAGCAGCCCGACCTCGGCACCGCGGTGCTGGTGGCCAGCGCCGGCATCTTCGTGCTCTTCCTGGCCGGCATCAGCTGGCGCCTGATCTTCGGCCTGCTCGCCGCCGCCGGGGCCGCCGCGCCGGTGTTGTGGTATCTGATGCGCGACTACCAGAAACAGCGCGTGCTGACCTTTCTCGACCCCGAAAAGGACCCGCTGGGCGCGGGCTACCACATCATCCAGTCCAAGATCGCGATCGGTTCGGGCGGCCTCTGGGGCAAGGGCTGGCTCAACGGCACCCAGTCGCAGCTCGACTTCCTGCCGGAGCGCCACACCGATTTCATCTTCGCCGTGCTGTCCGAGGAGTTTGGCCTGGTCGGCGTCTCGCTGCTGCTGGCGCTCAATCTGTTCATCATCCTGCGCGGCCTGTATATCGCCAGCCGCGCCCAGGACACCTACGGGCGCCTGCTGGCGGGCGCCCTGACCCTGGTGTTCTTCGTCTATCTGTTCGTCAACGTGGGCATGGTCTCGGGCCTGCTGCCGGTGGTCGGGGTGCCGCTGCCGCTGGTCAGTTACGGCGGCACCTCGCTGGTGACCCTGATGGCCGGCTTCGGTATCCTGATGTCGATCCATACCCACCGGAAGCTGTTGCCCCGATGAAACACCTGTTGGTCCTGTTCGCCGCCCTGCTGACCGCCATGCCGCTGCGCGCCGCCACGCCCGAGGCCCTGCAGCAGCGGTTCATCACGCGCATGGTCGAGCAGCACGGCTTCGATGCCGGCGCGCTGACCGCCATCCTGGCCCGGGCGCACCGTCGCCAGGCCATCCTGGACGCCATCGCCCGCCCGGCCGAGAAGCGCCTCGACTGGGGCCAGTACCGCCGCATCTTCCTCACCCGTGAGCGCATCCGGGGCGGCCTGGACTACTGGCGGCGCAATGCCGCGGCGCTGGCGCGCGCCCAGCGTGAATACGGGGTGCCGCCCGAGATCATCGTCGCCATCATCGGCGTGGAGACCCGCTACGGCCGACACGCCGGACGCTACCCGGTGCTGGACGCCCTAAGCACCCTGGGCTTCCACTATCCGCCGCGCGCCGCCTTCTTCCGCTCCGAGCTGGAGCAGTTCCTGCTGCTGACGCGCGAGGAACACATGGACCCCGCCACCCCGCTGGGCTCCTATGCCGGGGCCATGGGGCGTCCGCAGTTCATGCCGTCGAGCTTTCGCAACTACGCCGTGGACTTCGACGGCGACGGGCGGCGCGACATCTGGCGGAACGACGCGGACGTGATCGGCAGCGTGGCCAACTATTTCGCCCGCCACGGCTGGGTGCGCGGCGGCCCCATCGCGCAGCGCATCCACGCGCTGGACCCGGCGCGCTTCGAGGACGTGATCGAAGCGGGCTTCAAACCCGCCTTTCGCGTCGCCGAACTGCGCGCCCGGGGCCTGCGCCTGGCCGCGCCCCTGCCGGACGACACCCGCGCCGCCCTGCTGGCCCTGAAACGGGACGGCGAGACCCAATACTGGCTGGCGCTGCACAACTTCTACGTCATCACACGCTACAATCATAGCCCGTTGTACGCCATGGCGGTGTACCAACTGGCCGACGCCATCGCGCGGCTTCACACCCGGAAGGAGGCCAGGTCACATGCGGACTGAATGGCGGCCCTTTGCGCCTTTATTGCTCAGCGCTCTACTCGCCGGCTGTGGCGGGAGCGGCGATACGGTTCGCGATGGCGCGCCGGACGGCTACCCGGACCTGAGCCACACCCCGGACGCGGTACCGCGCGCCGAACCCTATCGCAAGGGCACCCTGCGGCCCTACACCGTGGCCGGACACACCTATTACCCTCTTCGCTCGATCCAAGGGTTCGTTCAGCGAGGCGTCGCTTCTTGGTATGGACGAAAATTTCAGGGCCGGCGTACAGCCAGCGGCGAACGTTTCGACATGTATGCCATGACCGCGGCCCACCGTCGCCTGCCCCTTCCCTGTTATGTGCGGGTGCGCAACCTGGAGAACGGTCGCAGCGTGGTGGTGCGGGTCAACGACCGTGGCCCCTTTTATGGCAACCGTATCATCGACCTCTCCTATGCCGCGGCCAGCAAGCTAGGAATGCTCGGGCGCGGCACCGCGCTGGTCGAGATCCGCGCCATCGACTCACGCAGGCCGGTGGCGCCGACACGGCGGACCGACACAGCTGCAAGACACTCCCCTCGCATCTATGTTCAAGTGGGCGCCTTTGACGACCCGGACAATGCACAGCGTATGGCCACACGCCTGCAGAAGGAACTTAGACGAACCATCCATATCCAACCCGCTGACTCTCCACGTGGGCATGTTCTACGGGTACAGATCGGCCCGCTAGCCTCGGTAGAAATCGCCGACCAACTGGTCGACACCCTGGAACAAATGGATATCCACGATGCCCAACTGCTGCTGAGATGACCCCCGTCCCAGCAAACCGGAAAAGGATCCTGCACCGATGAAGCCGTATCTCATTACCTTCTTCGCCCTGTTGTTCTCCGCCACGCTGCGGGCCGCGCCGGTGCCGGCCGCGCCCGACATCCCGGCGCGCGGCTATCTGCTGATGGACATGCACAGCGGCCGGGTACTGGCCGAGAAGAACGCCGACAAGCGCATGGAGCCGGCCAGCCTGACCAAGATCATGACCGCGCACGTGGTGTTCGAGGAACTGGCGCACGGCAATCTCAAGCTCGACGAACTGGTGCATGTCAGCGAAAAGGCCTGGAAACAGGAAGGCTCGCGCATGTTCATCGAGGTCAACAGCAAGGTCTCGGTCGGCGACCTGCTCAAGGGCCTGATCATCCAGTCGGGCAACGACGCGGCGGTGGCCCTGGCCGAGCACATCGCCGGCAGCGAGGCCGCCTTCGCCAATCTGATGAACGAGCACGCCGCGCGCCTCGGCATGACCCACACCCACTTCGCCAACGCCACCGGCCTGCCTGATCCGCAGCACTACACCACCCCGCGCGACATCGCCAAGGTGACCATCGCCACCATCCGCGACTATCCGGAGTACTACAAGATCTACGGCGAGAAGGAATTCACCTACAACAAGATCCGCCAGCACAACCGCAACAACCTGCTGTGGCACGACCCCAGCGTGGACGGGGTCAAGACCGGCCACACCAAGTCGGCCGGCTACTGCCTGGTGGCCTCGGCCAAGCGCGGCGACATGCGCCTGATCTCGGTGGTCATGGGCACCAAGAGCATGAAGGCACGCATCTCCACCAGCCAGACCCTGCTCAACTACGGCTTCCGCTTCTACGAGACCCACCGCCTGTACCGCGCCGGCCAGGCCCTGACCCAGGCCCGGGTATGGAAGGGCCGGCAGGAGACGGTGCCCATCGGCCTGGCCCGGGATCTGTACGTCACCATCCCGCGCCGCCAGTATGCCAGACTCAAGGCGCGCAGCGAGCTCAAGCCGCACATCGAGGCCCCGCTGGCCAAGGGCGCGGTGCTCGGCGCCGTGATCGTCTCGCTGGACGGCAAGGAGGTCGCGCGCGCGCCCATGATCGCCCTGGCACCCATGCCCGAGGGCGGGCTGTGGCGGCGCGCCGTGGACGCGGTCAAGCTGTGGATGCAGTGATGCGGCAGGTCTATCTCAACGGCCGCTACCTGCCCGCCGACGAGGCCTGCGTGCCGGTCACCGACCGCGGCCTGTTGTTCGGCGACAGCGTGTACGAGGTGATCCCGGCCTACGCGGGCGCGCCCTTCCGCGCCGCCGAGCATCTCGACCGCCTGCAGCGCAGCCTGGACGCGATCCGCCTGCCCAACCCCATGAGCCGCGAGGCCTGGCTGGAGATGATCGGCACCCTGTGCGACACCTGCGGCGCCGTCGACCACTCGATCTACATCCAGGTCACGCGCGGCGCCTATCCGGGCCGGGCCCACCGCCCGCCGGAGACGCTCCGGCCCACGGTGATCGCCTTCACCCAGCCGATCCCGGAACGCGACCCGCGCATCCCCGAGCAGGGCATCCGCGCCATCACCCTGGCCGACATCCGCTGGCATCGCTGCGACATCAAGAGCACCAACCTGCTGGCCAATGTGCTGGCCCAGGCGCAGGCCCTTGAAAGCGGCGCGGACGACGCCATCTTCATCCGCGACGGCATCGCCCGCGAAGGCACGGCCAGCAATCTGTTCATCGTCCTGGACGGGCTGCTGATCACCCCGCCCAACAGTGACGAGCTGCTGCCCGGCATCACCCGCGAACTGGTGCTGGAACTGGCGCGCGAGGCCGGTATCGCGCACGCCGAGGCGAGCATCCGCGAGGCCGATCTGCGGCGCGCCGGAGAGATCTGGCTGACCAGCTCCACGCGCGAGATCGCGCCGGTGGTGATGCTGGACGGCGCGCCCGTGGGCGACGGCAGACCGGGCCCGCGCTGGCGCGAGATGGACCGCCTCTACCAGGCGGCCAAACAGCGCATCCGCCTGGCGGCGCGCAACGGAGACACGAGATGAGCGGACAGGACCCGAAAACCCCCGAGGAGCACGGCTTTCAGTTTCCCTGCGACTTCCAGATCAAGGCCATGGGCCTGGACGACGGCAGTTTCAAGGATACCGTGATCGAGATCATCGGCGACCACTGCGAGCGTATCGACCACGACCGCATCCAGTGCAAGGGCAGCGCCAATGGCAAATACCTCTCGGTCACGGTCACCATCGAGGCGCAGAACCGCGAGCAGCTGGATGCCATCTACGACGCCCTGACCGCCCATGAAAAGGTTCTGATGCGCCTGTGAGCCAGGACGGGCCCCGGCTGCTGCTGCGTCACCTGGGGCGGCGTGACTACGCCGAGACCTGGGCCGCGATGCGCGACTTCACCGACCGACGCACCCCCGACACCCCCTCCGAGATCTGGCTGCTGGAACACGATCCGGTGTTCACCCAGGGCCAGGCCGGGCGCGCCGAGCACCTGCTCGCGCCGGGCGACATCCCGGTGATCCAGAGCGACCGCGGCGGCCAGGTGACCTATCACGGCCCCGGCCAGCTGATCATGTATCTGCTGCTGTCGCTGCGCGAGGCGGGCCTGGGGGTGCGCGCGCTGGTCAGCGCCATGGAGAACAGCGTCATCGGGGTACTGGCCGAGCACGGGGTGGAGGCCCGCGCCCGCCCCGAGGCGCCGGGGGTCTATGTCGGCGAGGCCAAGATCGCGGCCCTGGGCCTGCGGGTGCGGCGCGGCTGCACCTACCACGGGCTGGCCTTCAATATCGACATGGACCTCGAACCCTTCGGCCGCATCGATCCCTGCGGCTACCGGGGCATGGCGGTCACCCAGGCACGCGATCTGGGCATCGATGTACCGATGGCCGAGCTGGCGCGATCCCTGGTCGGGCACTTCTGCCGCGAGACCGGCTACCGCGCCGAGACCTCAGACTGAATCCGCCGCGCACAGCCCGGCCGGCGCGGCCGCGGCGCGCGCCAGCCCCAGCAGCAACTGGTTGCGCAGGGCCTGCACCAGGTGCAGCACATTGGGATTCTCGTCGAAGCCGTAGGCCAGGCCGTATTCGGCATACAGCATGCCCAGCGGCCCGCTGTCGCCGCGCATGGGCAGCACGAAAAACGAACCCGGCATGCGCGTGCCCTTGAACCAGGCCGGCATGCGGGTCTGCACCGAGGACTGGGTGGCATCCTTGATATAGACATCGGTGTTCTGGATCAGGGCCAGGCTGAGGATGTCCGGCCGGCCTACGCAGCGCACCCGGAAACGCTCCACCAGGCGCTCGGCGCGGTCACCCAGCCCGGCGCTGCCCTGCACCTCCTTGCGGTCCGCCCGCCAGCGCCCCAGGACCACCCGGCGGAAGCCCATGCCCCGGTACAGGATCTCCAGCACCAGCTGGACCAGCTGTTCCGGCCGATGCTCGGAGACCAGCAGCTGGGTCACCTCCTGCAGGCCCTCGGTGAGCACCTGCTCGGGCGCCAGCAGGCCGTTGACCTGGGCGTTGATCACCCCCTCCTCGCTCACCGTCAGGGTCAGCGGATCCTGTTCCGCGCCCGCGCGCGGCTCGACCGGGGCTGGGTCGGCCCCGCCGCCGTCCAGGGTGGCCACGAAGCGTGCGCGCTCGCCGGCGTCGATACAGCCGAGGCGGAAGTCCAGGTATTCGCGGCGCGCGCAGCCGATGCTCTCGACCATGGACTCGGGCGCCACGCCCAGGGCCCGGGCATAGCGGGTCACCAGCGATTTCATCGCCTGCATGGACTGTTGCGATCTGCCGGAACGCAGCACCGTGGTGGCGCGGTCGGCGAACACCGCCATCAGCTGCAACTGCTGGCGGGGATCGGCGGCGCGGCCGCGCGGCGGTTTTTCCGGGTCTTCCAGGCACTGGCGGATGTCCCGCGGAAAATTCCATTCGCCCGCGACCGCGCGCCCGATCTCGGCATAGGTGGTGCCCAGCACCTGGGTCTGGGCCTGCACCGGATCCAGGCCCTCGCCGCGGCTCAGGCGCTGGATCTCCTGCTCCTCCTCGGGCAGGTAGTAGGCGACCAGGATGCCGCCCAGGCGCCGCAGCATGGTTCCCAGCAGGGCCTCCTCGGCCAGCTCGCGCGCCACCGATTTGCACAGCTCGCGCGCGCACAGCCCGGCGTACAGCGACTCCGACAGCATGTCCTTGAGATGCCCGACCCGGTCGCCCTCGCCGAAATGCTCCAGCAGCGACAGCGAGGCGGCGATGGAGCGTACCCCGTTCACCCCGAGGATGACGATGGCGCGCGAGATGGTGCCGATGCTGCCGGAGAAGGCGGCATAGTAGGCCGAGTTGACCACGCGCAGGATCTTGCTGCTCAGGCCCTGGTCCTTGACGATGATATTGGCCAGCTGGGTGGTGTCGCGCCGGTCCGAGGCCGCCAGCTCGTTGAGCGTGCTGATGCTCTGCGCCAGCGCCGGAAAGTCGCTCTTGAGACGCATCCGGCGCAGCAGAAACTGGATGGTGGAATGGGCATGCTCCGGGGCCGCGCGCGGCCGGGCCAGGTCGTGGTAGGCCCGCAGCGCGTCCCGCATGGCCCCGGCGTCGGGATAGCGCAGCTGCGGATCCTTCTCCAGGGCCCGCTCGATGATCGATTGCAGGCGTGGGTCCATGTCCGGCACCAGCTGGTCCAGGGGCTGCACCGGGCGGTGCACGATGTCATACATCAGGCGGTGCGGATCACCGCCCGCGTAGGCCGGCCGCCCGGCCAGCATCTCGTAAGCCACCAGGCCCAGGGCGAACACATCGGTCTGCTTCATCACCCGACCCTCGCGGATGTACTCCGGGGCCATGTAGCGGGGCGTGCCCACCACCTGCGTCTGGTGGCCGGCATCGTCCCGCAGGGCCGCGGCGATGCCGAAATCGGTGACCTTGGGGACGCCGGTGCGGGTCACGATGATATTGGCCGGCTTGATGTCGCGGTGCACGATGCCATGCTCGTGCGCCTGCGCGATCCCCGCCAGGATGCCGTCGAGTATGGACAGGGCGGCCGGGACATCGGGCGGATCCTCCCTGAGCAGCCGCGACAGCGGCCGCCCCTCGATCAGCTCGAACACCAGGTAGGGACGCTTTTTCAGGTCGCCCACGTCATACACCGCCACCAGGTTCTGATGACTGAGCCGCCCCATGGCACGCGCCTCGCGCAGCAGCGCATGGCCGGCGTCGCCCTGGCTGAGCAACGGCCGGTGCAGCAGCTTGATCGCCACCTGGCGCTGCAGGCGCGGATCCTCGCAGCGGTACACCTTGCCCTGGGTGCCCGATCCGAGCAGATCCTTCACGATGAAACGTCCGATACGGCGCACGCCGCCTCCGGTCAACAGGCCATACCGGGGCTATCGGCGCGCCGCGGCCAAACTTGACCGGCCGGCAAGCCCGACTGGCTCCTAGCCGATCCGGAAGCGGATGCGGGCCTGGTCCGGCCGCGCCATCGCCGGGGCCAGCTCGAGGTGCCCGGCGCGACCCAGGCGGCAGGGCTCGCGCTGCAGCAGCACCCCCGCCTCGCCATGATTGCAGACCCGGGTGCCGTTGGTGCTCTGATCGTGCACCAGCCAGTAGGGGCCGCGCGACTCGATGCGCAGGTGCACGCGCGAGACCTGCGGCAGGGACAGGGTGATGGTGTTGGCCGGATCACGCCCCACCGTGATCTCCTCGCAGCCAGGCGCCCACTCCCGCTCGCCACCCGCCCAGATCAGGCGCAGCCGCCCGCCCAGGTTCTCGCGCAGGGCCGCCAGCCCGGCGGGGTCGATCAGCTCGGTGCGGTCGGCCTGCGCCTCCTCGCCCAGCCATTCGAACAGGGCCGGCATGTGCTGCTTGCCGCGCGCGCTCATCGCCGGCAGGGGGCGCAGCGGCAGCCCGTCCGCCTCCCGCGTCACCGCCTCCGACAGCAGCACCTGCCCGGCGCCGGCCAGGGCCACGATGCGCGCCGCGGTGTTGACCGCGTCGCCGAACAGATCGCCCCGCTCCTCGATCACCGCGCCCGCGTGCACGCCGGTCTTGCAGCGCATGCCCGATTGCGCCTGCAACCCGGGCAGGCGGTCCAGATAGGCCAGCAGCGGGGGCAGACCGGGAAACACCAGCATCAGCTCGTCACCGATCTCCTTCACCACCCGGCCGCCGGCATCCTCCACCGCCCCGGCCAGCGCCCCCAGCCAGGAGCGGATACGCGCCCGCGCGCGCGCATCCCCCAGCCGCTCGTACAAACGGGTGCTGCCGCAGATATCGGTGAATGCCACGATCTGGCGCGCCGGCATGGGGCCGCTCTCCACTGTATGCCCGGTCCGATGATGGCAGAAAAAACCGCCTCGCGCAGCGACCCCGGCAGATCCGCATGAAAGGCCCTCAAGAATTCCCGACAGCGGCCGATGCAACACCCAGGTACATCGATGCAGGGACAAGGCCGGGTGAAACAAGAACTCCAGATGAGCGCGCTGTCCGATCGCGGTCAGGTGCGCACCCAGAACCAGGACCGGGTATTCAGCGACCCCGAAAGCGGGCTGTTCGTCCTCGCCGACGGCGTGGGCGGACGCGCCGGGGGCGAGATCGCGGCGCAGCTGGCGGTCGACACCATCAGCCGCTTCCTGGCCCATGTGCCACTGTGGCGACGGCTGTGGCCGCGCGGCGCCGAGCGCCCCACCCTGGCCCGCCTCGGCGAGGCGGTGCTGGCCGCGCACCGGGCGATCCAGGAACAGGCCGCCCGCGAGCCGCGCCTGAGCCGGATGAGCAGCACCGTGGTCGCCGGCCTGGTAGGGCAGGATCAATGCCTGTGCGCCTGCGTGGGCGATTCGCGCCTGTACCGCCTGCGCGACGGCGAGCTGCTGCAGCTCAGCCGCGACCAGACCGTGGCGCGGCGTCTGGTCAGCGAGGGCTACATGCCGCCCGGGGACGCGCGCCTGCGCCGCTATGAACACATCCTGACCAGCGTGCTGGGACAGGGCGATGTACCCGAGATGCAGTTGTTCCGGGTCCAGCTGGAGCCTGGCGATCAGCTGCTGGCCTGCAGCGACGGCCTCAGCGGCATGCTCGACGACCAGGACATCCGCGCCATCCTGATGCGCGGCCAGCCGCTGGGCGAGCGCGCCCGCGCGCTGATCGAGGCGGCCAACCAGGCCGGCGGACGGGACAATGTCTCGCTGATCCTGATCCAGCCGCCGGGCCGGCCGGAGGCCACCCATTCACCCCTGCTGCCCGAGGGAAGCGAGCCATGCCGAATCTCCATCTGATCGAACGCGACGCGGTGACCCGCAGCTTTCCCCTGGAGGCCGGCGAGGCCCTGCTCGGGCGCGAGGACTATTGCGACATCCAGCTGCGCTTCGCCGGCATCAGCCGCAAGCACCTGCGTCTGCTGACCGTGATGGGCGACACCTTTCTCGAAGACCTGGGCAGCAAGAACGGCACCTATGTCAACGGCCGCCTGGCGCGCAAGTGCGTGCTCAACGACGGAGACGTGCTGCAGATCGGCGAGATCGAGCTGCGTTTCGAGAAAGACCCCGCCAACGAGCCCTTGCACGCCGCCCAGGACCCCGACGCCACCACCGTACTGGAACCGGGCCGCTTCGGCGCCGCCAGCCAGGCCGCGCGCGAGGCCGGCATGCCGGTGGACGGCATCTCCCCGGTGGCCCACCTGGACGCGGTCGCCGGCCAGGCCCGGCCCGAACCACCGAGCACGCCGCGCCCCGGACTCTGGGCCCGCCTGCGCGCCTGGCTGGGACTCTGATCCGGCCCTCCGGCGCTTGGGTTACAATGGGCGGATGAAGACGCCCGATCTCGACGCCCCCTCGCGTCACAGCCCCGAGACCCACCAGCGCGGCCATGACAAGGTCAGCCGCATCCCGGTCAAGGTGGAGCCGACCCGCGAGATGCCCCGCAAGCCCCGCTGGATACGCGCGCGCATCCCCAGCGGTCCGGGCGTGACCCGCATCAAGCGCATCCTCCGCGAGCGCAAGCTGGCCTCGGTCTGCGAAGAGGGCCAGTGCCCCAATCTCGGCGAGTGCTTCAGCCACGGCACCGCCACCTTCATGATCATGGGCGACATCTGCACCCGCCGCTGCCCCTTCTGCGACGTGGCCCACGGCAAGCCCCAGCCGCTGGACCCGGACGAGCCTCGCCAGCTGGGCGAGGCGATCGCGGAGATGGCGCTCAAGTATGTGGTCATCACCTCGGTGGACCGGGACGACCTGCGCGACGGCGGCGCCGGGCACTTCGCCGAGTGCATCCGCGCGGTACGCGCGCGCGCCCCCGAGACCACGGTGGAGGTGCTGGTGCCGGACTTCCGCGGACGCATGCAGCCCGCCCTGGCGGCCTTCGCAGAAAGCCCGCCGGACGTGTTCAACCACAACCTGGAGACCGTGCCGCGCCTGTACCGCAAGGCCCGCCCCGGCGCCGACTATGCCTGGTCGCTGGAACTGCTCGCGCGCTTCGGCGAACAGCACCCCGAGGTACCCACCAAGTCGGGCATCATGCTGGGCATCGGCGAGACGCGCGAGGAGGTCGAACAGCTCATGCGCGACCTGCGCGCGCACGGCTGCAGCATGCTCACCCTGGGCCAGTACCTGCAACCCAGCCGCGAGCACCTGCCGGTGGAACGGTTTCTGACCCCCGGGGAATTCGACGAACTGCGCCAGCTGGGCGAGGACATGGGCTTTGCCAACGTGGCCAGCGGCCCCATGGTGCGTTCTTCCTACCACGCCGACCTGCAGGCCAACCCCCTGCTCGGCACCCAGCATGGAGACAAGCCCGAATGAGCGATCTGCCCAACTGCCCGGAATGCGGCTCGGAATACACCTATCAGGACGGCGGCAACTACGTCTGCCCCGAATGCGGCCACGAGTGGTCGGCCAGCGACAGCGAGGCGGCGGAAGACCAGCAGCCGGTGGTGCGCGACGCGGTGGGCAATGTGCTCAACGACGGCGACACCGTCACCGTGATCAAGGATCTCAAGATCAAGGGCAGCTCCAGCGTGGTCAAGGTCGGCACCAAGGTCAAGAACATCCGCCTGGTGGACGGTGACCACGACATCGACTGCAAGATCCCCGGCATCGGCGCCATGGGGCTCAAATCGGAGTTCGTGAAAAAGGTCTGAGCGCCCGCAGGCGACGGCCCCGCCCGGGGAGCGCCGGCGTCCCGCCGGCAGACAAGACCGCACCACCCGCGGGAGAGACTATCGGCTCAGGCGGCGACCGCGTGCAGGCGCCGCCAGGTCTCCTGCAGGATGCGCGCATCGCCGCTGGCGCGATGACGCTTCAGGGCCAGATCGTGCACCACCTGGTCACGGGTACGGTCCCAGCGCGCCAGGCGCTGGTGTTCAACGAGTTCGTGCAGCGAGGCGATGCGGAAACGCTGGGTCTCGTGCGCCGCCTCGTACAGCTTGCCCAGCCAGCTCATGTCGAAGGACCAGGCGTCGCTGTAGACCGTCTTGCCGTCGAGCAGCGCATTCAGGCGCCACGCGACCTCCGGCACCGGGCGGCCGTAGGCGGTCAGGGTCTCGCGGCTGATGCCGTGTACCTTTTCCGCCTCCGGATCCCAGCCGGTCCAGCCGCGCTCCGGCGCGATCAGAAAACAATGCGGCGTCCCATCGGACAATACCAGCCCGACCTCGATGGGATAGCTGCCCCTGCCGAAGCCCGAGGCCTCGACATCGATGATGATGGGTGCGCTCATGTCTCGTGTCCCTGTGTTTTATTCCGCTGTTCAATCCAGACAGCGGCACCCTGTCACAAAACTTTAACAGGCCATTGAAAAACGGTGTTCTTCAACGGCCTGTGTGCGGCACAGGGATGTGCCGCCATTTTCAGCAGCTGATAAGCTGTTGAAAATGAAGAAAGAGGTAAAATCGCATTTTACCTTTTTCGTGCTCTGATAATTCACGGATGAATTAATCAGAGCTTCCCTAGGTTTGAGCATGGGGTATTTAGCACCACCTTGATATTGTTGATTGATTTCCACTATTGACTGATAAGCGTACCCTCAGACAACACGAAGTGGCGTTTTTTCAGATTCGACAGAGTCGCATTGCATTGGTGTTAACAGGCTCTAGTAAAATCACGCATCAGAAAATATTTCTAGCCAAAATTAATTTATCGTAGCAATTCTCAAACCTGGCATGTTTAATCCGGGGTATGCTCTGCATACTGCGAAAACGTCAATCACTCCCCCTGTATGT